>NZ_AZVA01000020.1:0-69534 GCF_000513975.1 Paracoccus sp. J55
CCGCGACCCTGCCATTTTCGGGGCGATCCGCCAGGAGCTTGGCCGCCAGCGCGACGAGATCGAGCTGATCGCGTCCGAGAACATCGTTTCGAAGGCGGTGCTTGAGGCGCAGGGCTCGGTCCTGACCAACAAATATGCCGAAGGCTATCCCGGCAAGCGCTATTACGGCGGCTGCCAATATGTCGACGTGGTCGAGGAGCTGGCCATCGAACGCGCCAAGCAGCTCTTCGATTGCGGCTTCGCCAATGTCCAGCCGAACAGCGGCAGCCAGATGAACCAGGCGGTGTTCCTGGCGCTGCTGCAGCCGGGCGACACCTTCATGGGGCTCGACCTGAATTCGGGCGGCCACCTGACGCATGGCTCGCCGGTCAACATGTCGGGCAAGTGGTTCAACGTCGTCAGCTACGGCGTGCGCCAGCAGGACCAGCTGCTGGACATGGAGGAGATCCGCAAAAAGGCCCATGAGACGAAGCCCAGGCTGATCCTGGCCGGCGGCACCGCCTATTCGCGGATCTGGGACTGGGCCGAATTCCGCAAGATCGCCGACGAGGTGGGCGCCTGGCTGATGGTCGACATGGCCCATATCGCCGGGCTGGTGGCGGGCGGCCAGCATCCCTCGCCGCTGCCGCATGCCCATGTGGTGACCACGAC
This sequence comes from Paracoccus sp. J55, assembly GCF_000513975.1. Lineage (NCBI taxonomy): Bacteria > Pseudomonadati > Pseudomonadota > Alphaproteobacteria > Rhodobacterales > Paracoccaceae > Paracoccus > Paracoccus sp. J55. The sequence continues at coordinate 652 of NZ_AZVA01000020.1, forward strand.
CACGCATAAATCGCTGCGCGGCCCGCGCGGCGGCATGGTGCTGACCAACGATGCCGAGATCGCCAAGAAGATCAACTCGGCCGTGTTCCCCGGCCTGCAGGGCGGCCCGCTGATGCATGTGATCGCCGCCAAGGCGGTGGCCTTCGGCGAGGCGCTGCGCCCCGAGTTCAGGGACTATGCCGCGCAGGTCGTCGCCAATGCCCGCGCCATGGCGGACGAGCTGATGCGCGGCGGCATCGACATCGTCTCGGGCGGCACCGACAACCACCTGTGCCTGGCGGACCTGCGCCCCAAGGGCGTGACCGGCAAGGCGACCGAGGCGGCCCTGGGCCGCGCCCATATCACCTGCAACAAGAACGGCGTGCCCTTCGATCCCGAGAAGCCCTTCGTGACCTCGGGCATCCGTCTGGGCGCCCCGGCCGGCACCACGCGGGGCTTCAAGGAGGAGGAGTTCCGCCAGATCGCCCGCTGGATCGTCGAGGTGGTGGACGGGCTGGCCGCGCATGGCGAGGCGGGCAATGCCGAGGTCGAGGCCCGCGTCAAGGCCGAGGTCGAGGCGCTTTGCGCGCGCTTCCCGCTTTACAGCGGCATGTGAGCCCGCCGCGGCGCAGGCTCAGACCAGCCCGCGCCGCACCATGATCCACAGCGCAACGCAGGCCAAAAGCAGCAGCCCGAAAAGAACGCTGGACGCCAGGGAGAGCGCGCCGCCCTGGCTTCAGGCGCCCTTGGGCGGCGCGGCCTTGGGGCGGCGACCCGCGATCCCGGATCGCCGCGACGGAGAGGCGTCTAGCCCCGGATCAGCCTGCGGCGCAGCCAGCCAGAGAAGCTGTCCATCGCCATCACCATCAGCACGATCAGCACCATGTAATAGGCCACGTCCTCCCAGTCCTTCTGGGTCTGGATCGCCTGGGTGAGCAACAGGCCGATGCCGCCGCCGACGATGGCGCCGATCACCGTGGCGCCGCGCGTGTTGGATTCCAGGAAATACAGCACCTGGCTCAGCAGCACCGGCGTCACCTGCGGGATCACCCCGAAGCGCGCCCGCTGCACGGCGCCCGCGCCGGTCGAGCGGATGCCCTCGACCTGCTTTTCGTCGATGTTTTCCAGGGCTTCCGAGAACATCTTGCCAAAGCTTCCCGTGTCGGTCAGCAGGATCGCCAGCGCGCCGGTCATCGGGCCGGGACCGAAGGCTCGGGCCAGCACGATGGTCCAGATCAGCCCGTCCACGCCGCGGATGAAGTCGAAGACCCGCCGCAGCCCGAAGCGCAGCGCGCCCAGCGGCATCATATTGCGCGCCGCCATGAAGCCCAGCGGCAGCGCCACCAGCGCCGCGCCGAACGTGCCCAGAAAGGCCATCAGCACCGTCTCGAACATCGCCCAGATCACGTCGCCATGCCGCCACATCGCATTGGTCCAGAAATCGCGCGCCATGGCGGCGATGTTGGGCAGGCCGGGATCGACGCGCGGCCCCCAAAGCGCGCTGGCGGCGATCTCGGGCCAACTCATGTAGTGAAACGGGCTGTCCAGGGTAAAGAAGAACAGCGCCCAGCCCGGCTGATAGCGGAAGGTCTCGACCTTGGCGCGGGTATAGGCAAAGCGCCCGGCCTCGGTCGTGACGCTGACGCGGCTGTCCGTGGCGTTGATCCAGTCCGGCAGCGGCTCGGGCGCGGTCAGGTGCAGCCCGCCGTCCTGCTGGCGGATGTCGATCAGGCCGTAGCCGGGCACGTCGTAGCGCGCGCCCTCCGCGTCATAGGTGACGACATGGCCGTGGCCCAGGTCGATGCGGGTCGCATCGCCCTCGGCGGCGATCCAGGTGGGCAGGCGATCCGGCGGATAGGTGCCCTTGGCCTCGCCGTCGATGGCGACGCGCAAGGCGCCCGTGCGGTTGTCGCGCGTCACATGGGTCTTGTGCTGCCAGAAATCCGCCAGCAGCACGGCGGCATTGTCCATCCGCGCCCGCCCGGCCAGCCCGGCGATGTCGAAGGCGATGGCGGCATAGGCCAGATAGGCCAGGATCGCCAGCGGCACCGCAAAGGCTGCCAGCCGGCGGCGGGCAAAGCGGGTCAGCACGGTATCGGTCAGCGCGGGGGAAAGCGTGGCGGTGGTCGTCATGGTTCAGCCCCTTACCAGCCGGCTGCGCGCGTGGTCGGACAGCCGGTCGATGGCGACGATGGCCACGAACAGCAGCAGGAAGATCGCCACCACCTCGTCATAGCGGCCCGTGCCCCATTGCATCGCCAGCTTCAGGTCGTAGCCGATGCCGCCCGAGCCGACGAAGCCCAGGATGGCGCTGGCGCGCAGGTTGATCTCGAAGCGCATCAGCGCATAGGACAGCCAGTTCGGCGCGACCTGCGGCAGCACCCCCAGCCCGACCTGCTGGCCCCAGCCGGCGCCGACCGAGGCCAGCCCCTCGACCGGCTTCAGGTCGGCATTCTCGGCCACTTCGGAAAACAGCTTGCCGAGCGCGCCGGCAGTATGCAGCGAGATGGCGATGACCGCCGGCACCGGCCCGCCGCCGAGGATATAGATCAGCACCAGCGCGATCACGATCTCGGGCACGGCGCGCAGCGCGTCCATCAGCCGGCGGAACAGCCCGGTCAGCCGCGGCCAGCGCGCCAGCCCGCGCGTCGACAGAAGCGCCAGCCCCATCGCCATCAGCCCGCCCATGAGCGTCGAGACGGCGGCGATGTTCAGCGTCTCGACCAGCGAGGGCAGGTGCTTGGCCAGCAGGCCCGGCAGGTTCGCGCGCTTCTGCCAGGCCTCGGTCAGCACCTCGGAGGGGAAGGCCAGCACCATCGGCAGCCCGTCGACGAAGCCGCCGGCATTGCGGCTTTCGGCCAGCCGGAACCCCGCCGCCATCATGGCGACGAAGAGCACCAGCAACAGCCCGCCGTAAAGCCGGCGGCGTCGGGCCAGTTCCAGATAGGCATCGCGGATATGGTCCGGGGCAAGGGCGGCCATGAGAGTCCTGCGGCTGAAATGCGAAGGCCGCGCCCCGGCACGGGGACGCGGCCGGGGAAAGGCGCTTACTGCGCCGTTTCCTGCAGCTTGCGGGCGGCGACCACGCCCAGATAGGCGTCATGCGTCACCGGCACGAAATCCATGGCCTCGCCATGCGCGACGCCATAGGCGCAGGCCTTGTCGGTCTCGTGCAGGTCGGCGGTCAGCTTCGTGACCTTGTCCTTGACCTCCTGCGGCAGGGCCTTGCGCAGCACCATCGGCCCTTCCGGGATCAGCTTGGACTTCCAGATCTCGACCAGGTCGTTCATCTCGACCAGCCCGGCATCGGCGGCCTTGCGGAAGGCGCCCGAGTTATAGCCGTCCTCCCAGTCGCCCAGCCCGTCGGCCCAGCTGACGCCGGCGTCGAAATCGCCGTTGGCCACGCCGATGATGGCCTGTTCATGCCCGCCCGCGAAACGGACCTGGCCGAAGAAATCCTCCAGCTTGCCATGGGTCTCGGCCAGTTCGGCGCCCGGCACCAGATAGCCCGAGGTCGAGTTCGGCTCGGCAAAGGCGAAGGACTTGCCCCTGGCATCCTCGATCGAGGCGATGCCGCTGTCCTTGCGGGCGAAGCCGATGGCGTAATAGCCGGTCGAGCCGTCCATGTTCTGCTTGGTCAGCACCGGCTCGACCGCCTCGGGATCGGTCAGATGGATCTTGGCATAGCCCGAGGCGCCCAGCCAGGCCATGTCCAGCGTGCCGCCCAGCAGGCCCTGGATGACGCCGTCGTAATCGGCGGGGGTGAAGACCTTGACCGGCACGCCCAGCTCGGCCTCGATGGCGGCGCGGTAGCATTCGTTCGAGGTCATGCGGTCCTGCGCGTTCTCGCCGCCCATGATGCCGAGGTTGAAGCCGGTGATCGGCTGGGCGGTGGCGGCCGAGGTGAAGGCGGTGGCGGCGGCAAGCGCCAGGGCAAGCGGTTTCATGGTCTCTCCATGGGTTGCGAGTATGCAGGGATCGTCAGGCCATTAGCCGCGCGGCATAGGCCGCATCGGCCGCGGCGTCGGCGGGGATGGCGGTCGAGGTCGCGGCCTCGTTGAAGCTGTGGTCCGCGCCATAGATGTCGCGGGCGACGCCGGTCGAAAGCTGCGCGGGCGTGCCGTCGAAGACGATGCGGCCGTCGCGCATGCCGATCACCCGGTCGCAATAGCGCCGCGCCGTGTCCAGCGTATGCAGGTTGGCGATGACCATGCGCCCGTCCTCGACATTGATGCGCTTGAGCGTGTCCATGACGATCTGCGCATTCATCGGGTCGAGGCTGGCGATGGGCTCGTCGGCCAGGATGATCCGGGGGTCCTGCATCAGCGCGCGGGCGATGGCGACGCGCTGCTGCTGGCCGCCCGACAGCGCCTCGGCCCGCTTGGGGGCCTGTTCGGCGATGCCCAGCCGGTCGAGGATCTCCAGCGCGCGCAGGATGTCGGCGCGCGGCCAGAGGTTGAACAGCGTGGCCAGCACCGGGCGGCGGTTCAGCAGCCCGTGCAGCACGTTCGAAACCACGTCCATGCGCGGCACCAGGTTGAACTGCTGGAAGATCATCGCGCATTGGCTTTGCCAGGCGCGGCGGTCGCGGCCGCGCAGCGCCAGGATGTCGCGCCCGTCCACGCAGATCCGCCCGGCCGAGGCGTCGGTCAGCCGGTTCATCATCCGCAGGAAGGTGGACTTGCCCGCGCCCGACCGGCCGATGATGCCGACGAAGGCCGGGCCGTCCACGGCAAAGCTGATATCGTCCACCGCGGCACGCCCGGAAAAGACGCGGGTGACGTTCTGAACTGCAAGCAAGGCGGGCCCTCCATGAGCGGTTGGGGGGCTGATAGAGGGCTTGCGTGACGAAAACGGCTCAGCTTCGTGAAGCTTTGTTGAAGATCCTGCGGCCTGCGCGGCCCTGCGGGCGGGACGGCCGGGCCATGACGGCGCGGCGTTGCGGCCGGGCGGCGACGGGGTCGCCGCCCGGCCGGGATGCGGGCCTGTCAGATATGCAGGGCGTGGCCGAGCGCCCGCAGGCAGGCCTCGTGCAGCGCCTCGCCGCGGGTCGGGTGGGCGTGGATGGTGGCGGCGATGTCCTCGAGCCGGGCGCCCATCTCCAGCGCCAGGGCGAAGCCGCCGGCCATCTCGGCCACGCCGGCCCCGACCGCCTGGATGCCCAGCACCTCATGCGTATCGGCGCGGGCGGTGACGCGGATGAAGCCCGTTTCGTCCCCGGCCGTCATCGCCCGGCCGTTGGCGGCAAAGGGGAAAAGGCCGGTGACGACCTCGCGCCCCGCCGCTGCCGCCTCCTCGGGGGAAATGCCGACGCTGACGATCTCGGGATCGGTGAAGCAGACCGCCGGGATGGCGCGCTTGTCCCAGGCGCGGCGCTGGCCCGCGACCAGTTCCGCCACCATCTCGCCTTGCGCCATGGCGCGATGCGCCAGCATCGGCTCTCCGGTCACGTCGCCGATGGCCAGCACCCCGGCCATCGAGGTGCGGCAGCGTTCGTCGATGCGGATGAACGGTCCCGCCATCTCCAGCCGCAGCCCGGCCAGCCCGGCGGCGGTGGCGCGGGGGCGGCGGCCGACGGTGACCAGCACCTTGTCGGCCTGGATGTCCTCGGCCCCGTCCACGCCGGCGACGCGCAGCGCGCCGCTGTCCGACAGCCCGCCGGCCCGCGCCCCGGTCAGCACGCGCACGCCCAGCTGGGTCAGGCGCTGCGCCACCGGCCGCGTCAGCTCGGCATCGTATTGCGGCAGGATGCGCGGCGCGGCCTCGACCACCGTCACCTCGGCGCCCAGCTTGGCATAGGCGATGCCCAGCTCCAGCCCGATATAGCCGCCGCCGACCACGGCCAGCCGGCCCGGCACCTCGGTCAGCGCCAGCGCGTCGGTCGAGGAGATGACCTTGCCGCCGAAAGGCAGCGCCGGGATCTCGATCGGCTCCGAGCCGGTGGCGATGACCAGCACCTCGGCGCGGATCTGCACCGGGCCCTCGGGCGTCTCGACCAGCACGGTCTTGCCGTCGCGGACCGTGGCCTGGCCGGTGACCAGCCGCACCTTGGCCTTGCGCAGCAGCGTCGCCACGCCGCCGGTCAGCCGGGTGACGATGCCGTCCTTCCAGGCCATCGTCGCCCCAAGGTCCAGCCGGGCGCCGCCGGCGGAAATGCCCATCGAAGAATTCGAGGAAAGCTCTGCAAGCCTATGGAATTCATCGGCTGCATGGATCAGCGCCTTGGAGGGGATGCAGCCGACATTGAGGCAGGTGCCCCCGGGCGGCTCGGCATCCACGATCACCGTGTCGACGCCCAGCTGCCCGGCGCGGATGGCGCAGACATAGCCGCCGGGACCGGCGCCGATGACCAGCAGCCTGCATTGGATCTCGCGCATCGCTCAGCCCTCCACGAAGATCAGCGCCGGGGTTTCCAGCAGCTCTTTCAACCGCGCCACGAAGACGGCGGCGTCCCAGCCGTCGATCACCCGGTGGTCGAAGCTGCAGGACAGGTTCATCATCTTGCGCGGCTCGAAGGCGGCGCCGTTCCAGAACGGCCTGACCGCCAGCCGGTTGACGCCGACGATGGCGACCTCGGGCACATTCAGGATCGGGGTCGAGGCGATGGCGCCCAGCGGCCCCAGCGAGGTGATGGTGATGGTCGAGCCGGAAAGCTCGTCGCGCTTGGCGGTGCCTTCCTTGGCGGCCGTGCCCAGCCGCGCGATCTCGGCCGCGGTGGCGCGCAGGTCCAGCGCCTCGGCATGGCGGACCACCGGCACCATCAGCCCGGTCGGGGTCTGCGCCGCGATGCCCAGATGCACCCCGCCAAAGCGGCGGATCAGCTGCGCCTCGGCGTCGTAATGCGCATTCATCAGTGGCTGTTCATGCACGGCGCGCACGATGGCGCGGGCGATGAAGGGCAGCAGCGTCAGCCGCGCGCCCTTGCCCTGCGCGTTCATCCGGCCGCGCAGATCCTCGACCGCCGTGGCGTCGATCTCCTCGACGATGGTGATCTGCGGGATGCTGTTCGCGGCCTGCATGCGCTCGGCGATCTTGCGGCGCAGGCCGATGACGCGGATCTCCTCGACCGAACCGTCGGGCTGCGGACCCGAAGGGGCCGGGATGCCGCCCGAGGCGATGAAGGCGTCCAGATCCTCGTGACCGATGCGGCCGGCCGGACCCGAGCCGCGCACCAGCCGCAGGTCCACCCCGGCCTCGCGCGCCCGGGCCCGGACGGCGGGCGAGGCGATGGGCCTTTCCCCCTCGGGGCGCAGGGGCGCGGGGGAAGCGGCCGCCGCGGGTTTCGCCGCCGGTTTCGGTGCCGGCTTTTCCGCCTGGGGCTCGGGTTCGGGCGGCGCTTCGGCCTTCGGTTGCGCGGGTTCGGGATCGGGTGGCGCGGTTTCGGCCTGCCGCGACGGCCCCGGGGCGGCCGCCGGGGCGGGCGTGTCGCCCGCGACATTGCCCGGCCCGTCCACCTCCAGCCGGATCAGTTCGGCGCCGACGGCGATCACGTCGCCGGGCGCCCCGGCCTGCCAGACCACCGTGCCGGTCACGGGCGAGGGGATTTCCACCGTCGCCTTGTCGGTCATCACGGCGACCATCGGATCGTCCTCGCGCAGGATGTCGCCGGGCTTGACCAGCCATTCGGAAATCTCGGCCTCGGCAATGCCTTCGCCGATATCGGGCATGCGGATTGCGTGAATACCCATCTCAGGCCACCTCGACCAGTTGACGCAATGCCTCGGCCACCCGCGCGGGGCCGGGGAAATAGCTCCATTCATGCGTATGCGGATAGGGCGTGTCCCAGCCCGTCACCCGGCGGATCGGCGCCTCCAGCTGCCAGAAGCATTCCGCCTGCACCAGCGCCGCCAGTTCCGCGCCATAGCCCGAGGTCAGCGTCGCCTCGTGCAGCACCAGGCAGCGGCCGGTCTTGTTCACCGAGGCGACGATGGTCTCCATGTCCAGCGGCAGCAGGGTGCGCAGGTCGATCACCTCGGCATCGACGCCGGATTCCTCGGCCGCGGCCAGCGCCACATGCACCATGGTGCCATAGGTCAGCACCGTCGCCGCCCGGCCCTGGCGGCGCAGCACCGCCTTGCCCAGCGGGACCGTGTAATGCCCCTCGGGCACCTCGCCCAGCTCATGGCTTTTCCAGGCCGTCACCGGGCGGTCGTGATGACCGTCGAAGGGCCCGTTGTAAAGCCGCTTCGGCTCCAGGAAGATCACCGGATCGGGGCATTCGATGGCGGCCAGCAGCAGCCCCTTGGCGTCCCGCGGGTTCGAGGGCACCACGGTCTTGAGGCCCGTCACATGGGTGAACAGCGCCTCGGGGCTCTGGCTGTGGGTCTGGCCGCCGAAGATGCCGCCGCCGGTGGGCATGCGCACCACCATCGGGCAGGTGAATTGCCCGGCCGAGCGATAGCGCAGCCGCGCCGCCTCGGACACGATCTGGTCATAGGCCGGATAGACGTAATCGGCGAACTGGATTTCCACCACCGGCTTCAGCCCATAGGCGGCCATGCCGATGCCGGCGCCGACGATGCCGGATTCGTTGATCGGCGTGTCGAAACAGCGCGTGCGGCCGTATTTCGCCTGCAGGCCGGCGGTGCAGCGGAAGACGCCGCCGAAATAGCCCACGTCCTCGCCGAAGACCACCACCGTCGGGTCGGCCTCCATCGCCACGTCCAGCGCGTCGCGGATGGCCTCGATCATCGTCATGCGTGCCATGTCAGAACCCCGCCTCGTGACGTTGCTTCAGAAGATGCGGCGGCATCTCGGCATAGACATCCTCGAACATGTCGGCGGGGCTCGGGTGCTGGCCGTGATGCAGGGTGCCGATGGCCTCGGCGCGCTTCTGCTGTTCGGTGATCTCGGCCAGGATCTCGGCCTCGGCCTGGGCGTGGCGGTCGTCGCTCCAATGGCCGAGCGCGATCAGGTGGTTCTTGAGCCGCAGGATCGGGTCGCCCAGCGGCCAGGCCGCGCTTTCCTCGGCCGGACGATAGGCCGAGGGGTCGTCCGAGGTCGAATGCCCGCCGGCGCGATAGGTGACATATTCGATCAGCGTCGGGCCGAGGTTGCGCCGGGCGCGTTCCGCCGCCCATTTCGCCACCGCCAGCACCGCGAGATAGTCGTTGCCGTCCACCCGCAGCGAGGGAATGCCGAAGCCGTGCCCGCGTGCTGCGAAAGTGCCTGAACCTCCGCGCGCAATGCCTTGAAAAGTCGAGATCGCCCATTGGTTGTTGACGATGTTCAGCACCACCGGCGCCTTGTAGGTCGAGGCGAAGACCAGCGCGGCGTGGAAGTCGCTCTCTGCCGTCGAGCCGTCGCCGATCCAGCCCGCCGCGATCTTGCGGTCCCCCGAGATGGCCGAGGCCATGGACCAGCCCACCGCCTGGATGAACTGCGTGGCGAGGTTGCCCGAGATGGTGAAGAAGCCGTGCTCGCGCGAGGAATAGCAGACCGGCAGCTGCCGGCCGCGCATCGGGTCCTCGGAATTCGAGAAGATCTGGTTCATCATCGAGCTGAGCGGATAGCCGGCGGCGATCAGCAGCCCGGCCTGCCGGTAGGTCGGGAAGTTCATGTCCCCCGGCGCCAAGGCCCGCTGGAAGGCGCAGGAGATCGCCTCTTCGCCCAGGTGCTGCATGTAGAAGCTGGTCTTCTGCTGGCGCTGCGCGTTCAGCATCCGCGCATCGTAGATGCGCAGCGTCATCATGTGGCGCAGCCCGGTCAGCAGGTCCTCGGGGGTGATGTCCAGCGCCTCGGCCCATGGCCCCACCGCCTGCCCCTCGCGGTTCAGCACCCGGATGATGGTGAAGGCCAGGTCGCGGATCTCCTCGGGATCCACATCGACCGGCGGCCGGCGCACCGTGCCGGCGCGCGGGATCGCGACATGCGAGAAATCCGGCTGCCCGCCGGGCCGCACCTCGGGCTCGGGGACCACAAGGCTCAGCGGCGGATAGTCATTCGGGTCTGGCGTCTCCATCGGCACCTCCTTTGCCTCGGGGAACTGGTCAGGGGCGGGTCCGCCCGCGCGTCGCGCCGCGGATCGCGGCCGCCGGGGCGATCCGCGGCGGGCGGACGGCGGCGGCAGAACTGACGATTTGCAGGCTTTCCATCTCGCTCCTCCCACAGGGATGATGCCACAAATCCTTGCAAAATTTCCTTTCTTTATTTCTGCCTCTAAGCAAGAATGCAAAAGATTCTTTTGGCAATACCGTAATATGATGAGCGAAACTTCTGCCCCGCGCCCGCTGGACGCGACCGACCTCCGGATCCTGCGGGCGCTGAGTCGCGACGGCAGGCTGTCGAACAGCCAGCTGGCCGAAACGGTCGGCCTGTCGCCCAGCCCCTGCTGGCAGCGCACCCGCCGGCTGGAGGCCGAGGGCGTCATCAAGGGCTATGCCGCCATCCTGGACCAGTCGCGCCTCGGCGCCGCCGAGACCGTCATCATCGAGATCACGCTGGAACGGCACGACGACAAGGGGCTGGAGGAATTCGGCCGCGCCATGGCCGCCATCCCCGAGGTGCAGGAGGTCTGGCTGACCACCGGCGCCTACGACTATCTGCTGAAGGTGGCGGTCAGCGGCACCCGGGGATACGAGGAATTCCTGCGCCGCAAGCTTTATCGGGTGCCGGGCATCCGGCATGCCCGCTCGATCTTCACCCTGCGCTGCCTGAAAGAGCGGGGCAGCATCCTGCCCCTGCTGGCCGAGGCGGAGTAAGCCCGCGCCGCGAAGGCGGGCAGCAGGCGGGGCCTTTCCCTGCCGCGGCCTGTGCCGGGACCGTGCCGTCATGCCGCCGCCTCCCGTCCCGTCAGCCGACACGGACCTGCGGCGCGCCGCTCTGGTCGCGCGCGACCTCGACCTCGTGCCGGCGGTCGCCGATCATCACGCTGGCGCGGAAACCCGGCCAGTGCGAGGGCAGGGCGGGCGCGACCTCCAGCCGTTCGCCGTTCCTGATGCGCAGGCCCAGGATATGCTCGACCGCGACGCGGTGCAGCCAGCCGGCCGAGCCGGTATACCAGGTCCAGCCGGCGCGGCCGGTCTTTTCCTCGGCGCCGTAGACGTCGGCGGCGACGACATAGGGCTCGCCGCGATAGACCCGCAGGGTCGCGGCGTCGCTGGCATGGCTGATCGGGTTGAGCAGCCGGAACACCCGCCAGGCGTCGTCGGCGCGGCCCGCCATGCACAGCGCCTGCACCATCCAGATCGCGGCATGGGTGTATTGCCCGCCGTTCTCGCGCACGCCGGGCGGGTAGCCCTTGATATAGCCGGGGTCCTGCGGCGCATCGGCAAAGGGCGGGGTGAACAGCCGCAGCAGCATCCCGTCCTCGTCCAGCAGGTGTTCCAGCGCCGCGTCCAGCGCCGGGTTGCGGCGGTCCTTGCGGCCGGCGCCCGAAATCACCGACCAGCTTTGCGCGATGGAATCGATGCGGCATTCCTGCGACGAGGCCGAGCCCAGCGGCGTGCCGTCGTCATAGAGGCCGCGCAGATACCAGCTGCCGTCCCAGCCGTGCCGGTCCAGCGCGCGGGACAGCTTGGCGGCATGGCCGCGCCAGCGTTTCGCGCGCTCCTCCTCGCCCCGCGCCTCGGCCAGGGGCGCCATCATGGCGATGGTCTGGGCCAGGAACCAGCCCATCCAGACGGACTGGCCGCGCCCGGCCGCGCCCACCCGGTTCATGCCGTCGTTCCAGTCGCCGCCCAGGAACAGCGGCAGGCCCTGTTCGCCGGTGCGGGCGATGGCCAGCTCCAGCGCCAGGGCAGCATGTTCGTAAAGCGGCGCGGTGCGGTCGCTGATCTCGGGCGTGTAGAAGGCGTCGTGCTCGCCCGGTCCCAGCGCGCGGCCCAGGATGAAGGGCAGGGGCTCGTCCAGGATCGCGCGGTCGCCGGTGACCTCGACATAGCGCGCCAGCGCATGGCCCAGCCAGACCACGTCGTCGGCGATCATGGTGCGCACCCCCGCGCCGGTGCCGGGCAGCCACCAGTGCTGCACGTCGCCTTCGGGGAACTGGCGCGAGCCGGCCTCCAGCAGCTGGGCGCGGGCCAGCGCCGGGTCATAGACCAGCATGGCCGAGGTGTCCTGCAACTGGTCGCGGAAGCCATAGGCGCCCGAGGCCTGGTAGAAGGCCGAGCGCGCCCGGATCCGGCAGGCGATGGCCTGATAGGGCAGCCAGCGGTTCACCATCAGGTCGAAGGCCGGGTCGGGGGTCTGGACCTGCAGGCGGCCGAAGATGTGCTGCCAGTGGTCGGTCTGCGCGGTGGCGGCCTGCCGGGCGGTGTCGGCCCGCGCCGGCAGCGGCTCGGCGGCGGCGCCGGACGCGGCGGCCAGCCGGAAGGTGACGGTGCGGCTTTCGCCCGGCTCGATCTCGATGCGGGTTTCCAGCATCATCACCGGGTCGCCGTCATGGCGGCGCACGAAGCGGTGGCTGAGGGTGGAATCGAACCAGGCCGGCAGGCAGGCGTCGCGGTTGCGGCCCTGCCAGATCAGGCGCGACAGGCAAAGCCCCGTCACCTCGCTGTCCACCGACAGGATCATGCGCTGGCCGGCATAATCGATGGAATAGGGGTTCTCGCATTCCACGGCGCGCGCCTCGGGCAGGTAGCGCAGCTGCAGATAGGGCGCGGTCTTGGCGCGCGAGCCGCCCATCACCGGCTCAAGGAACTGCGCCACGTCCAGCGTCATCCGGCGCGTGCCGCAATTGACCAGCCGCAGCCCGATCACCCGCAGGGCCGCGTCGGGCGTCAGGCTATGCAGCGCGGTGATCTCCAGTTCGCCCGACCAGGCGGCGAATTCGGAAAAGCCGGCGCCGTGCCGGCATTGGTAAAGCGCCTCGCGCTGGCTTGACAGCGCCGCATAGGGGGTATGGATCGCGCCGGTGCCGACGTCGCGGATCAGGATGCCTTCGCCCGGCGGGTTGCTGACCGCGTCGTTCGACCAGGGCGTCAGCTGGTGGTCGCGCGAATTGGCCGACCAGGAAAAGCCCGCGCCCTCGGCCGAGATGTGGAAGCCGAAATCGCTGCGGGCGACGACGTTGATCCAGGGATTGGGCGTAGTCTCGCCATGGCGCAGGCGGACAAGGTAATTGCCCTGCGCGTCGAAGCCGCCGGTGCCGTTCCAGAAATGCAGCTCCTCGGCGGGGAAGTCGGGGCGCAGCGCCGGGCGCTGCAGCGGCCGCGACGGCGGGCGGGTGATGCCGCGCCGCAGCTCGGCCGGCTCGAGCCGCTGGATCTGCTCGGCCAGGTTGCCGTTCTGGGCATGGATCACCACGCGGGCGACGGCCAGCAGCGTGTCGCGCGTCTCGGGCGACAGCCCGTTGGCATCGACGGCAAAGACCGAGGGGCGCGAATGCAGCAGCTGCATGCTGTGGCACAGGTTGTTCAGCGCCTCGTGCAGATGCGCGGCATAGCTCACGCGCTGTTCGTTCAGGATCACCAGATCGCAGTCCAGGCCGCGCATGCGCAGGTATTCCTGCATGCGGATCGCCTGCCGCGCCACCGGCATCAGGTCGGGGTCGTTGATGCGCAGCACCATGATCGGATTGTCGCCCGAGACCGACATCGGCCACAGCGCCGATTGCGAGCCCATCTCGTGGCGCACCTGCGAGCTGAGCGCCTGGTTGGGATAGACCAGCAGCGCGGCATAGCGGCGGAACAGCGCCGCTTCCTCGGGGGTGATGTCGGCGTGATGCAGCTGCACCTGGCTGCGGGTCCAGGCCATCTGGTGTTCGTTTTCATAGGCGGATTCGTCGATCAGCCGGGGATGCGCCTCCTCCAGCGCCTCGCGGCTGGTGGCGGCGACGGTCCAGAAGGTCACCACCGCCTCCTTGCCCGGATCGATGGTCAGCCGCCGGGTCAGCGAGAAGATCGGGTCCAGCGTATAGGTTTCGCCCGCCGCCGCCTGGGCCAGCAGGTCGGGATTGTCCAGCGCCTGGGGGGCGCGGATGCTGCGGCCGCGTCCGACGAACAGCCGCCGGTCGGTGGCCGTGGCATCGGCCACGCCCGCCCCCGCGCTCATGTGCATCAGGTGGCGGTCGGGGTCCTGTGGGTTGTGCTTGTTGCGGCGGGCGAAGATGCGGCCGCGCTCGGGCTGGGCCTCGGTGGCGACGAACATGCGCGAGAAAGCGGTATGGGCGCGGTCGGCCTCGTTCAGGTCCAGCACGATCTCGCCGTAGCTGGTCAGCTCGATCTGCCGCGGCCGGTCCGAGGTGTTGCGCAGCTTGACCCGCGCGCCGCGGGCGTCCAGGTCGTCGGACAGGATCACCTCGGTCTCGCAATGGATGCCCTCGCCGCTGGCGGCGAAATTCGCCTTGTAGTCGAACAGCCGGGCGGAATAGGCGATGCCGGGATCGAAGCCCGGCGCCGCCGTCGCCGACCACCAGCGCCCCGAGCCGACGTCGCGGATGAACAGGAATTCTCCCCAGACGTCCGCCGCCGGGTCGGGCCGCCAGCGGGTGATGGCCGCGCCCTCCATGCGCAGCCGTCCGGCGCCGCTGGCGTCGAGCAGCATCGACAGCCGCCCGTTCGACATGATCGCGACGGTATGGGGCGCCGATGCGGCATCCGCCACTTCGACGATCTCGGTCTGGCCCAGCTCCGAAGGGCCGGGCAGCCGGCGGCGCAGCGTCTCGCGCAGCAGCGGCGAGACCTCGCGCGGGGTCTTTTGCTGCAAGAGCGTCGAGACGCTTTCGATCACCGGATCGGCGTTGAAGCGGACGCGGTGCAGCCCGTCCATCAGGCAATTGGCGATGGCGATCAGGCTCATGCCCTGGTGATGCGCCATCACGCTGCGCACCACCGCGCATTTGTGGCCCTGCAGCAGGCGCGAGGGGGTGAAGTCCACCGCATCGAAAAAGCCGTATTCGCCGCGCGCGCCAAGGGTCGCCAGCCGGCGCAGGTTGCGCAGCGCGCTGCGCGGGCGGAAGGTGGCGGCGATGAAGCTGGCATAGGGCGCCACCACCTGATCGTCGCGCAGCCAGCGCCGCAGCGCCAGTTCCGGCACGCCGAAGGCGTAATACTGATAGTTCATCTGGGCGTCGCGGGCGTTGTAGGCGCTTTCCGACACGCCCCAGGGCCGGCCGGCGCGCCAGCCGTCGCGGATCTGCGCTTCGACCGCCACGTCGCAGGAGCTGTAGAGGATCGAGCCGGGCGGCTCGTCCATGATCAGCGGCGCCATCAGGTATTCGAACATCGAACCCGACCAGCTGACCAGCGTCGAGCCGTAGGCCATGGCCGTCATCGGCCGGCCGAGCCGGTTCCAGTGCTCGGTCGGCAGGTCGCCCTTGGCGATGGCGAAAATCGAGGCGAGCCGCGCCTCGGACGCCAGCAGGTCGTAGAAGGACTGGTCCAGCGTGCCCTCGGCGCAATTGTAGCCGATGGCGAGCAGCTGGCGCTCGGGGTCGTAGAGGAAGCCGAAATCCATCTGGAAGGCGAAGGCGCGGGCGCGTTCGGCCAGCGCCGCCATGCGCCGGGCCGCCACGGCGACCTCTTCGGGGTCGATCCGGCCCAGGCTCTCCATCTCGTCGCAGGTGCGGACCAGCCGGCTGGCCCACCAGTCCAGCTCGCGCGTGGCATCGGTCGGAACCTCGGTGACCAGGCCTTGGATCAGCACCTGCAGATTGGCGGCGGCGCGGGCATGGCCCTGCACATGCAGGGGCGCCAGATGCGGCGCGTCGCCGGTGGCCATGCTGCGCCACAAGCCGGCGATGCGCTCCTCGATGCGGTTGCGCAGCGGGTTCAGGCTGCGCCGCTCGCGCGGGATCGCCGCGTGCAGCCGGCGCATCAGCGACAGGATGTCGACCGCGCCCGAAAGCTCGGGCAGCAGATACAGCGCCGGGTTGCGCGCCCATTCCTTCAGCGTCGAGGACAGGGTGATGAGATGCCCGGCCAGATTGCCGCTGTCCACCGCCGAGATGTAGCGCGTGCCCAGCGGCTCCAGCGTGTCGGTGGCATACCAGTTGTAGAGATGGCCGTGATGGCGCTCCAGCCGCTCGATGGTGGAAAGCGTGGCCTCGATCCGGTCCAGCGCCTCGCCCAGGGTGATCCAGCGGAACTCGTGCGCGCTGACGGTCGAGAGCAGGTAGAGCCCGATATTGGTGGGCGAGGTGCGCTCGGCCAGTTTCGGCTGCGGATCGTCCTGGTGGTTGTCGGGCGGCAGGTGATGGGTGTGCTCGTCCACGAAGGTCTCGAAGAAGCGCCAGATCAGCCGCGCCTCGGCCCGCCATTCCAGCCGCTCCTCGCCGGTCAGGGGGCGGGCGCCCTCGCGCTCGATCGGGCGGGCGCTGACCCAGGCGATCAGCGGCGCGCCCAGCCACAGCACGCCGATGGCCAGCGCCGGGGCCAGGTTGTCGGGGCGCAGCGCCGCCACCAGCGCGATGAAGCCCAGGCCAAGCGCCAGCCCGCCGCGCATCAGCGCCAGATAGCCGGTCGGCGTTTCGTGGCGGCGGCTGGCGACGGCGTCGGTGGTGGTCCATTCCAGCAGGTGCCGGCGCGACAGATAGACCCGGCACAGGCTGCGCACGGTGGCGTCGACCATGCTCCAGGCCATCTGCGGCAGCAGCGTCAGCCGCATCATGAAGGCCATGAGCTGGTCGATCAGCTCGTTGCCGATGACCAGCATGTGGCGCAGCGGCGCCACCCCGGACTGGCGCGGCATCAAGCCCATCAGCCAGCCCAGCAGCTGCGACAGGCACATGGACAGGCCCAGCACGCCCAGCCACAGCACCGCATCGGCATGGGGCAGGCCGACCAGCGCCACCAGCCCGGCCAGCAGCAACAGCACCGGCAGCAGGCTGCGGCGCAGGTTGTCCACGATGCGGAACCGCGCCAGCGCGTCCAGCCCGTTGCGCGGGTCCAGCAGATAGGGCAGCAATTGCCAGTCGCCGCGCGCCCAGCGGTGCTGGCGCGACAGGTCCACGTCGAAGCGCTTGGGATATTCCTCGATGAAGTTCACGTCGGTCGCCAGCGCTGCGCGCAGCCAGGCGCCCTCGATCAGGTCGTGGCTCAGCACCGTGTTCTCGCGGATGCCGTCCTGGGCGGCGGCGATGAAGGCATCGACGTCATAGATGCCCTTGCCGGTATAGGTGCCCTGGTCGAACAGGTCCTGATACAGGTCCGAGACGGTGAAGACATAGGGGTCGAGCCCCTTGTCCTGCGACAGGATGCGCTGGAAGGGCGAGGTCTGGCTGCCGTGCTTCAGCAGCGAGGTCACGCGCGGCTGGATCAGCCCGTGGCCGCGGGCGATGCGCCGCAGCGCCGGGTCGTAGACCGGGCGGTTGACCGGATGCGCCATCATCCCGACCAGCATCCGCACGGTGTCGCGCGGCATGCGCGTGTCGGCGTCCAGCGTCACCACATAGCGGATGCCCTCGGGCGGGCGCGGGCCGGTATCGACGAAGCTGGTGTCGGCGCTGCCGCGCAGCAGCGCGTTCAGCTCGACCAGCTTGCCGCGCTTGCGCTCCCATCCCATCCAGACGCCCTCGGCCTCGTTCCACTGCCGGCGGCGGTGCAGCAGGTAGAAGCGGCGGCCGGTATGGGCGTATTTCTCGGACAAGGCGGCGATGCCGCGGCGGGCATAGGCCAGCAGTTCGGCGTCGCGCGGCGCGGTTTCCTCGGGCGCGTCGGTGAAATCGGTCAGCAGCGCGAAGCTGAGCGCCGGGTCGGGATTCGCGAGGTAATGCACCTCGAGATTGCTCAGCAGGTCGTCGATGGTGTCGAAGCCGCTCAGCAGACAGGGGATCGCCACCAGCGTCGCATGGTCCGGCGGGATGCCGTCCTTGAACCCGTAGGCCGGCAGCT
The DNA here is from genome assembly GCF_000513975.1 of Paracoccus sp. J55. Taxonomy (NCBI): domain Bacteria; kingdom Pseudomonadati; phylum Pseudomonadota; class Alphaproteobacteria; order Rhodobacterales; family Paracoccaceae; genus Paracoccus; species Paracoccus sp. J55. The sequence goes on from NZ_AZVA01000020.1 coordinate 18,402, forward strand.
GCGCCGGCGGGATCACCCGGCTGGCGACGAAGCGCAGAAGCGCCAGCGAGGCGTCCAGGAAGGCCGGCAGCGACAGCACGATCAGCGTCGCGGCCAGGAAGCCGCCGGTCTGGGCCGAGACATAGGCCAGCGCCAGGCCGAAGGCCGCCGTCACCAGCACGGCCAGCGGCAGGATCAGGCTGAGGATGCCGTGGCGGCGCGCCAGCCGCGCCAGCCGCTCGCGCCAGACCGGGCGATAGCCGCAATCGGCCTCGAAATGCGGCGCGTCGTCGCCCAGCAGCACGACCGAGACCGGGATGCCGCGCCGTGCCGCGGCGGCAAGCGCACGCTCGGCGACCTCGGGCTCGGCCAGGGCGGAATGGCGGGCGATCATCTCGATGCGGTTGCGGATGGCGTTGCGGGTCTGGGGGGCGAGCCGCTGGTGGTCGGGATCCTCGCGCAGGATCGCCTCGGTGCGGCTGGTGGCCTCGAACCATTCGCGCCAGTTGATCTCGTCCAGGCGCTTCAGCGCGCGGATGATATGGGCGGCGGTGACGTTGTTCTCGGTCTGGCGGGTCTGCTCGCTGGCCATCACCTGCTCGGCCGTGGTGCCGCGCGCCTCAAGGCGGCGGGCCAGCTGCTCGGTAATGGCATGGGTGCGGTCCAGCCCGGTATGGATGCGATAGATCGCCTGCGCGACGAAGGCCGGGTTCCGCAGCGCCGGCCCCGGCACCACCAGGTCGAAATCGGCGGGGCCCGGCTCGTCCTGCGCCATCAGCCGGTCCATGGCGGCATTGGCCTCGCGCCGGCCGCGGCGGGCGTGCTCGGTCTCCTCGCTCAGCCGCAGCATGCGCAGCAGAAGCGCATAGCGCAGCATCGAGGGCAGCGACCACAGCTCGCCGATGGTCAGCCAGTCCACCTGCTGCGCGCCGGCGATGAAATCGGCGAAGCTGCGCTCGCGCAGGTCGCCGTCGGTCATGGCGACATAGTCCCAGGCCAACGCCAGCACGCGCGGGATCGGTTCGGCCACCGGCTGGAAACGGCCCCGCGGCAGCGAGCGCAGGAAGGCCGGGCTGAGGTCGCGGGTCAGGTGGCGATAGGTCTCGGCGATGGTGTGGTAATTGTCCAGCAGCCAGCGGGTGGCGGTGGTGATATGCTCGCTTTCGGCATCGGCCTTCAGCGCGGCCTGGTAAAGCGCGCGCTGGTCGCGGGCCGCCTGCGCCAGCTCGAACCGCGCGGCGCGGGGATCGAAGCTTGCGGCCTGCAGCCGGCCCTGCCGCAGCACCGCGCGCCCGGCGGCCTCGAAGACCGAGGCGGCGGTCCTGCCCGCCCGGCCCCCGTCCTGCGCCCCGGCTCCGCCCCCGTCTGGCTGCATGGTTCCGACTCCGTCCCGTTCCATCCCCCGGGGGAAAGGATCGCGGCCGCGGCCGGGTTCCCAAAAAACCCGCGGGCGGGGCCATATCGCGCCCCTGCCGGCAAGCCGCCGGACGGGGCAGGGAAGTGCGGGGCAGGGCGGTATCACCGTTCTGACACCGACCCGCTGCATTCCCGTCATCTGCCCGGCCTAAAGCGGCGGGATCAACCATGACGGAGAATTCCCATGCGCCTTGGCCCTGCCCTGCTTGCCTGCACCATTGCCGCCGCTCCCGCCCTTGCAGAAGAGGTCTTCCCGGCCCGGCTGGCCGGCCATGCGGTCCTGCCCGCCTTCAGCATGATCCCGCCCCCGGCGGATGCGCCGCGCGACCTCTGGCTGTCGGGCCGCTTCACCGGGGCGGCGCGCAACGACACGCCCATGTCGGTCGAGGGCGATACCGGGCCGACCTATGGCAACCACAAGACGGGCATCGCGCTGCCCTTCTTGGGCCAGCCGGTGCAGGGCATGTCGGGCTTCGCGATGAACCGGGCCGAGGACGGCAGCTGGTTCGCCCTGACCGACAACGGATTCGGCTCCAAGGCCAACAGCCCCGACGCCATGCTGTTCTTTCACCGCATGCAGCCGGATTTCGCCGCCGGCACGGTCGAGCGGCGGGAGACCGTGTTCCTGCGCGATCCCGACCGCAAGGTGCCGTTCCGCATCGCCAACGAGACGACCGAGAGCCGCTATCTGACCGGCGCCGATTTCGACCCGGAAAGCATCCAGTATCTGGACGGCGAGTTCTGGATCGGCGACGAGTTCGGCCCCTATCTCCTGCGGGTGGCGCCGGACGGGCGGGTGCTGTCGGTGCATCCGACCCTGCTGGAGGGCGAGGCGCTGGCCGGCCCCGACACGCCCGGCATCGCCGTGCCGGCGCAGTCCGGCAAGGATTTCCGCGTCCAGCGGTCGGGCGGCTACGAGGGGATGGCGCTGCAGCCGGGCACCGGCCTGCTTTGGGCGATGCTGGAAAAGCCGCTTCTGGGCGATGACGGCCAGCCCGAGGGCGATTTCCTGCGGGTGATGACCTTTGACACCGGCAAGGCCGACTGGACCGGCGACAGCTATCGCTTCAGGCTGTCCGAGGGCGCCACGGCCATCGGCGATTTCAACTTCATCGACGAGACCCGCGCCCTGATCGTCGAGCGCGACAATGGCGAGGGCGACGCGGCCCGCGCCTGCCCCGAGGATGCCGCCGACCTCTCGGCCTGCTATCCGCTGCCCGCGCGGGTCAAGCGGGTGGTGCTGGTCGATACGGCCAGCCGGGACGCCGAGGGCTATCTGCGCCGCATCGGCCATGTCGACCTGCTGGACATCGCCGATCCCGACGGCAAGGCACTGCCGGGCCTGAAGCCGGCCGAGGGGAATTTCAGCTTCCCCTTCTTCACCATCGAGGACGTGGCGCGGGTCGACGCAGAGCACATCATCCTGGCCAACGACAACAACCTGCCCTTCTCGGGCGGGCGGCAGATCGGCGAGGCGGCGGATAACGAATTCATCCTGCTGTCGGTGCCGGAGCTTCTGGCGGCGCAATAAGCCCCTCCCTGCGGCGGCCCGCGCCGGCGCCGGGGGCCCGGGCCGCACCCCGGCGCGGATGCGCCTCCTGCCGGCTTAAACAAGATCAAGCCGGGAAACCTTGCCGCTCGGCGGCTGTTCGGGGGCGACAGGGTCCAGCGGATCGCGCGCCAGCCGATGCCGGCCGGGCGATCCGGGCCGGCATCAGGAGGAAGCGTCGCCATGCATTCGATCATCTATCTCGTCGGCCTCGTGGTGGTGGTGCTGTTCATCCTGTCGCTGCTGGGGATCAGGTAGCGCGGCGCCGCCCCGCGGCTGACGTAGTTTTTCTAATGCCCGGGGCCTGAACATTCTCCTTTGCGGCGCCGCCGGTGGCTGCCTTACCAACTGGGCAGAGATATTCCCGCGCAGAGGAGGCCGCGAATGACACCCCGCATGGTTCTGGAAGGCATCTACACGCCCGTCATCACCCCGTTCCAGGCCGATGGCGCGATCGACTACGACGCGCTTGCCGATCTGGTCGAGCGGCTGGTGGCGGCGGGCGTCCATGGCCTGATCTCGGGCGGCTCGACCGGCGAGAACTATGCCGAGACGGTCGAGGAGCGGCTGGCGCTGGCCCGCTTCATCACCGAGCGCGCCGATGGCCGGCTGCCGGTCATCGTCGGCACCGGCGCCATGCGCACCCCCGACAGCGTCGCGCTGGCGACGGGCGCGCGCGAGATGGGCGCCGATGCGATCCTGCTGGGCACCCCGCCCTATTCGGTGCCGACCGAGGCCGAGAACGCCGCCAACGCGCTGGAGATCGACCGCGCCGCCGACCTGCCGGTGATCCTTTACAACTATCCCGGCCGCATGGGCGTCAGCATGGGGCGCGAGTTCCTGGACATCGTCAGCCAGTCGAAGAACGTCATCGGCATCAAGGAAAGCTCGGGCGATGTGAACCGCATCCACACGCTGGCCTGCGACTATCCGCAGATCCAGATGTCTTGCGGCATGGACGACCAGGCGCTGGAATTCTTTGCCTGGGGCGCGCGCAGCTGGATCTGCGCCGGCTCGAACTTCCTGCCCGAGGAGCATGTCGCGCTTTACGAAGCCTGCGCCGTGCGCGGCGACTTCGCCAAGGGCCGCAAGATCATGTCGGCGATGATGCCGCTGATGGCGGTGCTGGAGCAGGGCGGCAAGTTCATCCAATGCGTCAAGCATGGGGTCGAGGTCTCGGGCCTGCGCGCCGGCCCGATGCGCCCGCCGCTGCAGGGCCTGAACGCCGAGGAGAAGGCCGAGCTGGAAGCCGTCATCGCCACGCTGAAAACCGCCGTCCAGGCCATTGTCGAGGGGAAATGAGATGAGCGATCTGCTGACCACCGGGGAATACAAGTCCATCGCTGCCGGCCTCACCTTCCCGAAGCTGGCCTTCATCGACGGGGAATTCCGTCCGGCGATTTCGGGCAAGACCTTCACCACCACCAACCCCGCAACCGGTGAGGCGCTGGCCGAGATCGCCGCCTGCGACGCGCAGGACGTGGACCTGGCCGTCGCAGCCGCCCGCGCCGCCTTCGAGGACGGGCGCTGGTCGCGACTGCATCCCGGCGAGCGCAAGGAGACGCTTTTGCGCCTCGCCGCGCTGATGGAGGAGAATGCCCGCGAACTCGCCGTGCAGGAAAGCCTCGACGCCGGCAAAACCATCTTCGACTGCGAAACCGTCGACGTGCCGGAAACGATCCATGTCATCAAGTGGCATGCCGAGCTGATCGACAAGATCTACGACCAGGTCTCGCCCGCATCCGACAACCATATCGCCATGGTGGTGCGCGAGCCGGTGGGCGTCGTGGGCCTGGTGCTGCCCTGGAACTTCCCGCTCTTGATGCTGGCCTGGAAGATCGGCCCGGCGCTGGCCGCCGGCTGCTCGGTGGTGATGAAGCCCGCGGGCGAGACGACGCTGACCGCGCTGCGCGTCGCCGAACTGGCCGCCGAGGCCGGGCTGCCGGCGGGGGTGCTGAACATCGTCACCGGCTCGGGCCGCGAAGTGGGCGAGCCGCTGGGCCGGCACCCGGACGTGGACATGGTCAGCTTCACCGGCTCGACCGCCACCGGGCGGCGCTTCCTGAACTATTCCGCCGACAGCAACCTCAAGGAGGTGGTGCTGGAACTGGGCGGCAAGAACCCCTGCGTGGTGCTGGACGATGCCGAGGACCTGGACGCGGTGGCGGGCCATGTCGTCAACGGCGCGTTCTGGAACATGGGGCAGAACTGCTCGGCCGGCTCGCGGCTGATCGTGCAGCGCGGCATCAAGGACCGGCTGCTGGAGAAGGTCCGGGCCGAGGCGGCCGGCTGGCTGGTCGGCGATCCGCTGGACCCGGCGAACCGCGTCGGCCCGCTTGTCTCGAAGGCGCATTTCGACAAGGTCAGCAGCTATCTGGATGCGGCGAAATCGGAAAACGTGCTGGTCGGCGGCAATGTCGTCAGCCCCGGCTTCATCGAGCCGACCATTGTCGAGACCGCGCGCGATTCCAAACTGGCGGTCGAGGAGATCTTCGGCCCGATCCTGACGGTGGTGGTCGTGGACAGTTTCGAGGAAGCCATCGCGGTGGCCAACGACACCGAATACGGGCTCGCCGCCTCGATCTTCTCGGCCAACGGCAAGCGGGCCTTGCGCGGCGCGCGGATGCTGCGGGCCGGCACGGTGACGGTGAACAGCTTCGGCGAGGGCGACGTGACCACCCCCTTCGGCGGCTACAAGCAATCGGGCTTCGGCGGGCGCGACAACAGCGTCCACGCCCATGACCAGTATACCCAGCTCAAGACCATCTGGCTGGACCTGACCGACAACGCTGATACGGCGCTCGACTGACATGGCCCGGCATCAGGCCGTCCGCACCCCGGTCTTCAACGGCCCGGCCGGGTGGAGCGTCATCCTGCCCCCGGTCGCGCCCCGCGCGCGGCTGGAAGGCAGCACGGGCTGCGACGTCGCCATCGTCGGCGGCGGCTTCGCCGGGCTCTCGGCCGCCCGGCGCCTGCACCAGATCGACCCCGGCCTGGATGTCCTGATCCTGGACGCCGCGCGGATTTCCGAAGGCGGCACCGGGCGCAATTCCGGCTTCATGATCGACCTGCCGCATGAGCTGACCTCGTCGGATTATGCCGGCTCGGGCGACAGCCACGACCGGCAGCTGACGCGGCTGAACCGCCATGCCATCGATTTCGCGGCGCAGGCGGTGGCGGAATACGCCATCCCCGAGGGCTGGTTCCAGCGCAGCGGCAAGATCAACGCCGCCGCCTCGGCCGCCGGGCTGGCCGCGAACGAAAGCTATGCCAGGCACCTGCGCGACCTGGGCGAGGCGCATGAGATGCTGGACGCCCGCGCCATGCGCGAAATCACCGGCACCGGCTATTACAAGGGCGGGCTCTATACCCCCGGCACGGCGATGATCCAGCCGGCGGGCTATGTGCAGGGCCTTGCCGCCGGGCTGGAGCGCGGCGGCGTGCGCATCCATGAAAACGCGCCGGTGCTGACCATCGAGACCGCGCCGCAGGGCTGGCGGCTGGCGACGGCGCAGGGCGAGGTCCGGGCGCAACGGGTCATCATGGCCAATAACGGCCATCTGGAAAGCTTCGGCTTCAAGCGCGGCCGGCTGATGCACATCATGCTGAACGCCTGCATGACCGAGGAGCTGTCGCTCGAGGCGATCCGCGCGCTTGGCGGCCAGGAATGCTGGGGCGCCACCCCCTCGGACCCGATGGGCACCACGGTGCGCCGGATCGGCCCGGCGCAGGGCGGCAACCGCATCGTCATCCGCCAGGGCGGATATTACCGGCCGCAGATGCGCACCAGCGCCGCCGACCTCGACCGGCTGGTCCGGCAGATGCGGCGGAAATTCGACGCGCGCTTCCCGATGCTGAAGGGGCTGCGCTTCGAATATTGCTGGTCGGGGCATCTGTGCCTGTCGAAGAACGGCGTTTCGGTCATGCGCGAGCTGGAGCCGGGCCTGTTCGCGGCCTGCGTGGACAACGGGCTGGGCACCACCCGCAGCACCCTGACCGGCATCGGCGCGGCCGAGATGCTGTGCGGGCGGTCGAGCATGATCACCGAGTTCTTCACCGCCGAGGCCGAGCCGGGCCGCCTGCCGCCGCATCCTTTCGACACCATCGGCGCCAATGCCTATATGCGCTGGAAAGAGTGGCAATCGCGGCTAGAATGATGCCCTGTCCAAGGGGAAGCATCGCCGCCATGCCGCCGATCAAGCGCCGTTACCTGCCCTCGCTGGGGGCCTTTGCCACTTTCGAGGTCGCGGCCAAGCATCTGAGCTTCACCCTGGCGGCGAAGGAACTGAACGTGACCCAGGGCGCGGTCAGCCAGCAGATCCGCCTGCTGGAGCGCGCGCTGGAGGTGCCGCTGTTCATCCGCAAGCACAACGCGCTGGAACTGACCCCCGAAGGCGCGGGCCTGTTCCATGCCGTGACGGCGGGGCTGGACACGATCAGCGCCGCGGTCGCGGTTCTGGCGGGGGACGAGGGGCCGCAGACCGTGACCGTCTCGGCCACCGACGGCATGTCGCTGTTCTGGCTGCAGCCGCTGATCGACAGCTTCCGCAGCCAGCATCCGGATATCGGCTTCGTGGTGCTGGCCTCGGATGCCGACGACACGCTGCGCAACTATTCCGAGGTGGACATCGCCATCCTCTGCGGCAACGAACGCTGCGAGGTCGGCGAGGAGCTGCATTTCCTGTTCCAGGAGATCGCGCAGCCGGTCTGCTCGCCCGGTTTCCTGGCCGAGCACGGCCCCTTCGACACTGCCGACGCATTCAACCGGGTGAACCTTCTGCACCTGCACGACCGGCATTGGAGCGCGGACGCCATCGGCTGGCAGCCGCTGGGCTGGGCGGAATGGTTCCGCGCGCAGGGCGCCGAATGGGCCAAGGCGCCGTCGAGCCTGTCCACGAACAAGGTCAGCCTGCTGATGAACGCCGCGCTGCGGGGCGAGGGGGTGATGCTGGGCTGGCACCATATGGTCCGCGCGCCGATCGCCGAGGGGCGGATGGTCTTCGCCCATCCCGCGCCGATCACCGCCGGGCGCGGCAATTTCCTGAACTGCAAGAAGAAATCCCTGAAGCGTCCCGGTGTCGCGGCCTTTGTCGAGCATCTGCTGGCGGCGACGCGGGCGCAGGCGCAGGGCTGACGGCGGCGGTCTTCGGCGATGGCAGCCCGGCCGCAGCCCGGCTGATGCGTTCCGGCGCCTGCCGGAGATTTTCTAATGCCCCACTGCAGGAAAATCTCGTTTGCCTGCGCAGCGGCCCTGGGGGATAAATCCCCCCATTCCGGGCGTGGAGGACGCCCAGGAGGAAACGGCCGACGATCCCCGGCAAACGCCGCCCGGCCCCGTAACGGAGAGATCCGGGCAAGTCCCGCCGCGACAGGCTGCGCGGCGAATGACGGCCCCTGTCCGATGGCAGGGCCGGCGAACCAACCCGATCAGTGGAGGAATAGATGCGCAGAATTTTCAAAGCCGTCCTTGCCGGTGCCGTGGCGCTGGGGCTTGCCTCGCCGGTGCTGGCGCAGGACAAGGTGATCAAGATGGGCACCATGGCCTGGGAGGACCTGGCCCCGATCTCGGGCATCACCAAGAAGGTGCTGGAGGACAAGGGCTTCACCGTCGAGCTGACCGAATTCTCGGAATGGGGCATCGCCTATGCGGCGCTGGCCAAGGGCGACGTGCAGATCCTGGCCTCGCAGGTCGATTACGTCGCCCACGACTACTGGAAGCGCAACCTGAACCGGCTGGAAAAGCTGTCGCCGGTCTCGCACGGGCTGTATCAGGGCATCGCGGTGCCGAAATACGTGCCCATCGACTCGGTCGAGGAGCTGAACGAGAATGCCGACAAGTTCGGCGGCAAGATCATCGGCATCGAGCCGGGCGCCGGCCTGATGCGCGAGACGGCCGATGCGGTTTCGGCCTATGACCTGAAGCTGCAGCTGGTCGAGGGCTCGACCGCCGGCATGACCGCGGCGCTGAAATCCGCCGTGGACCGCCAGGACTGGATCGCCGTCACCCTGTGGGAGCCGACCTGGATGGCGCTGAAGTTCGACACCAAGTTCCTGGCCGATCCGAAGGGCATCTTCGCGCCGCCGCAAACCTATTACTGGATCGCGCAGAAGGGCTTCGCCGAAGCCAATCCCGAGGCGCGCGAGGTCATCGCCAGCGTCTATGTGCCGATCGAGGAAGTCGCCCAGATCAACGCCGCCGTGAACGACGGCCAGAGCATGGACGAGGCGATCGCCGGCTGGATCAGCGAGCATGGCGACCGGCTGAGCCGCTGGGAAACCATCAAGTCCTACTGAGCCCACCGCACGGGCGGCCCGGCCGCGGGCCGTCCGCATGGCACGAGAGAAGGCGCACAGGGAAATGGAAATGACGCAAGCAGACACCAGCGACGTTCTGATCGACTGCCGGTCGGTGTGGAAGGTCTTCGGGGACCGCAATGCCGAGGCGATCCGCGCGATCACCGAACGCGGCCTGACCAAGACAGAGATCCTGCAGGAATACAACTGCGTGGTGGGCGTTTCGGACGCAACGCTGCAGGTGCGGCGCGGCGAGATCTTCTGCATCATGGGCCTGTCCGGCTCGGGCAAGTCGACGCTGATCCGGCTGCTTAATCGGCTGATCGAGCCGAGCCTGGGCAAGGTCCTGGTCAAGGGCCAGGACATCGCCACGCTGGACGCCGCCGCCCTACGCCAGATGCGGGCCCGCCATATCGGCATGGTCTTCCAGTCGGTCGCCCTGCTGCCGCAGCGCACCGTGCTGGAGAATGCCGCCTTCGGGCTGGAGGTGCAGGGCGTGCCCCGCGACGAACGCAACCGCGCCGCCGAAGCCGCGCTGGCCAAGGTCGGCCTGTCGGACTGGACCGCGCGCTATCCGTCGGAACTGTCGGGCGGCATGCAGCAGCGCGTCGGCCTGGCCCGCGCGCTGACCTCGGACCCCGAGATCATCCTGATGGACGAGCCGTTTTCCGCGCTCGACCCGCTGATCCGCCGGCAATTGCAGGACGAGTTCCGCCAGCTGACCAAGGATCTGGGCAAGTCCGCCGTCTTCATCACCCACGACCTCGACGAGGCGATCCGCATCGGCGACCGCATCGCCATCATGAAGGACGGCGTCATCATCCAGACCGGCACAGCCGAGGAGATCGTGATGAATCCCGCCGACCAGTATGTCGCGGATTTCGTCGCCGGCATCTCGCGGCTGCACCTGATCAAGGCGCATTCGGTGATGATCCCGGCCGAACAATGGCAGGGCAGTGTCGACGGCCTGCCGCGCTGCTCGCCCGAGGCCGATATCGACGCGCTGATCGGCCAGATCACCGAGACCGGCAGCGATGCCATCGCCGTCGAGGACGCCGGCAAGCTGGTCGGCATCGTCACCATCCGCAACCTGCTGCTGGGCGTGCGCGGCGATGCCGACGCCGCCCCCGCCGCGGCGGCCTGAGGGGCGGGCCGATGGAGATCTCCGCCCTCATCGCCCGTTTCGACGAGATGGTCGACAACGCGCTGTTCTGGCTTGGCGATCACGCCGCCTTCCTCTTCGACTTCTTCCGCGTGGTGCTCGAGGGGCTTTACGACGGCGCGCTGTGGCTGCTGGAACTGCCGCCCTTCTACGTCGTGGCGCTGGCTGCGGGGCTCCTCGGCTGGCGCGTCGTCGGCCGGGGCTTCGGTCTGGGCATCGCCGTGGCGCTGCTGGCCTGCGCCGCCATGGGGCTGTGGCCCGAGACGATGAGCACGCTGGCGCTGGTCATCGCCGCCAGCATCATCGCGCTGGCGGTCAGCCTGCCCTTGGGGGTGCTGGCCGGGCTTATGCCGCGGCTCGACCGGGCGCTGACCCCGGTGCTGGACCTGATCCAGACCCTGCCGCCCTATATCTACCTGCTGCCCTCCATCGCGCTTCTGGGCTACGGGCCGGCGACGGCGCTGGTCGCGACGGTGATCGTGGCGATGCCGCCGGCGATCCGCCTGACCAGCCTCGGCATCCGCCAGACGCCGCACGAATTCATCGAGCTGGGCCGTGCCACCGGCGTGACGCCGGCGCAGATGTTCTTCAAGATCCGGCTGCCCTTCGCCGTGCCCTCGATCATGGCCGGCATCAACCAGAGCCTGATGATGGCCTTCGGCATGGTGGTGATCGCCGGCATCGTCGGCTCGGGCGGGCTGGGCGAAACGATCTACGGCGCCATCCGCACGCTGGACATCGCCACCTCGATCGACGCCTCGATCGCCATCGTCATCCTGACCATGATGCTGGACCGCCTGACCCAGGGCGCCGCCCGGCCCCGCAAAGGAGCACGGAAGTGACCCTGCCGACCGCATTTTCCCCCGGCGCCTTCCTCGCGCCCGCCATCGACTGGCTGAACGCCAATTTCCACCCGTTCTTCGCCCTGGTTACCCGCGTGATCGAAGCGGTGCTGGGCGCCTTCGAGGGCGCGCTGCTGGCCTTGCCGCCCTGGGCGCTGATCGCGGTGGTCGCGGTGGCGGCCTTCCTGGCCATCAACCTGCGCGCCGCGATCCTGGCCGGCTGCTGCCTGGGCTTTTGCTGGCTGACCGGGCTGTGGACCGGCTCGATGCAGACCATCGCGCTGGTGGCGGTCGCGGTGGCGATCTCGGTCGCCATCGCCTTTCCGCTGGGCATCCTGGCCGCGCGCCGCCCCGCCATCGAGGCGGCGCTGCGCCCGGTGCTGGACATCATGCAGACCGTGCCGCCCTGGGTCTACCTGATCCCGGCGGTGATGATCTTCAGCCTTGGCCGGGTGCCGGCGATCATCGCCACCATCGTCTACGGCATCCCGCCGATGCTGCGCCTGACGACGCTGGCCTTTCGCGGCGTGCCCAAGGACCTGAAGGAACTGGGCGAGGCCATCGGCGCGAAGCCCGGCACCATCCTGTGGAAGATCGAGTTCCCGGCCGCGACGCCCACGCTGCTGGTCGGGCTGAACCAGTGCATCCTGCTGTCGCTGGCCATGGTGGTGCTGGCGGGCCTGGTCGGCGCCGGCGGCCTGGGCGCCGAGGTGACGCGCGGCCTGACGCGGATGGAGATGGGCCTCGGCCTGCGCGCCGGCCTCGCCATCGTCGCGGTGGCGCTGCTCATGGACCGGCTGTCAAGGGGCGCGCTGCAGCAGGGCCGGCGCTGGCGCCGCCCCGGCGCCGCCGGCTGAACGCGCGCGTTCCGCGGCCCGCCGATCCACCGCCTTGCGGCGGGTCGGCCAAAGGCCGGTCCGCATGGCGGCCGAGCGCGGTCCCCGGCAAGCTCGGATGCGACGTGCCGCGCGGGCTTGCAACTTCCGCGCCGATGCTTTCCCCTTTGGCCGAAGCTGCAAGAGGAGAAAGCCGATGAGCCCCTTCGCCCGCTGCCTTGCCGCCGGCACCGCGATCTCGCTGCTGGCCGCCGGCGCCATCGCCGAGCCCGCGCCCGGCAGCATCTTCTCGCCGGCCAATATCGCCGCGGGGCTGGTGCGCGGCGCGCTGTCCTATGGCAGGATGCTGGCCGATATTCGCTATGGCGGGCTGGAGATCGACGCGGCGCGCGGCGGGCTTGTGCTGCGCGACCTGCAGGTCGCCGGGCTGGGCAGGCACGAGAACTGCCGCATTTCGCTGGGCCGGCTGCAGGTCTCGGGGCTCAGCCTCTGGACCGAGGAGACGTCGCGGCTGCGCTTCGACGCCTCTGACCTGCGCATCGCCAACAATTGCTTCGGCCCGAATGCGGTGATGATCGGCGTGGTGACGGGCGGCGACAGCATCCCCCTATCCACCCTGTCGGTCGATCTGCACCAATCGGCGGGCAGCGGCGCGCTGCTGGCCGATATCGAGGCGATCAGCCCCGGCATCGCCCGGCTCGAAAGCAGTGCAGATTTCGACTATATTTCCCTGTTTTCACCGGACTTCTTCGCGAAACTGGCGGAAAGGGGCGCGGGCGGCACCCCTCCGGACGCCGAGGCGGCGCCCGACGACTTGCCCGCGGACGAGGCGCCGCGGATCGGTCTGCGCGGCACGCTGCGGGCGGCACATCTGTCGGCCGAGAACCTCGGGGTCTGGGAACGGCTGAAGCCGCTGCTGCCGCCCGAGGCGAGCAGCCCCGAGGCGCTGCAGGCGCTGCTGACCGCCGAGCCGGGCAGCGCCCTGCACGAGACGCAGCAGGGGCTGGTCCGTGCCTTGCGGGCCTTCCTGGCCGAGCCGGGCCGCGTCACCGCCGAGCTGCGCCCGGCCGAGCCCGTGGCCTTCGACAGCACGCTCTGGACCGGTCCCGAGGACGCGGCGGCGCTGTTCCGGCCGCGCTTTTCCAACGCGCCGCCCACGCCCCCCGTGGCGCTGATCGCCGATCCCCAGGCGGGGCAGGACGACCGCGCGCTGGGTCTGGCGCTGGCCGAGGGGCGCGGGGTGCCGCAGAGCGCCCGCCGCGCCATCACGCTGCTGACGCCGCTGCAGGAGGATGCCGAGGTGGCGCTGACGCTGGCGCGGCTGACGGCAGAGGGCGATCCGGCCGCCGCCTATGGCCATGCGCTCCGGGCCGCGGCGCAGGGGGCGGAAGGCGCGGCGGCGGCGCTGGACCGAATCGAGGCGCTGCTGGCAACGGCGGATCTGCTGGCGGCGCAGGACCCCGCCGGGACCGAGCCGCCCGGCGACGCTTTCGCCTCGGCCGTGGCGCTGCGCGATGCGGCGCTGGCGCATGAGCAGGGCGATGGCGTGCCGCGCAGCTATGCGCTGGCCTGGCGGCTTGCCGCCTCGGCCGCGGCGGCGGGCGACGGTCCGGCGCGGGCGCTGATGGCGCGGCTCGACGCACGTTTCGGCGCCGATCCGGCCTGGATCGAGGCGCGCGATCAGGCTGCGGATCTGGCGCTGGCGGACTGGACCCGGCAGGATCTGGCGCGCCGCCTGTCCGGGGGCCGGCCATGAGAGGGCTGGCCTTTCCGCTGATCCTGGCCCTGACCGCGCTGCCGGCGCAGGCCCAGCCGCAGCAGGCCCAGCCGCAACCCGTCGAGCCCTCGGCCCTGTCGCGGGACATCGCGGAAAAGGGTATCGCGCCTGTGCTGGCGCGGTTGCAGGCGCTGCCCGCGCCCACCCCCGAAGAACGTTTCGCCATCGCCGGGCTGGAGTTCCTCGGCGCGGTCGAGTCCGCCTGGCGCTGGCGGGTGCGCCATGGCATCACCCCTTTCGGCGCCGCGCTCTTCGGCTTTTCCACCGAATTGCCGCAGACCGTCACGCCGCAGCCGATGCCGCCCGAGGCGCTGGCCGAGCAGACCGAAGCCACGCTGGCCGCCATGGCGCGCAGCCGCGCCGCGCTGGAGGGATTGGCCGGGGGCGAGGATTTCGGGCTGGCGATCTCGCTGGGCGATCTGTGGTTCGACCTCGACGGGGACGGCCGGCGCGCGCCGGGCGAGGGGGCGGCCGAGCTGCTGGAGGGCGTCGTCTGGTCCGGCAGTCCCGCCCTGGATCCCGACACGGGCAAGCCGGTGCCGCCCGCGCTGCCGGTGATCCGCTTCGACCGCGCCGATGCCGCCTGGCTTGCGGCCTATACGCATCTGGTCTCGGGCGGGGCCGAGCTGCTGCTGGCCTTCGACCCGACGCCCAGCCTGCAAAAGGTCTTTGCCACGCGGGCGCGGATCGACGAAAGCCGCCGCGCGGGCGGCGAAGGCGTGCTGCCGCCGATGATGGACGATGCCATCGACCCGCTGGCCATCGCCATCGATATGCTTCGCCATCAGCCCGACGCCGGGCGCACCCGCGCCGCCCGCGCGCATTGGCGGCAGACCATCGCCGAGAACCGGCGCTTCTGGACGCTGGTCGGGCAGGAAACCGACAATGCCGGCGAATGGATTCCGAACGACCGGCAGGTCTCGGCCACCGGCATCGCCTTTCCGCCCGGCACCGGCATCGCCTGGCAGGCGGTTCTGGCCGATGGCGAGGCGCTGCTGGCGGGCGACAGGACCGTCCCGTTCTGGCGCGGGCCGCTGGGCATCGATCTGGCCGCCTGGCTGGACAACCCGGCGCCGCTGCCGGTCGACGGGGTGATCCAGGGCTGGGCGCTGGCCGACTATTTCTCGGAGGCGCCGCCGGTCAGCCCCGAGAATTTCCGGCGCTTCTCGGACATGCTGTTCGAGACCGGGCCGTTTCTGGCCATGGTGATGCTGAACTGAAGGGGCCGCCGGGCCGCCATCCCCTAGCCGGCCCGGCGATAGACCCAGTGCTTGGAGACCAGGAAGATCATCGCCGAGATGATCGCCGTCACCAGGATCTGCGCCGGAAACAGAGGGGCCCCCAGCCCGTCGACCAGCGCCGCCATCATGAGCGAGTTCAGCGCCATCGCGGTCAGGTGCATCGCCAGGAAGCGCAGCATGCTGCGCAGGTTCGGCGGCCCGGCCCGGAAGGTCAGCCAGCTTTGCAGCGCGTAATTGTAGACCATGCTGACCGCATAGCAGAACGAGGTCAGCAGGATGATGCTTTCCACCCGGTCCCGGAACAGCCAGAGCAGCAGGAAGTAGAGCCCGGTCGACGAGGCCCCGACCAGCACGAAGCGCAGGACCTGCCGCAGATCGGTCCGGCCCCGGCTCAATCCGCCGCTCTCCTGAACAGCGTGCCGAATTCGCCCTGCATGGCCACCGCGTAATCGTCGCCCATATGGGACAGGAGGGTGGCCAGCACCGGCTGGTCCGCCTCGCGGGGCCGCAGTCCGGCCGGGCTCTGCTGGAAGGGCGCCCCGACGATCAGGACGAAGCGCGGCCGGTGCCGGTCGAGGCCGGCCCGGACCTCCTCCAGCCAGGCATCGTAAAGCACGAAATCCGGCGCCATCAGCTCGATCGCCGGGGTGATGAAGCGATAGGCGGGCAGGCGCTGCGCCAGATAGGGGATCTGGTAGGCGGTGCCATACAGCACCATCCGGTCCTCGGGGCCGGTCTGGCTGCGGATCATCTCGACCAGCCGGGCCTGATCGTCGGCGGGGATGTCGTAATTCCCCGTCACCGGCACGATGCCGTTGGCCCGGACATCCTTCAGCAGCCAGGCATCGCTGGCCAGCTTGGCGCCGGTGCCGGCGACCGCCAGGGCGGCCATCGCCAGCAGCGCGGCGCCGAAGGCCCTTTGCCGCAGGGGATCCGCCGCCCCGCGCCAGCGTTCGGCGGTCTGGTCCAGCGCCACCGCGCCAAGCATCACCAGCAGCGGCAGGAAGCCCGCGATGTGATAGCCGAAGCCCTTGCGCTGCGCCGCGTAGGACAGCAGGATCGCCGCCGCAAGGCCTAGCAGCAGCCAGAGCGGATAGCGCAGACCGCGATCCCGCAGCACCCACAGCAGCAGGCCGATCCCGGCGCACAGCGTCAGCCAGTGCCACCAGCGGGTGAACAGCACGACCAGGGTCTGCACCATGTCCATCGGCGGCTCGGCCACATAGACCTGCGCGGTGAACAGCACCGATTGCTGATACCAGTCGTCCAGGTTCCCCATAGCCAGCGCCCAGGCCAGGACCGCCAGCACCACCAGCCCGAAACCGGCCAGGATCGCGGCCATGCGGGCCGCCGGCCCGTGGCGGCGGGGCTGGCCAAGCCAGGCGCGCGGCAATCCTTCCAGGATCAGCAGGCCCGCCAGCACCGACAGATAGGTGGGCCGGATCAGCACCGCGCAGGCGACCAGCATGCCGGCGCAGAACAGGGCGCGCCGCTCGGCCGGCGGGGGCGCGAGCATGGCGCAGCAGGCCATGACCAAAAGGCCCATCGCCACGATGTCGCGCTGGCCGGCCATCCAGCCGCCGGCCGTCACATAGATCGGCGGATAGAGCAGCAGGACGACTGCCGGCGCCAGCCGGAAGCCCGCCCGTTTCAGGAACAGCGCCGCCGCAATGGCCGCCGCCTGCACCAGCAGGAAATCCGCCAGGTGCCAGGCCCAGGGGGCGGGACCGAACAGCCGCACCGCGGCCAGGTGCAGCAGCATGCCGCCCGGCCAGTTCATGTCGAAGCTGCCCGCATAGAACGGGTGGCCCTGCGTGGCCATCCAGGCCATGTAGTCGAACTGCGCCTGATCCGGCGAGGGCTCGATCTTCAGGTAGAGCAGGCACAGCACAGGGGCCGAGACCAGCCACAGCAGCACCAGCCCGCGCCGCAAAAGCGCCGGCCCGCCGGTCGTGGCAGCATATGCGGGGAAAGGCACGGACATCGGGGCTCCTTTCAGGCAATGCCGCTGCGGGCCATGGTGGCGATCCGGGAAATCCCGGCGACCAGCGGGGTCGCATGCCAGTCCCGGGGCAGGGCGGAGGGCAGGAAGCTCATGTCCCGGACATTCGAGGGATGCGGGTCGAATTGCAGCAGAAGCGGCCTTTCCACCCGTTCCCGCACCCGTTCGATGACCTCGAAGACCGAGGCGGAGCGCCCGCGGGCCAGCAGGAAGGTCCGCTCTCCGGGGGGCTCGTCGGGGCCTGCGGCCTTGCCGGCGATGTAATGGCCGATGTCGTCGGACAGGACGTAGTCGC
Organism: Paracoccus sp. J55; assembly: GCF_000513975.1. Taxonomy (NCBI): domain Bacteria; kingdom Pseudomonadati; phylum Pseudomonadota; class Alphaproteobacteria; order Rhodobacterales; family Paracoccaceae; genus Paracoccus; species Paracoccus sp. J55. Next base: position 35,795 of record NZ_AZVA01000020.1, read on the forward strand.
GCAGCGTGTTCGGATTGCCGAAGATGCGCGTCGTCCGGCCGGTCAGCGCATTGGTGACCAGCGCCGTCACCAGCCCGACGCGCTTCGAGCGGGTGGCCCCGTAGACCGAGCTCGGCCGATAGACATAGCGCCGGTCCAGCCCGTCGGCCCGGGCCAGCGCCTGCTCTTGCCGCAGCTTGCCCAGGCCATAGGGGCGCAGCGGCCGGGGGCGGCTTTCGGCCGAGCAATGGGTCTGGCTTTCGAACAGCCCGCCGGCCGAGCTGATCATGTGGAAATCGACCTGCCGGCCCTGCCGCAGGGTCTCGGCCATGCCGATCACCTCGGCCAGCAGGGCGGTTTCCCGGCCCATGTCCGCCTCGGTCGAGCCGAAGCCGCTCTGGCCGCTGGTCCAGACCACGGCGACCCTGTCCGCATCCCGCAGCGCCAGCCGGATCGCCGCCGCCTGCGCGCGGCGCAGATCCGCATCGTGCCAGTCATAGGGCCGGTCGCATCCCTGCGCCCGGAATCGCAGGCGCAGGGCGCGGTCCACGGCGCTGCCGATCAATCCCAGGCCGAACAGCAGAACCGAAGCGCCCTCGACCTGCAGGATCCTCATGGCCGCGGGTCCCGCGCATCGTCGAACCATTGCGCCGCCGCCGCGTCGCCGGAGCGGTCGATGGTGAAGAAGGTGGGCTTGCCATGCACCTTGAGCACGAGCGAGGAAAGATATTGCAGCACGATCCCCAGCATGAAGGCGGAAAGCCCGCCGAAAAACATGATCGCCAGAAACAGCGAGGTCCAGCCCTGCACCTGAATATCCGCCGGGAAGAACAGCTTGACCGTCAGGAAATACAGCGCCGCCAGAACGGAAACGGCCATGGCCAGCAATCCCAGCCCCGCGCCGATGCGCAGCAGTTTTATCTGGCTGGAAAAGATCATCCTCCAGGCATGGGAGAAAAGCGATTTCAGGCTATAGCCGCTGCGTCCGGTGCGGATATATCGCTCGTCCTTCATTTCGACCCGGATGGCGCGGATGCTTTGCGTGAACCAGCTCAGCGTGATGTCCAGATAGGTGTCGTGCGAGCAGACGCTGGCCGCGGCCCGCGCCACCGGGCCGCGGATCAGCCGGAAGCTGTTGAAACTGGTCAGGCTGGGATTGTCGGTCAGCCATTGCATCAGCCGCTTGAAGCTGCGCGAGGTCAGGTCGCGGATCGCCGCGTTATGGACCGCCGAGGCGGGATTGGCATAGACGATGTCGGCATGTTCGGTCACGGCCTTGCGCAGCATGGCGGCGATCACCTCGGGCCGGTGCTGCATGTCCTCGTCCATGGTGACCACCCAGTCGCCGGAACTGTGCAGGATGCCGACGATGGTGGCCGGATGCTGGCCGAAATTGCGCGACAGGTGCAGCGGCACGATCCAGTCGTGCTGAAGGGCCAGCCGGTCGATCTTGGCGCCGGAATCGTCGATGGCCGCGTCGTCCACGAAAATCGCCTCGGCCAGCAGGAACGGCGCTTCCTGTTCCTGCCAGTCGCGGCGCAGATCGCTTAGCGCGCCGGCCAGGGATTCCAGATAATCGCTGCCGGAATAGACCGGCACGACGACGCTGACCATAATGCCTTGCGACCAAGAGATATACGACATGTCCACATCGCCCAGAGTTTAGCAGCCTCATCACAGCAGATATTCAAAAACTGACCAGATAACCCGCTGAGACATTGGCTTTCTCAAAGGTTATTGTGTGGCAAAAATTGCAAGTTCCCCTGCGCGCCGGCGATGCCGGGGCGACCGGTGCCGATATGCCTTTCCGATTCCTCGATACAATTCGACAAGATAGGGCAAAGCCTGCCCGCATCTCCGCATAAAGACAAGCAATTTCTGGCTTGTATTTCCTGCCTGTTTCGACAACTTTTGCGGGTTTTTTCCTGCCGTTTTCCTCCGGGTCCGCCGCATTGACGAAGGCTTGCCGGAACGGCTACAGAATAGCCCGTGGCCGCGCCGTTTCCGGCAGGCCAAAAGCAAGCGCAAATCGCCGTGAAGGCCAGGGCGCCCGACGGGCTGGACAGGAAAGGAAACCATGCTGACCCCGCTTCGTCCCCTTGCCGCCGCCGCGCTGCTGGCGCTTGCGGCCGGCCTGCCCGCGCGGGCGGATTTCAACGATACGCCGCCGAATGCCCCGGACCAGAGCCCGGCCTTCGACGGCCAGACCCGCGCCCCGGTCATCGCCGGGGCGCTGCGGCTGAGCCGGACCACGCTGGTCGAGGATCTGCGCCATCCCTGGGGCATGGCGCTGCTGCCCGATGGCGCGCTGCTGCTGACGGAACGGGCAGGGGCCCTGCGGCTTTATCGCGACGGGCAGCTGTCGCCGCCGATCCAGGGCCTGCCCGAGGTCGATGCCCAGATCCAGGGCGGCCTGCTGGACGTGGCCGTCGCCGCCGATTTCGCCAGCACGCGGCAGGTCTGGCTCAGCTTCTCGGAACCGCGCGGCGAGCGGCAGAGCGCCACGGCGGTCGCGACCGGCAGGCTGTCGCAGGACGGCAGCAGGCTGGAAGACGTGCGGGTGATCTTTCGCCAGCAGCCCGCGGTGGAATCGCCGTTGCATTTCGGCTCGCGCCTGGTCTTCGGCGCCGACGGCTATCTGTTCGTGACCACCGGCGAGCGCGCCATCCCGCCCGAGGAGCCGGTGGCGCAGGACCTGCAGAACCATCTGGGCAAGGTCCTGCGGCTGGACCCGGCGACCGGCGAGCCGGCACCGGGCAATCCCTTCTCGGCGCCCGAGGCCCAGCCCGAGATCTGGAGCTACGGCCACCGCAACATCCAGGCCGCGGCGCTGGACCCGCAGGGCCGGCTGTGGACGGTCGAGCACGGGCCGATGGGCGGGGACGAGCTGAACCGCCCGGAACCGGGGCGCAATTACGGCTGGCCCGTCATCAGCTATGGGCTGACCTATGACGGCGGGCCCATCGGCGCCGGCCTGACCGCGCAGGACGGGATGGAGCAGCCGGTCTATTACTGGGACCCGGTGATCGCCCCCAGCGGCATGGCGTTCTATGACGGGCCGATGTTCCCCGAATGGCAGGGCGACGCGCTGATCGGCGGCTTGCGGGCCGAGGCGGTGGTGCGGCTGAAGATCGAGGGCGACCGCGTCACCGGAGAGCAGAGGCTGGCTGCGGGCCTGGGCCGTATCCGCGACATCGAGGTCGCCCCCGACGGCGCCCTGCTGGTGCTGATCGACGACGATCCGGGCGCGCTGATCCGCCTTGCGCGGCGCGGGGCGCTGCCGGACTAGCCAGGGCGCCGCGTCAGTCCCGCCTGCCGGGCGGCCCGTCGGCCAGGCCCCGGCGCAGCAATTCGGCCAGGGCCGGGGCCAGTTCCAGCGCGCCGCGCCGGGACAGGTGATTGTCGTCCCAATAGGCGGGCAGGCCGTCCCGGGTGGTGATCCGGCACATCGCGCCCTCGCAGAACAGCTGTTCCAGCGGCAAGAGCGCGATGTCCTTTCGCGCGGCATAGGGGGCGAAGATCGCCCGGGTCGAGTGCTGAAAGGCCTGATATTCCTCGCGGCTGGTGCGCAGGTCCAGCTTTCTGTGGGTGCGGGCGGTCATCACCGTGGCGATCGAGACGTGATAGCCCACGTCCGGCACCTGGTTCACCACCACGATCTCCAGCCCCCGGCGCCGGAATTCCGCGATGGTGCGGTCAAGCGCCCGGCGAAAGGCGCGCGGGTTCTCGGCAAGGCTGGGCCCCGGGCTTTCGGGATCGACGATCAGGCTCTGGCGGGCGGTGGGCGCATGCTTGAAGCGCATGCCCTGCGCGTAGACCGACCAGCGGCTGACCAGATAGACCGTGCGGATGTCCGGCCGCTCGTCCAGCAGCGACAGCACGTGATCCCCCAGCGGGTAGCACAGCCGGGGAAAGGGCTCGCTGGTCCGGGTCAGGCCAAGCAGGGAAACGCAGCCGGGAATGCCGACGAACAGCCCCCGCCTGTCCAGCGACCTCATCGCCTCGTGCAGCCCCGGCAGCAGCGAAAACCCGTGCGAATCGCCCCAGACCAGAAAGCTTTCCGGCCCGTCCGGCGCGCCGACCGGGCAATGCGCGATTTCGCGCCAGTTCCTGAAGCCGTCGCAGGGCAGACTGCCGTCCTTCACCTCCTCGACCAGCAGCATCCGCTCCTCGGCGGTGAAGCGGCCCGGCAGGCCCCGGCCCTGGACGATCAGGCCGGAGAGGGCGCAGACCGCGAGGATGCAGCCCGCCCCGGCCCAGAGCGCCGGGTGACGCAGCCGTCCGGGCCCGCGACGGGGGCGGCGGAACGGCTGCTCGACATATTTCCAGGACAGGATGGACAGGGCGACCGACGCCGCCACCGCCAGCGTCCTTTGCAGGGGTGTCGGCGGATCGATGGTCCAGAATCGCAACAGCACCATCACCGGCCAGTGCCACAGGTAAAGGGAATACGAGATCAGCCCCAGGCCGCGCATCGGCGGCGTGGACAGCAGCCGGGTCGCCGCCCCGCCGCCCAGCCCGCCCGCCAGGATCAGCGCCGCCGCGCCCAGCACCGGCAGCGCCGCCGCCCAGCCGGGAAAGGCCGTGTCGGCGGTGATGCCGATCCCCGCCGCCAGGATCAGGCCGAGCCCGGCGGCGCCCAGCAGCGGCGCGATCCAGTCCCGCCCCGCCGGCAAGGCGCGCGGCGCGTGCATCGCCAGCAGGCTGCCGGCCAGCAGTTCCCAGGCGCGGGTGGGGGCGAGGTAGAAGGCCATGGTCGGCCGCAGCCCGGTCAGCACCACGCAGGCCGCAAAGCTGAGCAGCGCCGCCAGCCACAGCGCCGCTTTCGCACCGCGCGGATACCAGCGCAGCAGCGCGATGAGGGCCAGGGGGAAGACGATGTAGAACTGCTCCTCGACCGCCAGCGACCAGGTATGCAGCAGCGGCTGGGTTTCCGCGTCCGGCGCGAAATAGTTCGAGGTCATGCCCAGATGGAAATTCGCCACGAAGAGCATGGTGGCCATCATACTCTTGCCATAGGCGGCCAGCTGTTCGGGGGTGAGGATCTGGAACCCGGCGAGCGTGGTCGCGGCAAGGACGACGACCAGCGCCGGAAAGATCCGCCTGATCCGGCGCTCGTAGAATCGGGCCAGGGAATAGCTGCCGTCGCGCGCCTCGCGCAGCAGGATCGAGGTGATCAGATAGCCCGAGATGACGAAGAAGACGTCGACGCCGACGAAGCCCCCGTCAAGCCCGGGAACGCCGGCGTGGAACAGGACCACAAGGCCGACGGCGACAGCGCGCAATCCATCGATATCGGGGCGGTAAAGGGAACTGGGAACCATGCTTTGACTTGCTGACGGGTCTGTTTCGCGCCGGCGCGGCCGGTCGGAAAAATTTACGCACAGGACCATTCGCAGGGTCAACGTATCTTTGCGGCAGGTTTCCGGCCGTCGCCGGGCAGGGAAAACGGCACGGCGGGCGCCTCCGCAGGAAGGACCCGGCCGCGGACCGGCGCCGCGACGCCCGCCCGGAGGCGGGGGAACCGCCCGTTCCCCTCTCGGACGTCGAATGGCCGGGACCGCTACCGTCCGGCGCGTGGCGCGCGCCCCGAGGCGATCTTTCGCATGGCGGCCGGCCGCCGCCGCATCCCGTTAGCCCGCGACCCGCAGCGAGCGGGGGTCGTAGAGCGGCTTCAGGCTCGCCTCGGCCTCGACCAGCCGGCCCGCAACCTCGATCCGCCAGGCCGAGGCCAGCAGCTCCTCGGCGGTCTCCTCCGGCCGGCAGGGCGCATAGCCCAGCCCGATGGCGCCGCCCAGCGTGTGGCCATAGGCGCCCGAAGTCAGCTGCCCGACGATGCGCCCGTCGCGCAGGATCGGCTCGTTATGGAACAAGAGCGGCTCGGGGTCGCGCAGGCGGAACTGCAGCAGCCGGCGGGTCAGGCCCTGCTCGCGCTTGCGCAGCACCGCCTCGCGGCCGATGAAATCGCCCTTGCCGGTCCTGACCGCGAAGCCCAGCCCGGCCTCCAGCACGTGATCCTCGTCGGTGATGTCATGGCCGAAATGCCGATAGGCCTTTTCGATGCGGCAGCTGTCCATCGCGTGCAGGCCGCAAAGCCGCAGGCCCAGATCCTCGCCCGCCTCGGCCAGGACCTCGAAGACATGCGCGGCCTGGTCAGAGCTGACGTAAAGCTCCCAGCCCAGCTCGCCCACGTAAGAGATGCGATGCGCGCGGGCCAGGCCCAGGCCGATCTCGATCTCGCGCGCCGTGCCGAAGGGATGCGCCGCCTCCGAGAAATCGTCCGGCGAGACGCGGGACAGAAGCGCGCGCGAGCGCGGCCCCATGACCGGGATCACCGCCTCGGCGGCGCTCATGTCGGTGATGGTGACGAAGGCGTCGCCCAGATGCCGGCGCAGCCAGGCCAGGTCGCGCTGCAGCGTCGCGCCGGGCACCACCAGCAGGAAGGCGGTCTCGGACAGCCGCGTCGCCGTCAGGTCGGACTCGACGCCGCCGCGCGCGTTCAGCATCTGCGTGTAGACGATGCGTCCCGGCGTCACGTCCATGTCGTTGCCGCAGAGCCGCTGCAGGAAGGCCAGCGCATCCCGCCCCTCGACCCGGATCTTGCCGAAGCTCGACATGTCCAGCAGCCCGACGCCCTCGCGCAGCGCCCGGTGTTCCCCGGCGCTGTTTGCGAACCAGTTCTGCCGGCCCCAGGAATAGCGGTATTCGCGCGGCTCGCCGGGCCCGGCGAACCAGTTGGCGCGCTCCCAGCCCGCGACCTCGCCGAAGACCGCACCGCGCGCCTTCAGGTGCTCGTGCAGGGGCGAGCGGCGCAGCCCGCGCGCCGTCGCCATCTGGCGGTAAGGGTAATGATCGGCATAAAGCAGCCCCAGCGTTTCCGTCACGCGCTCGCGCAGATAGCGGCGGTTGCGCTGGAAGGGCTGGGCGCGGCGGATATCCACCTCCCACAGGTCGAAGGGCGGCTCGCCCTTGTCCATCCAGGCCGCCAGCGCCATGCCCGCCCCGCCGGACGAGACGATGCCGATGGAATTGTAGCCCGCCGCCAGCCAGTAGCCGGCCAGCTCGGGCGCTTCGCCCAGGTAATAGCGGTCGTCGGGGGTGAAGCTTTCCGGCCCGTTGAAGAAGGTATGGATGCCGGTCTCGGCCAGGATCGGCATGCGGGCGATGGCCTTTTCCAGGATCGGCTCGAAATGGTCCACGTCCTCGGGCAGCTGGTCGAAGCAGAAATCCTCGCGGATGCCGGCCATGCCCCAGGGCTTGGCGACCGGCTCGAAGGCACCGAGCAGGATCTTGCCGGCATCCTCCTTGTAATAGGCGCATTCGTCGGGGACGCGCAGCACCGGAAGCTGCGACAGGCCCGGCACCGCCTCGGTGACGATGTAGAAATGCTCGCAGGCATGCAGCGGCAGGGTGACGCCGTTCTGCGCCGCAAGGTCGCGGCCCCACATGCCGCCGCAATTGACCACATGAGCGGCGGCGATATGGCCGCGCTCGTCGCCCGCCTGCCAGTCCACGCCGGTGACGCGGCCGCGGTCGGCGGTGACGCGGGTGACCTTGACGCCTTCGTGGATGCGGGCGCCGCGCATCCGCGCGCCCTTGGCCAGCGCCAACGCGATATTGGCCGGATCGGCCTGCCCGTCGCCCGGCAGATGCACGCCCGACACCACATCCGAAATCTCAAGATGCGGATACAGATCCTTGATATTGCTGGGGGAAAGCTCGTTCACCTCGATGCCGAAGGCGCGCGCCATCGAGGCTTGCCGCAAGAGTTCCTCGCGCCGGGCCTCGGTCAGCGCCACCGTCATCGAACCGCGCTGCGAAAAGCCGGTGGCCAGCCCGGTCTCGGCCTCCAGCCGGGTGTAGAGGTCGGTCGAATATTTCGCCAGCCGGGTCATGTTCTGGCTGGCGCGCAACTGCCCGACCAGCCCCGCCGCATGCCATGTCGTGCCGCAGGTCAGCTGCCTGCGTTCCAGCAGCAGGATGTCGGTCCAGCCCCGCTCGGCCAGGTGATAGGCGACCGAGCAGCCCGAGATGCCGCCGCCGATGATGACGACGCGGGCGGAGCGGGGAAGGTCGGGCATGGGCGCATTCCTGGCTGGAGAATCCTGCCCGCCACCCTGCCACGTCTGAATGAAATTTCAAGCATTGTTTTTCATTATGGTGATGCGGCGGGGTATCAGCATCATTTCTCTGGCCAAGGCGATGCCGTTCCTCTAGCACGGGGCCATGGACAGGATCGGTCAGGACATCAGGGCGCTGCGCAAGGCGCGCGGCATGACCATCGCGGAATGCGCCGGGCGGCTGGACCGATCGGTCGGCTGGCTCAGCCAGGTCGAGCGCGGCGTGACCGCGCCCTCGGTCCAGGACCTGGGCCGGATCGCGCTGCTTTTCGACCTGAACATCAGCTTCTTCTTCCGCTCGGCCGCCCGCCAGCCCGAGGAGCAGGGGCTGATCGTGCGCGCCGCCGACCGCAGCCGCATCGGCTCGGCCGATACCGGGCTTTCCGAAGAGCTGCTCTCGCCCGGGCTGACCGGGGGCTTCGAGATGATCCGCTCGGTCTTCGCGCCCGGTTCGAAAAGCGAAGGCATCCGCCCCGCGCGCGAGAAAGAGGACGGCGGCGTGGTGATCTCGGGACGGCTGGTGCTGCAGATCGGCGGGCGGCGCTTTGCGCTTGGCCCCGGCGACAGCTTCCAGTTCAGGGGCGCGGCCTATGCCTGGGAAAATCCCGGCGACGAGCCCGCCGAGGTGATCTGGATCGTCTCGCCGCCGATCTACTGACCGGCCATTCGGCGATCCGTCGCCGAAGCTGCGGACCCTCGCGGCCATGTGTCCGGTCCCGGACTTGTGAGGCTGCGGGCAGGCCGCTAACCGGGAACGATACCGCCCCTGCGGCATTATGAGGGCATTGCCGATGAAGGAGAAAGCCATGCGCCACCTGTCGCTTCTTCTGGCCGCGCTGGTCGCGGCGGGACCGGCCCTGGCCGAAAATCGCGGCGTGGTGATCGCCAATGCCCGCTACCGGCACGCGCCGGAACTGGCCGATGCCGATGCCGGCGCCGCCTCGGACGCGATGAAGGCGGCGGGGTTCCGCACCGTGGCCGGCGCCGACCTGACGGTCAAGGACGTGCGGCAGGCGCTGGCCGATCTGCTGCGGCCCGACGACGACCCGGGGGCGCGGATCGTGCTGCTGAACGGCCATTTCCTGCATGGCGGCAGCGACAGCTGGTATATGGGCACCGATGCCGAGAAGCCCGATCTGGTCGGCGCCGGCGGGCAGGGCGTGCCGCTGTCCATGGTGCTGGACCTGATGAAGCAGGCGCGGCCGGGGGCGGTGCTGCTGCTCGGCCTGGACGAGAAGGGCATGGAACATGCCGCCGGGCTGGAAAACGGCATCGGCCCGCTGACCCCGCCGGAAGGGGTGACGGTGCTGTCGGGTCCGCCCGCGGCGACCAGCGCGGCGGCGGCGGCGCTGCTGCAGCCCGGCACCTCGGTCGCGGATCTGCTGCGCGCCGACGACCGGCTGGTCATGGCCGAGGGCGGCGATGCGGAGCTGGTGCTGGTGGCCGCCGAAGCCGGTGCCGGGACCGCCGAGGCCCCGGCCGATCCGCTGGAGGCCGACCGCGATCTGTGGGCCAAGGCGGCGGCCGAGGACACGGCGTCGGCCTATCGCGGCTATCTCGACCGCTATCCCAGCGGGATCTATTCGGCGGCCGCCAAGGCGCGGCTGGACGCGCTGGGGACGGCGCAGGCCGACCGCGACCTCTGGGCCGAGGCGGCGGCGGCCAATACCGCTGCGGCCTATGAGGACTATCTGGCCCGCTATCCCCGGGGGGAATTCGCCGAGGCGGCGCAGAACCGGCTGACCGAGCTGCGGCCGGCGCCTGCCCCCGCGCCCGCTCCGGTCCAGCCGCGCGAGCCCGAGATCCAGCAGCCGCGCCAAGCCGCGCCCGCGCGCCAGCCGTCGCAGGCCGAACTGGCCGAAAGCCGGCTGAACCTGTCGCGCGCCGACCGGGTGACGATCCAGCGCCGGCTGAACACGCTGGGCTATTCGACCGGCGGGGCGGACGGGGTCTTCGGCTCGCGCACCCGTTCGGCCATCCGCGGCTGGCAGCAACGCAACGGCTATGCGGTGACGGGCTACCTGACCTCGGCGCAGCTGGGCACGCTGCGGAGCCAGGCCAATGCGGCGGCGCCCAGCCGCGAGCAGCAGGACCGCGCCTATTGGCAGCAGACCGGCGCCAAGGGCGGGGTGCGCAACCTGCGCGCCTATCTGGACCGCTATCCGAACGGCATCTATGCCCAGAACGCGCGGCAGCGCCTGGCCGCGGCCGCGGCGAGGGGTGACGACGCGCCGCGCGGCGACCGCGAGGACCGCGCCTGGGCCCGGGCGCGGCAGCTCGATACCGTGCAGGGCTATACGCAATATCTGCAGAACTGGCCGCGCGGCGAACATGCCGAGCAGGCCCGCCAGCGCCGCAACCGGCTGATCAACCAGGGCCAGCTGGGCAATGGCGTGATCGGGCTGGACACGATCCTCCGCGAGCTGGTGAAATAGCCCGCCGCTTCTTTGCCCGCCGGGATGCGCATGACCCGGCGGGACCGGCCGGGTTCTTTGCGCCGGGTACGATTTTCGTCCCGGTCCGGGGAACCGCAGCGGCGGGCAGAGGTTGCGTGGCGAAACAGTTCCTTGCGGAAACCGGATGGTGATGAGTCCCGAGACCCTGCTGCAACCCGGGCGGAACTGCTGGCGCGTCGCGCCGGCAGAGCGTTTCGCCTTTATCGTCGATGCCGCCGACTATTTCCTGACCGCCCGCCGGGCCATGCTCAAGGCGCGGCGCTCGATCATGCTGATCGGCTGGGATTTCGACGCAAGGATCGAGATGGGACAGGCCGGGGACGGCGGCCCCGCGCGGCTGGGCGACTTCATCCTCTGGCTGGCCGAGCGCAGCCCGGCGCTGGAAATCCGCCTGCTGCGCTGGGATACCGGCGCCGTCAAGGCGATGTTCCGCGGCAATACGCTCTGGACGATCCTGCGCTGGAAGGCGCATCCGCGCATCACCCTGCGGCTGGACGGCGCCCATCCGCCGGCCGGCTCGCATCACCAGAAGATCGTGGTGATCGACGATTGCCTGGCCTTTTGCGGCGGCATCGACATGACCGTCGAACGCTGGGACCGGCGCGAGCACCTGGACGACGACCCGCGCCGCATCGGGCCGGGCGGCCGCCCGCACGACCCCTGGCACGACGCCACCAGCGCCTTCGACGGAGAGGCGGCGCGCGCGATGGGGGATCTGGCCCGCGCGCGCTGGCGGGCCGCGACCGGCGAGACGCTGCCGGCCTGCGAGGATTGCCACGATTGCTGGCCGGAAGGATCGCGGCCGACCTTCACCGACATCCGCCTGGGCATCGCCCGCAGCATCCCGGCGATGGACGGGGTGGAGCCGGTGCACGAGATCGAGGCCGCCTATCTGGACCTGATCGCCGGGGCCGAGCGGATGATCTATGCCGAAAGCCAGTATTTCGCCTCGCGCCGGATCGCCCATGCCATCGCCCGCCGGCTGGCCGGCGAGAACCCGCCCGAGATCGTCATCGTCAACCCCCATACCGCCAACGGCTGGCTGGAGCCGCTGGCGATGGACACCGCCCGGGCGCGGCTGGTCGAGGCCCTGCGCCGGATCGACAGCCGGGGCCGTCTGCGCATCTATCATCCGCAGACCCGGGGCGGGGCGGGGATCTATGTCCATGCCAAGGTCATGGTGGTGGACGACCGGGTGCTGCGGGTCGGCTCGTCGAATTTCAACAACCGCTCGATGCGGCTGGATACCGAATGCGACGTGATCCTGTCGGCCGACGAGCCGGGCAATGCCCATGCCGCTTCCCGGATCGCGGCGCTGCGCGACGACCTGCTGGCCGAGCATCTGGGCGTGAGCGCGGAGCAGGTGGCGGCGAAGCTTGCCGAGACCGGTTCGCTGATCGCCACGGTCGAGGCGCTGCGCGGGCCGGGCCGCAGCCTGGTTCCCTATCGCGTCCCCGAACTGACCGGCATCGAGGAATGGCTGGCCGAGAACGAGATCCTCGACCCGAACGGCCCCGAGGAGATATTCGAGAGCACCGCGAAACGCGGGCTGTTCAAGGGCTGGGGCCGGCTGCGCCGCCGGGCATAGCGGCGGTGCCGGTCGGGCGGGGCGGTCCCGGACCCTATGTCAGGCGGCTCCGGCCGCGCCGCTGATCCGGAAGGCGGCGGCCAGGTCGGCGGCCAGCTGCCGCCGGGCCTGCGCCTGCCGGGCGGGATCGGGCAGGCGCAGGATATGGGCGGGATGCCAGGTGACCAGCACCGGCCCGCCATGCAGGCCCGTCTCGACCCCGCCCCGCCGGGCGGCGAGCGCGCCGTCCCGTTCCGTCAGCGCATAGGCCGCCGAGGCGCCGAGGGCCAGCACCGCGCCGGGGCGGATCAGGCCCAGCTCCTGACCCAGCCACCAGCGGCAATGCCGGATCTCCTGCCGGTCGGGATTGCGGTGCAGGCGCCGCTTGCCGCGCGGCGCGAACTTGAAATGCTTCACCGCATTGGTCAGCCAGACCTGCGCCGGGTCCACCCCGGCTTCGGCCATGACCGCGCGCAAGAGCTGGCCCGCAGGCCCGACGAAGGGGCGGCCCTCCAGATCCTCGCGGTCGCCGGGCTGCTCGCCCACGATCATCAGCCGGGCATCGGGCGCGCCCTCGCCCCAGACGGTCTGCGTCGCCGCCTCGCACAGCCCGCAGCGGCGGCACTGACGCGCGCCGGCGCGGGCCTCGTTCAGCGTTTCGGGCAGCATTTCGGGCTGGTCGGGCAGCCGGGACAGGCCGGCGCGGTAGCGGGCGGAAACGGCGGCGGCGCCGGGCCGGGGCAAGGTGGCCCCGGCCTGACGCATCCGCTCGACCCGCGCGCCGGCATCCTTCAGCATGGCGGGGATCAGCCGGGTCTCGGGCAGGTTCTTCCAGTATTTCCTGGGCATATGCGACCGCATCGCGTCCAGCTTGACCCGCGCCGGGTTAAAGATATTCGCGAAATAGGTCGCCCAAAGCGCCTCGGCGCCATCCTCGGGCAGGTCGGGCCTGATGCCGCCGGGGCCGAAGCCGAGCCGTCCGTCGCGGAAACGGGCGGTCAGGCGCGGTGTCGCGATCACCCAGTCCATGTCGGCGAAACGCTCGGCGAAGAAGCGGCTGCCGGGCTCCAGCGTGTTGTGCCCGGGTTCGAACCATGCGGCGAAGCGGCGGCGCGAACCCTCGGCCGGGAGCTCGCGGAAACGCAGGAAGGCATGCATCTTGTGGATGTCGCGCTCGACCGATTTCGCCATCAGGGCCAGCCGCCGGCCCAGGGGATCGGCCTGCGACAGCGGATCGCCCTGCCGGCGGTCGATGCGCCACAGCGCCTGATAAAGCAGCCCGAAGCGCGCCGGCGCGGAATGCCAGATCACCGACCGGGCCAGCGCCATGAAGGCCGGCGGCACCCGGGCGCGATGGCTGCCCGGGGCCGGGGGCAGGGGACCGGCCGCGAAAAGCCCGGCAGCTGCCTCCCAGTCGATGGCTTCGGGCGGGATGCGATGCGAGATCGCGACGCGCGCGGCGTCGTGCCAGGCCTCGAAGGTGCCGCATTCGGGCAGGGGGGCGGCGTAGTTCACAGCAGGCGCAGCTGCTCGGCCGGCGGGGCGAAGCGGGCGCGCAGGCCGGCGCTGTCGGTCAGCTTGCCGGGCGACCAGCCGGGCAGGGTGATGAAGGGCTGCGCTTTCTTCATCGCCGCGCCCATGCGGGCCAGGTCCTCGTATCGCAGCGCACGGTTTGCGCGCGCGGCGATGATCCGCTCGACGGTGCGGCTGCCGAAGCCCGGAACCCGCAGCAGCATGTCCCGGCTGGCGCGGTTCACCTCCAGCGGGAACAGCCCGCGATGGCGCAGCGCCCAGGCGAGCTTCGGGTCCAGGTCCAGATCCAGATGGCCGGCCGTCGCGCCGGCCGCGATCTCTTCGGCGGTGAAGCCGTAGAAGCGCAGAAGCCAGTCCGCCTGATAAAGCCGATGCTCGCGCAGAAGCGGCGGCCGGACCAGCGGCAGCGCCGCCGAGGCGTCGGGGATCGGCGAGAAGGCCGAGTAATAGACCCGCCGCAGCCCGTAGCCCGCATAAAGCCGGCTGGCGCTGTTCAGGATCGTCACGTCGTCCGCGCCGTCCGCGCCGACGATCATCTGCGTGCTCTGCCCGGCCGGGGCAAAGGCCGGGGCCGGGCGGCCGCTGTGGCTTTTCTCCTGCGCGGCCTCGCTTTCCAGCCGCACCTGCGCCATGGCGTTGCGGATGGTTTCGGGGCGCTTCTCGGGGGCGAGCTTGCGCAGGCTGACATCCTGCGGCAGCTCGACATTGATCGACAGCCGGTCGGCCCAGAGCCCGGCCTCGCGGATCAGGTCGGGCGCGGCGTCGGGAATGGTCTTCAGGTGGATATAGCCGCGAAAGCCGTGCCCCTCGCGCAGGGTCCGGGCGATGCGCACCATCTCGGCCATGGTCTGGTCGGGCGAGCGGATGATCCCCGAGGAGAGAAACAGCCCCTCGATATGGTTGCGCCGATAGAATTCTAGCGTCAGCGTGACGACCTCTTCGACGGAAAAGCGCGCCCGCTCGACATTGGACGACACGCGGTTGACGCAATAGGCGCAGTCGAAGATGCAGAAATTGGTCATCAGGATCTTCAGCAGCGAGATGCAGCGCCCGTCCGGCGTATAGGCGTGGCAGATTCCCGAAGACCCGTCCCGGCCGCCGCCCGACGCGCAGGAGGCGTCGTATTTCGCCGCATCCGCAAGGATGGCGAGCTTGTCCTGAAGAGTCGTCCTTGTCATGCGGACAAGTTAGATGTTCACGGAATGTTCGTCAATTCGCCAAGCCGCCCCCGTCGCCCCGGCCTCAGCGCAGCACCCGGCGCAGCCCCTCCTGCACCTTCAGGAGCGCGGGCAGGTAAAGCGCCGCCAGCTCGCCGGCCGAGGATTGCACCGCCGCCACGCCGGTGTTCAGCGCCGCCACCACCCGGCCATGCGCGTTGTAAAGCGGCACGGCAAGCGAGCGCAGGCCCAACTCGACCTCCTGGTCGATCACCGCATGGCCCTCGGCGCGGGCCTGCCGGATGCGCGCCATGATCTCGTCCGGCGCGGTCAGGCTGTGCGGGGTGCGCGGCGTCAGGTCGGACCGCTCGACGATGGCGCGCGCCTCGGGCTCGGGCAGGGCGGCCAGCAGCACCCGGCCCATCGAGGTGCAATGCGCCGGCAGCCGCGAACCCGGCATCAGCCCGATGGACATCACCCGCCTTTGCGCCGCCCGCGCCAGATAGACGATCTCGGTCCCGTCGAGGATCGAGACCGAGGTGGATTGCCCGATCTGCTCGGACAGCTGGTCCAGCCAGGGCTGCACCAATTGCGCCAGCGGCAGCGCCGCCAGCGCCCCCATGCCCAGCCGCAGGACGCGCGGCGTCAGGGTGAAGAACTTGCCGTCGTAATCGGCATAGCCCAGCTCGTGCAGGGTCAGCAGGCAGCGCCGCGCCGTCGCCCGGTCCAGCCCCGTCGCCTCGGCCACCTCGGCGATGGAAAGCCGGGGACGTTCCGCCCGGAACGCCTCGATCACGCCAAGCCCCTTGGCCAGCGAGGCGATGAAATCGGTCTTGTTCACCATGCGCACAGATTTTTACGCAGTTTGAACAAATGTCAACATACGCACGAAATCTCTGGCATCACGACGGCCATGCGCGCATGACATCCCCGGAACCCGCAGGAGGAGGTCATGGACAAACGCATCCCCAATCTGGCCGAGGCGGTCGCCGGCATTCCGGACGGTGCGACGGTGATGATCGGCGGCTTCGGCGGCTCGGGCGCGCCGATCGAGCTGATCCACGCGCTGATCGACCGCTATCTGGCCACCGGCAGCCCCGGCAACCTGACCGTCATCAACAACAACGCCGGCAACGGCCATGTCGGCATCGCCGCGATGATCGAGCAGGGCATGGTCCGCAAGATGGTCTGTTCCTTCCCGCGCTCGGCCGATCCGCGGGTCTTTACCGACAAGTATCTGGCCGGAGAGATCGAGCTGGAACTGGTCCCGCAGGGCACGCTGGCCGAGCGCATCCGTGCCGGCGGCGCCGGCATCCCGGCCTTCTATACGCCGACGAGCTACGGCACCGATCTGGCGAAGGGCAAGCCGGTCGCCGAGTTCGACGGCCGGCCCTATGTGCAGGAACGCTGGCTCAAGGCCGATTTCGCGCTGATCAAGGCCGAGCTGGGCGACCATTACGGCAACCTGACCTATCGCATGGCGGCGCGGAACTTCTCGCCCCTGATGGCGATGGCGGCGGCGCGCACCGTCGCGCAGGTGACGCAAGCGGTCGCGCCGGGCGGCATCGACCCCGAGCATGTGGTGACGCCGGGCATCTTCGTCTCCGGCATCGTCGAGGTCGCCAACCCGGCGCAGGAAGAGGCGCTGAACCGCGCCGATGCGGCCCATCCCCCCGTCCGTCCCCAGGAGGTGCAGGCATGACCACGAAGCTTTCCAACGCCCAGATCGCCTGGCGCGCGGCGCAGGACATCGCCGACGGCGCCTATGTGAACCTGGGCATCGGCTTTCCCGAGATGGTCGCCAAGTTCCAGCCCCCCGGCCGTCAGGCGGTGTTCCATACCGAGAACGGCGTGCTGGGCTTTGGCGAGGCCCCGCCGGCGGGCGAGGAGGACTGGGATCTGATCAATGCCGGCAAGAAGGCGATCACGCTGAAGCCGGGCGCGGCCTTCTTCCACCATGCCGACAGCTTTGCCATGGTGCGCGGCGGGCATCTGGATGTGGCGATCCTCGGCGCCTATCAGGTGGCGCAGAACGGCGACCTGGCGAACTGGTCCACCGGGCCGAAGGGCGTGCCGGCGGTGGGCGGCGCGATGGATCTGGTGCATGGTGCCAAGCGCGTCGCCGTCATCACCGATCACGTCACCAAGGACGGCAAGCCGAAGCTGCTGGAGGCCTGCACCCTGCCGCTGACCGGCGTGGGCTGCGTGACCCGGGTCTATACCTCGCTCGCCGTGGTGGACATCGAAGGCGGCCGTTTCGTGCTGCGCGAGAAGCTGGTCACGATTTCCCTTGACGACCTGCAAGCCGTGACCGGCGCGCGGCTGCATCTGGACGGAGCGGTCGGCGACCTGATCGCACCGGAGCTGTGACATGACCGAAGTTTTCCTCTGCGACTATATCCGCACGCCCATCGGCCGCTTCGGCGGCGCGCTGTCCCCGGTGCGGGCCGACGACCTGGGCGCCATCCCGCTGCGCGCGCTGATGGCGCGGCATGCCGGGCTCGACTGGCAGGCGGTCGACGACGTGATCTATGGCTGTGCCAATCAGGCCGGCGAGGACAACCGCAACGTCGCCCGCATGTCCTTGCTGCTCGCCGGCCTGCCGCTGGAAGTGCCGGGCACCACCATCAACCGGCTTTGCGGCTCGGGCATGGACGCGGTGCTGGTCGCCGCGCGCCAGATCGCCGCGGGCGAGGCCGGGCTGATGATCGCCGGCGGCGTCGAGTCGATGTCGCGCGCGCCCTTCGTGCTGCCCAAGGCCGAGACTGCCTTTTCCCGCCATGCCGAGATCCACGACACCACCATCGGCTGGCGCTTCGTGAATCCGGCCATGCAGGCGGCCTATGGCACCGACTCGATGCCGCAGACCGGCCAGAACGTCGCCGACGATTACGGCATCTCGCGCGAGGCGCAGGATGCCATGGCGCTGGCCTCGCAGCAGAAGGCGGCGGCGGCGATCGCCAGCGGCCGGCTGGCGCAGGAAATCACCCCGGTGACGATCCCGCAGCGCAAGGGCGAGCCCATCGTGGTCGATACCGACGAGCATCCCCGCGCCACCACGGCCGAGGCGCTGGCCAAGCTGCGGCCGCTGTTTCCGAACGGCTCGGTCACGGCGGGCAATGCCTCGGGGGTGAACGACGGGGCGGCGGCGCTGATCCTGGCCTCGGAGGCGGCGGCCCGGAAGCACGGCCTGACGCCCATCGCCCGGGTGCTGGGCGGGGCGACGGCCGGCGTGCCGCCGCGCATCATGGGCATCGGCCCGGCGCCGGCGTCGCAGAAGCTGATGGCGCGGCTGGGCCTGACCCCGGCCGATTTCGACGTGATCGAGCTGAACGAAGCCTTCGCCGCGCAGGGTATCGCCACGCTGCGCCAGCTGGGCATCGCCGAGGACGACCCACGGGTGAACCCGAACGGCGGTGCCATCGCGCTGGGGCATCCGCTGGGCATGTCGGGCGCCCGCATCACCGGCACGGCGGCGCTGGAACTGGCCCGGACCGGCGGGCGGCGCTCGCTCTCGACCATGTGCATCGGCGTCGGCCAGGGCATCGCCGTGGCGCTGGAGAGGGTCTAGGCGCGCTCCCTCCGAAACCGCCGGATGCCGCGAAAGCCCAAGGATCCCGTGGCGTGCCGATGCGGGCTGCATGGAACCCGCGCCCTGCCGTGACGTTGGCCCCCCGAGCCCGCGGCGGGCGGCCCAGCCTTCCCGCCGCCCCCACCTCGGAAGAAGGCAGGAAAGATGGCACGCTCTTACCAGACGGAACGCGGCAATGCCGGCGAAACGCAGCAGCGCGGCGGCGAGACGCTGACCACCAATCACGGCATCCCGATCTCGGACAACCAGAACAGCCTGCGCGCGGGCCATCGCGGCCCGACGCTGCTGGAGGATTTCCTGCTGCGGGAAAAAATCTTCCACTTCGACCACGAGCGCATCCCCGAGCGCATCGTGCATGCCCGCGGCTCGGCGGCGCATGGCTATTTCGAATGCACCGACCCGATCCCCGAGCTGACCCGCGCCGGCCTCTTCGCCGAGAAGGGCAAGAAGACCCCGGTCTTCGTCCGCTTCTCGACCGTCGCGGGCGGCGCGGGCTCGGTCGATACGCCGCGCGACGTGCGCGGCTTTGCGGTGAAGTTCTATACCGAAGCCGGCAACTGGGATCTGGTCGGCAACAACATCCCGGTTTTCTTCATCCAGGACGCGATCAAGTTTCCGGACCTGGTGCATGCGGTCAAGATGGAGGCCGACCGCGGCTATCCGCAGGCCGCGACCGCGCATGCCACCTTCTGGGATTTCGTCTCGCTGATGCCGGAAAGCCTGCATATGGTGATGTGGGCGATGTCCGACCGCGCCATCCCGCGCAGCTACCGGATGATGCAGGGCTTCGGCGTGCACAGCTTCAAGCTGGTCAACGAAAAGGGCGAGGAGCATTTCGTCAAGTTCCACTGGCGTCCGCGGCTGGGCATGCAGTCGCTGGTCTGGGACGAAAGCGCCAAGCTGCAGGGCGCCGACAACGATTATCACCGCCGCGACCTCTACGAGGCGATCGCCGCGGGCGATCACCCCGAATGGGATCTGGGCCTGCAGATCTTCGACCAGGCGCTGGCCGACAGCCTGCCCTATGACGTGCTGGACGCCACCAAGATCATCCCCGAAGAGATCGTGCCGCTGCGGGTGGTCGGCCGGCTGGTGCTGGATCGCAACCCGGACAATTTCTTCGCCGAGACCGAGCAGGTCGCCTTCCTGCCCTCGAACATCGTGCCGGGCATCGAGTTCAGCGACGATCCGCTGCTGCAGGGCCGGCTGTTTTCCTATCTCGACACGCAGAAATCCCGGCTGGGCACGACGAATTTCCACCAGATCCCGGTG
Source organism: Paracoccus sp. J55 (assembly GCF_000513975.1). Taxonomy (NCBI): domain Bacteria; kingdom Pseudomonadati; phylum Pseudomonadota; class Alphaproteobacteria; order Rhodobacterales; family Paracoccaceae; genus Paracoccus; species Paracoccus sp. J55. The sequence goes on from NZ_AZVA01000020.1 coordinate 55,471, forward strand.
AATGCGCCGAAATGCCCCTATGCCAACATGATGCGCGACGGGATGATGCAGACCCGGGTGCCCAGCGGCCGCGCCAATTACGAGCCGAACAGCCTGGACGAGGCCGGCGAGGACCCCGGCCCCCGCGCCAGCGCCGAGGGCTTCGCCACCGCCCCGGCCGGGGTGCAGGGCGACAAGCTGCGCATCCGGGCCGAGAGCTTCGGCGACCATTACAGCCAGCCGCGGCTGTTCTGGCGCTCGCAGACCGAGAACGAGCAGGCGCATATCGCCTCGGCCCTGGTCTTCGAGTTGTCCAAGGTGGAGCTGGAGCATGTGCGGCGGCGCGTCGTCAGCCAGCTGCGCAACATCGATGAAGTGCTGGCGGAACGGGTGGCCAAGGGGCTGGGAATGGCGCTGCCGGAGGCCGCCAAGCCCTTCCGCGCGCCGCTGGACCTCGACCCCTCGGATGCGCTGTCGATCCAGAAGAACTGGAACGAGACCCTCAAGGGCCGCAAGGTCGGCCTGCTTTTCGACGAAGGCTCGGACAAGGACGGGATCGACGGGCTGATCGCCGCGATCCGGGCCGAGGGCGGCAGCGTCTTCACCATCGCCCCCAAGCTGGGCCCGCTGAAGCTGCAGGGCGGCGAGATGCAGGCGGACGGCCAGCTCGCCGGCTCGCCCTCGGTGCTGTTCGATGCCGTTGGGATGATCCTGGCGCCCGAGGCGGCGCAGAAGCTGGCCCGCGATGCCGCGGCCATCGGCTTCGTCATGGACGCCTATGCCCATCTGAAGGCCATCGGGCATTGCAAGGGATCGCAGGTCATCCTGGACCGCGCCGGAATCGCGCCGGACGAGGGCGTCGTGCCCTATGACCGGCTGCCCGAGACCGCGAAGCGCCGCTATTGGGCGCGCGAGGCGACGCTGCGCGACCTGGCCTGACCTTGCCGGTGCCCGCCCCCTCTACCAGAAGGGCGAGGGGGCGGGGGCGCCCCCCACCGTCCGCCGACGGAACGGGTGCGGCCGGGGCCGGGGCGACGGCACCGGCGCCCTGGCGGGGGCAGGCGCGGGGCCGGTCAGGGATGGTCCTTGATGCCGCCGGTATGGGGGTCGATCTCCTCGAAATGGCCATGGACCTCGATATCGTCCAGCAGCCCCTTCCACAGCGAGGCGCAAAGCCCCACCATCACCACCAGGAACGGCGCCGCCGCGATGATCGAGGCGGTCTGCAGCCCGTTCAGCCCGCCCATCACCAAAAGCACCGAGGCCGAGGCGCCCGCCAGCAGGCCCCAGAGCACCACCACGCCCGCGCGCGGATGCGTCGTGCCGTAGGAGGACAGCATCCCCATCACCACCGAGGCCGCATCCGCCCCCGAGACGAAGAAGATCGCCACCAGGAACATCGCCACGGTCGAGGTCAGCCCCGCCAGCGGATATTGTTCGAGCAGCGCGAACAGCGACACCGCCTCGCCCTGCCGCGCGACGGCCTCGACCAGCCCGCCGGCGCCGGCAAGCTCGGAAAACAGCGCGCTGCCGCCCATGACCGAGAACCAGATGAAGGTCACGGCGCTGGGGATCATCAGCACGCCCACGACGAATTCCCGGATGGTGCGCCCGCGCGAGATGCGGGCGATGAACACGCCGACGAAAGGCGCCCAGGAAATCCACCAGGCCCAGTAGAAGATCGTCCAGCTGGCCAGCCATTTGCTGTCGCTGAAGGCCGAGGTGCGGAAGGACATCGACACCAGGTCGCCGAAGTAATAGCCCATCGCCTCGATCAGCGTGTCGAGGATGAAGACGGTCGGGCCCAGCAGCGCCAGGAACAGCAGCAGCAGCACGGCGACGACCATGTTGATGTTGCTGAGGAACTGGATGCCCCGGCCCACGCCCGACACCGCCGACAGGATGAACAGCACCGAGAGTGCGGAGATGATGGCCAGCGCGATGGTCGCCGATTCCCCGGTCTGCCACAGGTAGTTCAGGCCGCTGTTGATCTGCTGCGCACCCAGTCCCAGCGAGGTCGCGGTGCCGAACAGCGTGGCGATGATCGCCAGCACGTCGATGGTGCGCCCGATGGGTCCGTGAACGCGGTCGCCCAAGAGCGGGTGGAAGGCGCTTGAGACCAGCATCGGCAGGTCGCGGCGATAGCTGAAATAGGCCATCGCCAGCCCGGCCATGGCATAGATCGCCCAGGGATGCAGCGCCCAGTGGAAATAGGCGTATTGCATCGCCAGCAGCGCCGCGTCGCGCGACCCGGGCTCGGCCAGGCCGTGCGGCGGGGTGCCGTAATGGCTGATCGGTTCGGCCACGCCCCAGAACATCAGCCCGATCCCCATGCCGACGCTGAACATCATGCAGATCCAGGACCGGGTCGAGAATTCCGGGCTTTCGTCGTCATGGCCCAGCTTGATCCTGCCGAAGCGGCTGAAGGCCAGAAACAGGGCGAATGCCAGGAAGAACGCCGTCGAGATGACGAAGCTCCATCCGAAGACCCGGATGATCCAGTTCAGCGCGGCGGTGGCGCGGGCGGCCAGGCTGTCCGGCGCCAGGACGCCCCACATCACGAAGCCCCCCGCAATGGCGATGGCGGGCCAGAAGACGCCGGGGTTGATGCCCCTTTCGGGCCTTGTCTGCATATGCGATCTCCTCCGCAGTCTCCTCCAGGACGCGCCGGGGCTGCGGCCGTTTCGGCCGCTGTCCCGGGGCGATGGGCCCGCGCGTCACGGGCCGCAGGGCGATGCCCGCGGCCGCCGGCCGGATGCGGCCCCATGCTTGCCGGTCGCCGGCGCCCCGCGCATCGGCATCCCGCACGGCTTGCCGGCCGGGGCGCGTGCCTTCGGACCCGAGGATGGGACATCCGCCCCCGGGCAAAGCGCACTCAACCGACATGTTGCGCGGCAAAAGCGTCCTCGGGCCGCGTGGCTGCGCGCCGCCCCCGGCCAGCCCTGCGCCGGGGCAGACGAGGCGGGGGTCGCCGCCCCTCCGGTCGGATCGCCCCGGGCGCGGCCCATGCCTGCCAGCCGCGAATCATGGCGCGTGCCGGAGCAGGACCGGGGGCCGCTTCCTTGTCCCCGGCTACAACTTCGGATTGATCCCCGCGCCGGTTCGATGCGCGTCCGGGGGTTTGCCGGCCGCCGGAATTGCGGCATTGGCCCGCATCCCGCCGCCCCGGCAACAACTTCATACAAAAATCCGCGTGCGCCGGGCCGAATGTGAGGCATCCTGTTTTCAGGACGGACAGGACGCGACCATGACCAGCACGACCCTTGCCGCGGACGGGCGGCACAGAACGCCCTGCGCGCCGCGGGCCGGGGCGGCCGATCCCGGCACCGGCCGGCCGGCCGCGGCGGCGGCATGTCGGGAGGGGCGGCCCGGATGACGCTGGATCACGATCGCGACTGGCTGACGAGGCTGCTGGGCGGGCTGATCTGGTTCGTCATGTCGCTGGCGCTCGGCATCGAGATCGGCGCGCTGGTCGGCTGGGTCTTCGGCCAGGCCGAGCGGGGCGCCTGCATCGGCGCGGTGCTGCACGGCCTGTTCTGGCTATGGGTGCTCTGGGACGGCGCGAGCGCCCGCAAATGAAGCCGGGCACCCGCAGCACGGCCGGCCGGCTATGCCGGCAGCCGCGCGGCGGTTCACCGGCTTCACCGGCCGGCTGGGCCTGATCGGTGCTGCCCGGCCGCCCGACCCGGCCGGCGGCGCGGCGGTCATCCCGGATAAGCCGCGGCGGGAAACCCGGAACGGCCGCCCGCGCCAGGCGCTAGGCCGCGGCCTTCATCGCGGCGCGCAAGTCGAAGCCATGCGCCTCGAGCTGCGCGAGGGGGCAGCCGATCATCCGACGCGCGGCCATGTGGATGCCTGCTGCGTTCACCGTCTCGACCGCCGCCAGATGGCCGCCGCGAAACAGCAGCACCACGGGCGCGGCCTCGGGCTGCGGCAGGACGACGGTGCGGTCGGCACCCGTCAGCAGGCCGGCGATCTGCAGCTTGGCCTTGCCCTGATCGGACCAGAACCACGGGACCGCCGCATAGGGGGCGCTGGCCCCGCCGACCAGCCGGCGCGCGATGTGGCGGGCATGGTCGACCGCCGCCTGCACCGTTTCCAGCCGCAGAGGCCGGCCCAGCGGTCCGGGAAAGGCCGCCACGTCGCCCAGGGCCGAGATCGCCGGATCCGCGGTCGCCAGCGTGGCATCGACAAGGATGCCGTTGGCGCAGGCCAGCCCTGCCGCCTCGGCCAGTTCGCTGTTGGGCCGCACGCCGGTCGCCATCAGCACCAGATCGCCGGAAACCTCGCGCCCGTCAGCCAGCACGACGCCCGAGGCCCGGCCGTCCGCGCCCGCCAGCACGCCGGCAACGGGCGCGTCCAGCAGAACCTGGCTGCCCATCTCGCGGTGCAGCGTCAGGAACCAGTCCGCCATCTCGGGCGACAGCGCCCGCGACATCAGCCGCGGCGCCGCCTCGACCACGGTGACAGCCACGCCGGCGGCGCGGGCCATGGCGGCGAATTCCAGCCCGATGAAGCCGCCGCCCACCACCACGGCGTGACGGGTCGCGGCCAGACGGCGGCGGATGCGTTCGGCATCGGCCAGACTGCGCAGCTCGACCACGCCCGGCGCATCGAGGCCCGGGATCGGCGGCGGGGCGTTCCGTGCCCCGGTGGCGATGACCAGATGGTCGTAGGGGTGGCGCGCGCCGTCCCCGGTCACCACCTCGCGCGCCGCGCGGTCGATCGCCGCCACGCGGACCCCGTCCCGCAGCACGATGGCCGAGCGTTCGTAGAAGCTTGCCGGTTTCAGCAGCAGCGCCGCGGCATTGCCGTTCGCCATATAGGCCTTGGAAAGCGGCGGGCGCTGATAGGGCAGGCCGGGTTCCTCGCCCAGCATCAGGATTTCGCCCTGGAATCCCTCCTGGCGCAGGCTGGCGGCCATCTGCTGGCCGCCCTGTCCGGTGCCGATGATGACGATGCGCTGCATGGCCTCTCCTTAAAGCTGCGATTCCGGCAGGTGGATGACGACGCCGTCCAACTCGGCCCGCATACGGATCTGGCAGGACAGCCGGCTGCTCGGCCTGACCTCGGAGGCGGCGCAATCGAGCAGGTCGCTCTCGCCGTCCTGCTGCCCGCCGACGGCCTCGGTCCAGCCGTCGTCGACATAGCAATGGCAGGTCGCGCACATCATCGAGCCGCCGCATTCGCCGATGATGCCGTCCACGTCGTTCTGCACGGCGGCCTGCATGACGCTTTCGCCTTCGGCGGCATCGACCCGGGTTTCGCTGCCGTCCGCGGCGATAAAGGTGATCTTCATGGTGATTTCTCCTTGCGATTTGCCGGGGTCAGCCCAGAGCCACGGGCAGGTTGATCGGCCCGCGGAAGCCGAAGCCCCGCCACATGACGATTTCGGGATCGGGCAGCGCCATGTTCGGGAAACGCTCGAACAGCGCCTCGAGCATGATCGCGCCCACGGTGCGCCGCGCGACATGGGCGCCGCCGCAATGATGCGGCCCCGAGCCGAAGGACTGGTGCGGATTCCTGGCGCGGAACGCGTCGAACCGCTCGGGGTGGTCGAAAAGCTCCTCGTCGTGATTGGCCGAGGCCTGGATCGTCATCACCGTGTCGCCCCTGGGGATGTAGAAGCCGCGGATTTCGACATCCTCCAGCACCAGCCGGGACGAGGCCTGGATCGGCGCAACCCAGCGCACCCCCTCTTCGAAGGCGGCGCCCCATTTGCCGGTGCGCCGCAGCTCCTCCAGCTGTTCCGGCTCGGTCAGCAGCCCGTAGACGATGGTCGAGAGCGCGTCGCGCGGCTCGTTGATGCCGCCGCCGATGGCGATCTTGATATTGGCGACGATCTGGCTCATCGGGATCGGGTTTTCCGCGTTCACCATCACCGACAGCGCCGAGCGGTCGGGTTCGGCGCGCACCCGCTCGACCGCCCTGGCCAGCAGCGCGTCCATTTCCAGATTGGCATGGTCCGAGATCATGAAGGGCTCGGGCAGCCAGCCGAAATTGCCCGCCCCGTCGATCAGCGCCTGCGACCAGAAGATCATCTGCTCGTCCGTGGCCTCGGGAATGCCCAGGATATGGGCCAGGATGCGGGCGGCGATGGGGGCCGACAGCGCCTTGTGCAGATCGACCACCTCGCCGCGCGGCAGCCGGTCGAGATAGTCGTCGGCCAGCTTGCGGTAAAGCGGCGCCCAGACCTCCTGGATGGTCTTGGGCATCAGCGCGGGGGCCATGGCCATGCGCTCGGCCATGTGCTCGGGCCCGTCCTTGCGCATCAGCGTATGCGCCTGGAAGGCGCGTTTCATCGGCGTGTTCGGATCGTCCGAGGAAAAGATCGCGGGCGTGTCCTTGACGAACTTGCAGTCGGCCGCCTTGGTCAGGAACGTGCGGCCCACGGATTTCACCCGCAGCACCGGCGCTTCGGCGCGCAGGCGCTTGTAGATCGGATAGGGCGCGAGGGTGAGCTGGTCGATGGTGATGGTCTCGTCCAGCGGCGCGATGGGCAGGTCAAGCATGGCAACCTCTCAGCGGATGCGCAGCGGCAGGCGTGCCAGCCCGCGCAGCGTGTTGTTGTAGGACCGGACCGGGGGTCCGGCGATCTCGATGGCGTCGGCGTGGCGGGCCAGGGCCTCCAGCACCACCTCGCCCTCCAGCCGGGCGACAAGCTGGCCCACGCACATGTGGATGCCCGAGCCGAAGCCGACATGGCCCGAGGTCTTGCGGGCGATGTCGTATTGGTCGGGCCGGTCCCAGCGGCGCGGGTCGCGATTGGCCGAGGCCAGGAACATCAGCACCTTTGATCCTTCGGGGATGGTGGCGCCGCCCAGCTCGACCGCGCGGGTGGTGGTGCGGAAGAAGGTCTGCACCGGGCTTTCGAAGCGCACCGCCTCCTCGAAGGCGTTGCGCGCCCGCTTCGGATCGGCGCGCAGGGCCTGGAACTGGTCGGGAAAGCGCGCAAGGCAGTAAAGCGCCGCGCCGATGCCGTTCACCGTGGTGTCGATCCCGGCCGTCAGCAGCGAGCGGACCAGAAGCACCGCCTCGTCCGGCGTCACCTCGCCGCTGTCGGCGGCGGCATGGATGCGGGCGCCCAGTCCGTCGGGCGACAGGTTTTCGCGCCGGCACTGTTCGGTCACCCAGGCGACATGGGGGGCAGCGCGCGCCATCGCCTCGCGGCGCAGCGCGTTGTCCGGGCCGAAGGCGTTGAAGGCAAGCCCGGCATAGGGCAGCAGATGTTCGCGCCCTTCGCGGGCAAGACCGATGCGGTCGGGAAAGACCGACAGCGGGAAGGCCTCGGCCAGATCGCCGATGCCGTCGATCTCGCGCCCCACGAGGCCGGCGATCAGCGCGTCGGCGGCCTCGGCGAAGCCGTCGCGCAGCTCGCGCATGGTCAGCGGCGACAGCACCCGGGCCAGCACCTTGCGGGCGCGGTCATGTTCGGGCGGGTCGGTTTCCAGCACCAGGCTGGGCGGGCGCCAGGGCGTTTCGCGTCTGAAATCCTGCAGCCCGACCCCGCGGGACGAGCAGAAGGCGGCCCAGTCGTTCAGGACCCGATGCACTTCGGCATAGCGGGCGATGCCATGGACGCCATAGCGTTCCAGCCAGACCACGGGCCCGGCCTCGCGCAGCTTCTCGTGCTCGGGATAGGGGTCGTCGAAGAAATCGATGCCGAACGGATCGAGCCCGGAACGGGGCAGGACCGGCGTGTCGAGGCTCATGCTGCGGCTCCTTTCGCGATGACGCCCAGATGGCTTTCCAGAGGCGTCGGGTCGGCCAGCAGCGCGGCGCTGGCGGCCTGGTGGACGATTTCCCCGCGGTCGAGGATCACTGCGCGGTCGGTGACCTTCAGGATCTTGCGGGCGTGCTGTTCGACGATGATCGTGGCCACGCCCTCGTCGCGGATGATGCGGCGGATCGAGGCCAGCAGCTGCTCGACGATGATCGGGGCCAGCCCCTCGGTCGGCTCGTCCAGCAGCAGCACGCGGGGATTCAGCATCAGCGCCCGGCCGACTGCCAGCATCTGCTGCTCGCCGCCCGAAAGCTGGTTGCCCATGTTCGCGCGCCGCTCTTGCAGCCGGGGAAACATCTCGTAGATGCGGGCGAGGTCCCATTTGCCGGGCCGCGCCGTGGCGGTCAGGTTCTCCTCGACCGTCAGCGAGCGGAAGATGTTGCGCTCTTGCGGGACCCAGCCGATGCCGGCCTGGGCGCGCGCCTCGGGCGACAGCGCCGAGATGTCGCGCCCGGCCAGGACCACCCGGCCGCCGAAGCGGCGGGTGACGCCGATGATGCTGTCCAGAAGCGTGGTCTTGCCCACGCCGTTGCGGCCCAGCACGGCCAGCGCCTCGCCCTCGGCCAGCCGCAGGTCCAGCGCCGGGATCACCACGGCCTCGCCATGGCCGGCGCGCAGCTTCTCGATGGTCAGGATGTCAGGCATGCTCCTCGCTCCCCAGATAGACCTCCTGGACGCGGCGATCCGCCATGATCTCGGCCACGCTGCCCTCGGCGAACAGCGCGCCGTTCACCAGAACGGTGATCCGGTCGGCGAAGGCAAAGACCAGGTCCATGTCGTGCTCGATCAGCAGGATCGACACGTCGCGCGGCAATTCGCCCAGCGTTTCCAGCAGCTCGGCGCGCTCGGCCTCGGGGACACCCGCCGCCGGTTCGTCCAGCAGCAGCACGCGCGGGTTCGAGGCCAGCGCCAGGGCGATCTCCAGCAGGCGCTGCTTGCCATAAGGCAGCAGCCGTGTCGGCTGGTCCATCACCTCGGTCAGGCGGAAGCGTTCGACCAGCTCGGCGATCTCGTTCAGGATGTCGCTGCGGGTGCCGACGCGCCGCCAGAAATCGCTGCCGCCACCCATGCGCTCGGACACCGCGAGGCCGATGGATTCCACCGGCGTCATGGCGCCGAAAAGCTGGTTGATCTGGAAGGTGCGGCCCATGCCCAGCCGGGCCCGCTCGATCTGGCCCTTGCGGGTGACGTCCTGCCCGTCAAGCAGGATCTGCCCGCCATTCGCCGGCAGCACCCCGGTCAGCAGGTTGACGAAGGTGGTCTTGCCGGCGCCGTTCGGCCCGATCAGCGCATGGCGCGCGCCGTGCCGCAACGTCAGCGAGACCTTGTCGGTGGCCGTCAGCCCGCCGAAGCGTTTCTCTAGCGCGATGGTCTGCAAGGCGGCGCTCATACCCGGCCCTCCTTGCGGATGCGGCGCAGGATGGCGCGGGGCAGGGCGTCGATGCGGTCGCGGCCGATCAGCACGATGACCAGCAGGACCAGCCCCATCCAGAACATCCAGTATTGCGGGGTGAGGGCCGAGAACCAGTCCTGCAGCAGCTTGAAGGCGATGGCGCCGATCAGCCCGCCGTAAAGATAGCCGACCCCGCCCAGCACCAGCACCAGCAACACGTCGGCCGAGCGGTGGAAGGCCAGCACGTCCAGCGACACGAACATGGTCGTCTGCGTCAGCAGCGCCCCGGCGATGCCGGCGATCACCGCCGAGAAGGCATAGATCGCCAGGAGGCGCGGCCCGACCGGGATGCCCATGCTGCGGGCGCGCAGCGCATTGTCGCGGATCGCCCGCAGCGACAGCCCATAGGGCGAGGTCACCACGCGCCGGGCGATCAGGAACAGCACGAAGGTAACGATCAGGCAATAGGCATAGGCCGTGGTGCCGAACAGGTCGAATTCGAAACGCCCGAGCAGCGGGTCGATCATCACCCCCTGCAGCCCGTCGGCGCCGCCGGTCAGCCAGGCGGCGCGGTTCGCCGCCTCCAGCAGCAGCATGGCGATACCCAGCGTCACCATCAGCCGCGTCAGGTCCGAGGCGCGCAGCAGCAGCAGGGGCCCGGTCAGCAGTCCCAGCAGCCCGGCGGCCAGCGCGGCCAGGGCAAGCCCGGCCAGCGGCTCTCCGGTCAGGTGGATCGAGGTCAGCCCGGCGACATAGGCGCCCAGCCCGAAGAAGGCGCCGTGCCCCAGCGAGACCACGCCCGCATAGCCGATGATCAGGTCCAGCGAGAGCGCGAAGAGCCCCAGGATGGCGATCTCGGACAGAAGCAGGTGGCGGTCGGGCAGCAGGAAGAAGCTGGCGGCGGCGGCGAGCCAGAACAGGATCTCGGCCGGCTTGCAGCGGCTGCGGCGCAGCAGGTCGCGGGCGGCGCGCCGCTCGATTCCGGCCGGCTCGGCACGGAGCGGGGTGGCGAAGGTGGTGTCGGTCATCGGGGTCGTCCTTTAGCGGGCCGGGGCGATCAGGCCCTGCGGGCGCAGGATCAGAAGCACGATCATCAGCAGGTAGATCAGGAAGGCGCCGAGCTCGGGGATGTAGTATTTCCCGGCCACATCGGCGGTGCCGATGATCAGCGCGGCGAGGAAGGGGCCGGTCAGGCTGGCGGTGCCGCCGATGGTGACCACGATCAGCACATAGACCATGATCTTCAGCGGGAAGGTCGGGTCCAGCCCCATGATCTCGATCCCCAGCGCGCCGCCAAGCCCGGCAAGGCCCGATCCCACGGCGAAGGTCGCGGCGAAGATGCCGCCGACATTGATGCCAAGCCCGCGCGCGGCGCGCTGGTCGTCCACCGCCGCGCGCAGCCTGGCGCCGAAGCGGGTGCGGGCCAGCACCAGTTGCAGCGCCACGACCAGCACGGCGCAGAGGACGATCAGGAAGGCGCGGTAGCGGCCGACGCCGATGCCGGCGATCTCGAACCGGCCCTGCAACCATCCGGGCAGGGTGATGAGCATCTGGCTGGAGCCCAGAAGCCAGTCCGCCGCCGTCATCGCCATGAACACCAGCGCGATCGAGAACAGCACCTGGTCCAGATGGCTGCGCCGGTAGAGCCGGGCATAGAGCGTGCGCTCGGCCACCGCCCCGATCAGCGCCGGCACCAGGAAGGCCAGGGGCAGCGTCAGCAGGAACGGCACGCCCAGCCGGTTCATGGCAAGCGCGGTGACATAGCCGCCGATCATGGCGAAGGCGCCATGGGCAAGGTTCACGAAATTCATCAGCCCCAGCGTGACGGCCAGTCCCGAAGCCATGACGAAGAGCAGCATTCCGTAGGCGATCCCGTCTATCAGGATGGTTGACATGGCGCGTTTCCTTGGCATGCGGATCCCCGGGCCGCGCCGAGGGCCGGCGCGGCGGAAACGGGTCCGCGAAAGGGGAGGTCTGCGTCAGGGCGCGGCTTTGGCCGGGTCCTTCACCGCCTCGAAGGTCTCGAACTCGACGTTCCAGAGCTGGCCGTCCCGGCGCTCGACGCGGCGCAGATAGACGTTCTGGACGATGTCGCGGGTCTCGGGATCGATGCTGACCGGGCCGCGCGGGCTTTCCCAGGACAGGCCCTTCATCGCTTCGATCATGGCGTCGCCGGAACCCTCGCCGCCGGTCTTTTCCAGCGCCGCATAGATCGCGTGCATGCCGTCATAGCCGCCGACCGCCATGAAATTCGGCCGCATGCCGTTATTGGCCTTCTGGAACGCCTCGACAAAGGCACTGTTCGCCGGGCTGTCATGCGCGGCCGAATAGTGAAAGCCGGTTATCGCGACCAGGGCCGGATCGCCCATCCCGTCCAGGATGTCGTCGTCGGTGATGCCGCCATCGGCCAGCAGCCGGATGCCGGACTTGTCCAGCCCGCGCTCGACGAACTGCTTCATGAACTGCGCGCCCACGCCCGAAGGCGCGAAGGCGAAGATCGCGTCGGGCTTGCTGTCGGCGACCTTCTGCAGGAAGGGCGAGAAATCCGGGTTCTGCAGCGGCACGCGCAGGTTCTCGACCGTGCCGCCGGCGGCGGTGAAGACCTCGGTGAAGGTCTTTTCGGCATCGATGCCCGGGCCATAGTCCGAGACCACGGTGACGACGCGTTTCATCCCCTCCGTGGCGGCCCATTCCGCGATCTTCGAGGTGACTTGCGGCGTGGTGTAGCTGGTGCGCACCACATAGGGCGAGGTTTCGGTGATCGACGAGGTCGCCGCCGCCATCACCACGGTCGGCACCTTGGCGCGGGTGGACAGCGGCGCGGTCGCCATGGCCAGCGGCGTCAGGCCGAACCCGGCCAGCGCGCCGACCTTGTCGCGCACGATCAGCTCTTGCGCGAGCCGCTTGGTGGTGTCCGCGACCGAGGCATCGTCCTTGACGATCAGCTCGATCCTGCGGCCCGCGACCTCGTCGCCATGCTCGGCGATATACAGCTTTGCCGCCGCCTCGATCTGCCGCCCGGTCGAGGCGAAGGGCCCGGTCATGGGCAGGATCAGCCCGACCTTGAACGGCTCGGCCTGGGCCATGGCCGGCAGACCGGCAAGCGCGGTCGAGGCCGCCAGGACAGCGCCCAGCAGCAGGCTTCGTCTTTGCATATGGTTTTCCTCCCTTTCTGGCTTGCGGCAGTTCCTCTGCTGCCGTTGACTCGTTTGGCGGGTCAGCCTGTCGCCTCGTCCGGCTGACGGATCAGCGCGGCGCCCCGGATCTGGTCCAGCGTGCCGCTGGTCGCCATGGCGCGGGACAGGTTGTGCTGCGACAGGCGGGCATGCTCGCGCATGATGGCCTCGGCGCGCGCGCCCTGGCGCTGGCGGATCGCCTCGACCACGATGCGGTGGTGGTCCTGGCCGATCAGCAGATGCTGCCTTGCCGCGCGGTCGCTTTCATACATCCCGACCAGCGCGCTGGCCGAGGCGAAGGGCCGGCCGTTGGCGCGCGCCGCCTCCTGGATCAGCAGGCTGCTTTCAGTGGCGTTGACCAGCCCCTGATGAAATTCGGCGTTCAGCCGCTCATAGATCGGCAGGTCGGTGCGGGCGAAGTCCTCCTTGGCCAGCAGGGCGGCGATGCGGTCCGAGATGCCGGCGATGCGGTCGATGGCGTCGGCAGCGATGCCGCGCTCGGCCAGCAGCCGCACGCAGAAGCCCTCGATCATGCCGCGCAGCTCGATCGCCTCCGAGATCTCGCTGGGCAGGAACTGGCGCACCATGTAGCCGCCCGCGGCGATCGGGCTGAGCAGGCCTTCGTCGGTCAGGCGCTGCAGCGCGGCGCGGATGGGCGTGCGCGACATCGACAGCATCTCGGCCAGCTGGGTCTCGGTATAGCGCTGATCGGGCTCCAGCCGGCCGCCGATGATCATGTCGCGCAGCGTCATGGCGGCGCGCACCGTCTGCGTGGTGCCGGTCCTGAGCGATTCTCTGCTGTTCATTGCGCGTTCTCCCTGCATGTTTGTATACATCAATAACTGCAGCCGGCAAATATTCTTGGCATATATGCCACCAAAGTCGTATTATTTTTGCTTAAAAGCGATAATGATGTATACATATCAACATGCGGAGCACCGCGATGTATACATTGAGGCGCTCCTGAACCACTCCTGCCATGCCGTTCCACAGCCGGACTGCTCGCATGATTCCCGATGCGGCAGCGCATGGATGGACACATGCGCAGGCGGGCATTTCTAATCGGCAAGCGGCTTTGACTGTTCGCACCGGCTCGGCAGGCGAAGCGGCGGCAAGGGTGGCTGCATCATGGCGAGTCGAGGCGCGAACGGGTCAGCACTCAAGATCCGCGCGCTGGTCGTTTCTGCGGGCAAGCGGCGCAGCAGCAGACGCGGCATCCAGTGCAAACGATCCGCGACAGGTGGCGCGATGGATGAAGATTAGATTACATAAGTCGGATTATCCTGATCTGATCCTCTTCACGCATGTGCCAAGACACGCGCCAAGGCGGCCCGGCGCGCAAGGGGATTGCCGGCAATCGGGTCAGGACCAGAACTACGGAAGGCTCAGTTTCGCCATCCGGCCGCCATCGACGGTGTAGACCTGGCCGGTGCAGAAACCTGCCTCTTCCGCGGCCAGGAAGGCGACTGAGAACGGCGGTGAGAAATTCGTCCACGGTAGCGGTGGCTTGGTGCTGCTGCGGGCGGCGTAAAAGTCGTCCACCTATTCCCTTTCTGCGGCGGCAGGGAGGGCGTGAGGATTTACAGCGTGGACCTATATCTGAGAGTTCGCCAGGCTTGCGCGGAAGGCATGAGCCAGCGGGAAGCGGCGCGGGTGTTCAACATCTCGCGTGACACGGTTGCGAAGATGATGACCTTCTCGGTGCCACCGGGCTACCGACGGACGGCCGAGGT
>NZ_AZVA01000021.1:0-66140 GCF_000513975.1 Paracoccus sp. J55
CCGCGACCCTGCCATTTTCGGGGCGATCCGCCAGGAGCTTGGCCGCCAGCGCGACGAGATCGAGCTGATCGCGTCCGAGAACATCGTTTCGAAGGCGGTGCTTGAGGCGCAGGGCTCGGTCCTGACCAACAAATATGCCGAAGGCTATCCCGGCAAGCGCTATTACGGCGGCTGCCAATATGTCGACGTGGTCGAGGAGCTGGCCATCGAACGCGCCAAGCAGCTCTTCGATTGCGGCTTCGCCAATGTCCAGCCGAACAGCGGCAGCCAGATGAACCAGGCGGTGTTCCTGGCGCTGCTGCAGCCGGGCGACACCTTCATGGGGCTCGACCTGAATTCGGGCGGCCACCTGACGCATGGCTCGCCGGTCAACATGTCGGGCAAGTGGTTCAACGTCGTCAGCTACGGCGTGCGCCAGCAGGACCAGCTGCTGGACATGGAGGAGATCCGCAAAAAGGCCCATGAGACGAAGCCCAGGCTGATCCTGGCCGGCGGCACCGCCTATTCGCGGATCTGGGACTGGGCCGAATTCCGCAAGATCGCCGACGAGGTGGGCGCCTGGCTGATGGTCGACATGGCCCATATCGCCGGGCTGGTGGCGGGCGGCCAGCATCCCTCGCCGCTGCCGCATGCCCATGTGGTGACCACGACCACGCATAAATCGCTGCGCGGCCCGCGCGGCGGCATGGTGCTGACCAACGATGCCGAGATCGCCAAGAAGATCAACTCGGCCGTGTTCCCCGGCCTGCAGGGCGGCCCGCTGATGCATGTGATCGCCGCCAAGGCGGTGGCCTTCGGCGAGGCGCTGCGCCCCGAGTTCAGGGACTATGCCGCGCAGGTCGTCGCCAATGCCCGCGCCATGGCGGACGAGCTGATGCGCGGCGGCATCGACATCGTCTCGGGCGGCACCGACAACCACCTGTGCCTGGCGGACCTGCGCCCCAAGGGCGTGACCGGCAAGGCGACCGAGGCGGCCCTGGGCCGCGCCCATATCACCTGCAACAAGAACGGCGTGCCCTTCGATCCCGAGAAGCCCTTCGTGACCTCGGGCATCCGTCTGGGCGCCCCGGCCGGCACCACGCGGGGCTTCAAGGAGGAGGAGTTCCGCCAGATCGCCCGCTGGATCGTCGAGGTGGTGGACGGGCTGGCCGCGCATGGCGAGGCGGGCAATGCCGAGGTCGAGGCCCGCGTCAAGGCCGAGGTCGAGGCGCTTTGCGCGCGCTTCCCGCTTTACAGCGGCATGTGAGCCCGCCGCGGCGCAGGCTCAGACCAGCCCGCGCCGCACCATGATCCACAGCGCAACGCAGGCCAAAAGCAGCAGCCCGAAAAGAACGCTGGACGCCAGGGAGAGCGCGCCGCCCTGCAGCCGCGATCCCTGCCCCAGCGGCCGCAGATAGCCCGTCAGCGCCCTGTGCGCCCGCGCCAGCCGCTCGAAATCGACCTGCCGCGCCAGCTTCGGCTGGCCTGCCATGCGGTCGGCCTCGGCCATGAAGCGCGCCTCGCGCCGCAGGCGCCGCGGCAGCGCCCCGCCGCGCTTGCGCAGCATGCTTTCCAGATCGGCCTGCTGGCCGCGCCGCAGGCCGCCGAACCGCGCCGCCATCAGGCTGGCCACCTCGTCGGCCATCGGCCGGATCCTCTCGATGCCCATCGCCCCCACCAATCCCGTTTTTCGGCAAGGCTAACGCCTCTGGCGCCGCTTCGCCAGTGCCGTTAGGTTGCGGGCCATGATGCTGAACACGACCGTCACAGGAACAGATTCGGATCGGCCGCCGGTGCTGCTGGCACATGGGCTGTTCGGTTCGGGGCGCAATCTGGGCGGCCTCGCCCGCCGGCTGGCCGAGACCCGGCGGGTGATCTCGGTCGACATGCGCAACCATGGCGACAGCTTCCACGACGCCGATCACGGCTATCCCGCCCTGGCGGGCGACCTGGCCGAGGTGATCGCCGCGCAGGGCGGCCAGGCGGACGTCCTGGGCCATTCGATGGGGGGCAAGGCCGCGATGATGCTGGCGCTGACCCGCCCGGAGCTGCTGCGCCGCCTGGTGGTCCTGGACATCGCGCCCTTTGCCTATGGCCACAGCCAGAGCGACCATATCGATGCGATGGAAGCGGTGGACCTGACCGGCCTGCGCCTGCGCTCCGAAGCCGATGCGCGGCTGGCCGAACGGATCGCCGATCCGGGCGTGCGCGCCTTTCTGCTGCAATCTCTGGACCTGAAGGCCGATCCGCCGCGCTGGAAGTTCAACCTGCCCGCGCTGCGCGACCAGATGCCCCGGCTGACCGGCTGGCCCGACGTTCCCAAGGGCAGCTTTACCGGTCCGGCCCTGTTCCTTGCCGGCGCGGAGTCGGACTATTGCCGGGCGCCGCAGGTCCAGGCGATCCGCGAGCATTTCCCGCAGGCCGAGATCCGCGTCATTCCCGGCGCCGGGCATTGGCTCCATGCCGACCGCCCGGCCGAGATTGCCGAGGCGGTCGCGGAATTTCTGGACTGACCGGGCCGCAACGCCCCCGGTGCAGGTTCAGCCGCCGGGACAGCGCAGCGACAGCCGCGCCTCGCCGGTATCGCCGGGAATGCGGCTGCGCAGGCTGTTCGGGATCGCCGTGCAGCCGGTCGTGCGCTCGGCCGCGATCACCATGAGCGCCGGCACCGGCGCGCGTTCGCGGCGCGTCAGATAGCCCAGCCGGATCACCTCTGCCTGGGGGCCGTCGTGAAACACGGCGAAGCGGATCCCGTCCAGCGTGATGTCGTGCCGCGTGGCGCCCAGGAATTGCGGTGCCGGCGAGGCGCAGGCCGAAAGGAACAGGACAAGCATCAGAATCATACGCATGCCGCCTGTCTAGCAGCCCGCGGTTAAGAGGCCGTTAACGCCCGCCGGAACCGGCTTCGGTCGCGGGCGTTATAACCGGAAAGCAAACCCTGGCAGGAGATTGAATATGCAACGAATCCTTCATGCGGCGCCTGTGCTTGCCCTGCTTGCTCTGGCCGCCTGCCAGACGGTGCAGGGGGCGGGACGCGACATTCAGAGCGCAGGGCAGGTGATCACGCGGGAAAGCCACGAGGCCCAATCCGGCATGTGATCGCGGCCTTAACCCCGCGGCGCGCAGCCGGCGCAGAACGGCGTATCGGGCAGCAGGTCCAGCCTTGCCGGCTGGACGGTGTCGCCGCAGCGCGTGCAGAACCCGTATTCGCCCTCTTCCATGCGGCGAAGGGCGGCGTCGATCCGGCGCAACTCGACCTGTTCGGCATTGCCAAGGGCTTGAAGGACCTCGTCATCCTCCTGCTCGACGGCGGCCTCTCCCCACTCCTGCGGCAGCGGGGCGTCGAGCTCGTCCCGGATGCGGGCAAGATCGGCGACGATGGCCTCGCGGCGCGCGGCGAGAGTGGCCTTGCGGGCATTCAGATCCATGCAGATTCTCCTGTCGGCTGCCGATTCAAAGCATGATCCGGCGATGCCGCCTTTGATTTGCATCAATCCGCGACCTTTTTCCTGCGACCGGCCCGGTCCGGCAGGCGGCACCGAGCCGGGCATCGGCCGGGATCCGCCGGAAACCCCGCTGCGGGCGGGTCATTCCTTGCCGATTGCGGCGGGGGACGCCGCGCTCTGGCTTGAGGGGGTTCTTGGCTGGTTTAGGCTTCGCGCAGAAACGAGCAGCAAGAAAGGAACAAAAAATGCGTCGGATTCTGACGATCGGTTTGCTGATGGCAGGGATGGCGGTCGCAGGCTGCGAAACCATGCAGGGCGCGGGGCGCGACATGCAGACCGCCGGGCAACTGCTGAGCGAGCAGGCCGCCAACAGCCAGGTGCAGATGGGACAGGACCCCTATGCGCCGCCGCCAGTGACAGCGGCACCCGCGCCCTACTGACCCAGGATATCGCCGCCGCGAAAACGCTGGCGGGCGGTGCTGCGAAGCCGGGCAGGCGCGGCGGCGGCCATGCGGCCAACGCCGGCCGGTTTGCGGCATCGGCCGACGATGGCCGGCCCCTTCCGGGCAAGGCCAGGGTGTCCAACCGCGCTTCCGGCCGGCCGGGATCGAGATCCCCTTTCAGCGCCGCCGCGCGAGGTCACGAGCCATGGCGGGGATATCGAGGCGCAGCAGGCTGGGACGCCGAACGGGCCGCCCTCGCGGCGATGGGAAGACGGCGCCCCGCAGCACCCGGCGCGCCAAGGCCAAGGCTGCGCAGACCGCCACGCCGCAGCGGATGAACGGTGTGCCCGGCGGTCCCGAGCTGCCGCGAGCGGCAGGAGAGGCCAAGACCGGCGACCGGGACGATGGTGTCAGGTCGCGAAGGCCCGGAGCATGACGGCAAGAGGCATAGCGGGGGGCATGGCCTTGCAGCCTGGTCGAGAGAGAGGGGGACGCGGCCTTGTCTTCTCAGCCGTCCATCTTCAGCGCCTGGATGAAGGCGGTCTGCGGGATCTCGACCTTGCCGAACTGGCGCATCTTCTTCTTGCCGGCCTTCTGTTTCTCCAGCAGCTTCTTCTTGCGGGTCGCGTCGCCGCCGTAGCATTTCGCGGTCACGTCCTTGCGCATCGCCGACAGCGTCTCGCGCGCGATGACGCGGCTGCCGATGGCCGCCTGGATCGGGATCTTGAACATGTGCCGCGGGATCAGCTCCTTGAGCTTTTCCACCATCGCCCGGCCGCGCGATTCGGCGCGGTCGCGATGCACCATGATCGACAGCGCGTCCACCGGCTCATCGTTCACCAGAATCGACATCTTCACCAGATAATCCTCGCGGTATTCGCTGATCTGGTAGTCGAAGCTGGCATAGCCCTTGGTCACGGATTTCAACCGGTCGTAGAAGTCGAACACCACCTCGGCCAGCGGCAGGTCATAGACCACCATGGCGCGGTTGCCGGCATAGGTCAGGTCCATCTGGATGCCGCGCCGGTCCTGGCAGAGCTTGAGCACGTCGCCCAGGTATTCGTCCGGCACCATGATCGTGGCCTTGATGCGCGGCTCCTCGATATGGTCGACATAAGTCAGGTCGGGCATGTCGGCGGGGTTGTGCAGCTCGCGCACCTCGCCGTCGCGCATGTGCAGCCGGAACACCACCGAGGGCGCGGTGGTAATCAGGTCCAGGTCGTATTCGCGCTCCAGCCGGTCGCGGATCACTTCCAGGTGCAGCAAGCCCAGGAAGCCGCAGCGGAAGCCGAAGCCGAGCGCGGCCGAGGTCTCCATCTCGTAGCTGAAGCTGGCGTCGTTCAGGGCCAGCTTCTCGATGGCGTCGCGCAACGCCTCGAAGTCGTTGGCATCGACCGGGAAGAGGCCGCAGAACACCACCGGCTGGGCGGGCTTGAAACCCGGCAGCGGCTTATCGGTGCCCTTGCGCTCATGCGTGATGGTGTCGCCGACGCGGGTGTCGCGCACCTGCTTGATCGAGGCGGTCAGCACGCCGATCTCGCCCGGGCCAAGCTCGGCGATGTCCTGCATCTGCGGACGCAGCACGGCGAGCTTGTCGATGCCGTAGACGGCATTGGTCTGCATCATGCGGATGCGGTCGCCCTTGCGGATCACCCCGTCCATGACCCGGATCATCACCACGACGCCCAGATAGGGGTCATACCACGAATCGACCAGCATCGCCTTCAGCGGCGCGTCGCGGTCGCCCTTGGGGGCCGGCAGGCGGGTGACGATGGCCTCAAGCACGTCGGGGATGCCCAGCCCGGTCTTGGCCGAGATCTCGATGGCGTCATGGGCATCGATGCCGATCACGTCCTCGATCTGCTCCTTGACGCGGTCGGGCTCGGCGGCGGGCAGGTCGATCTTGTTCAGCACCGGCACGATCTCGTGCCCGGCATCGATGGCCTGATAGACATTGGCCAGCGTCTGCGCCTCGACCCCCTGCGTCGCATCCACCACCAGCAGGCTGCCCTCGACCGCGCGCATGCTTCGGCTGACCTCATAGGCGAAGTCCACATGGCCGGGGGTATCGATCAGGTTCAGCACATAGGTGCGCCCGTCCTTCGCCGGATATTCGATGCGCACGGTGTTGGCCTTGATGGTGATGCCCCGCTCGCGCTCGATATCCATGCTGTCGAGCAGCTGGGCCTTCATGTCGCGTTCGGCGACCGTGCCCGTCAGTTGGATCAGCCGGTCGGCCAGGGTGGATTTGCCGTGGTCGATATGGGCCACGATCGAGAAATTGCGGATGAGGTCAAGGTCGGTCATGGCCGGGCTATACTAGGGCTTTGGCGTTGCGGAAAGAGGGTTCATGCGGCGGTGACGAAACCGGCCTCGCGCAGCCGGCGGCGGCGCAACGCGGCCTCGCGCCACATGGTGTAGCAGCCCGAGGCGACGATGATCGCGGCGCCGGTCAGCGTCGGCGCATCCGGACGCTCGCCAAAGACCAGGAAGGCGAGGATCAGGGCGAAGACCAGCCGCGCATAGCGATAGGGGGCGAGCGCCGAGGCCTCGCCCAGCCGGGTGGCGGCCACCAGCAGCGCATAACCCCCGACGCCGACGGTGATGCAGGCCAGGAACAGCAGCCATTGCCGCAGGCTCGGCATGACGAAGTCCTGCCCCAGCACCAGCCCCATCAGCACCGAGGCGATCAGGATGGCGAAGAAGGCCGAGGCGGCGAGCTGGTCGGAATGGATATGCGCCGGCACGCGGCGGGTGGCGATGTCGCGGGCCGCCAGCCCCAGCACCGCCAGCAGCGCCATCAGCGACACCGGCTGGAACCCCGCCAGCCCCGGCCGGATCACCAGCAGCACGCCGAGGAAGCCGGCGATGATCGCGCTCCAGCGCCGCCAGCCGACCGGCTCGCCCAGAAACAGCGCCGCGCCCAGCACGATGGCCAGGGGCAGCGCCTGCATGATCGCCGAGGTCGATGAGAGTTCCGTCAGCGCCAGCGCCACGACGATGCCGATCGAGCCCACCGCCTCCATCAACCCGCGGAACAGCACGATGGGGCGGATCAGGTCGCGGGTGAACAGCCGCCCGCCCTTGAGCTTCAGCATGGCGCCGAAGGCGAGAAAGCCCAGCAGCCCGATCAGGCCCAGCACCTGCGCATAGGGCAGTTCGGCCGCAAGCAGCTTGATGAACATGTCCTCGAAGGCGAAGAGCACCATCGAGACGACCATCAGGATCGCGCCACGGAAGTTTTCGGTGACCATCGGTCGCAGCCTCATGAGGGGGAGTTGCGCCCGCGGCGCCGCGACGCGATCATAGGCTGGTTCCCGGGCAAGTGAAAGTCCGGGCGGGCAAGGGGATGAACCGATGAAATTCCGCGTCGAGGATATGAGCTGCGGCCATTGCACCACCGCCATCGAAAAGGCGGTGGCCGAGGCGGGGGGCCGGGCCGCCTGCGACCTGCCTTCGCGCAGCGTCGCGGTCGAGGGGCTGGATGCCGCCCGCGCCGAGCAGGTGATTCGCGAGGCGGGCTATACTCCACAGCCCGCCTGACGGCATATCTTGCGGTCCCGGCGGCCGCAGCCGCCATCCTTGGCACGGCCCGGCGTGCCTGCCGCAATTGAGAGGCAATGCGGCTTCTGCTAAGCTTTCCCGGATAAGATCCGCGGCCGAAAGAGGGTGCCCAGCCCCGCCGCCGCGGCATGAGCCGAGGAGACAGAGATGTTCAACCGAGTGATGATCGCCGCCGCGGCGGTGGTGCTGACCGCGCCGCTCGCCGTCGCCGGTCCGATCGATTCCGCCTGCGTGCGTTCCGAACGCGGCGCCCGCAACGGCCAGGCTTGCCGCTGCATCCAGCAGGTCGCCGACCAGACGCTGTCGCGCGCCGACCAGCGCCGCGCCGCCCGCTTCTTCCGCGACGCCGATGCGGCGCAAGAGGTGCGGATGTCGAAAAGCGACGCCGACAACGCCTTCTGGGCGCGCTACAAGAATTTCGCCGCCACGGCCGAGGCCTATTGCTCGAACTGAGGCGCCGATGCGGATCACCGTCCTGACCGGGGCCGGCATCTCGGCCGAAAGCGGGATCCGCACCTTCCGCGCCACGGACGGCCTGTGGGAAGCGCATCGCATCGAGGATGTGGCCACACCCGAGGGCTTCCGGCGCGACCCCGTGCTGGTGCATCGCTTCTACAACATGCGCCGCGCCGATGCCGCCCGCGCCCAGCCCAATGCCGCGCATCGCGCGCTGGCCCGGCTGGCGCAGCATCACCAGGTCACGCTGGTCACCCAGAACGTCGACGATTTGCACGAACGCGGCGGCTCGCCCGAAGTGATCCACATGCATGGCAGCCTGCTGGGCGCGCTCTGCGCCGGCTGCGGGCATCGCTGGCCGGCGGCGCTGGTGATGCGGGCGCTGGACCCCTGCCCCGGCTGCGGCAAGGCGCTGACCCGGCCCGACATCGTCTGGTTCGGCGAGATTCCCTATCACATGGAGCGGATCTGGGCGGCGGTCGAACAGGCCGAGATCTTCGCCGCCATCGGCACCTCCGGCCAGGTCTATCCGGCTGCCGGGCTCGCGCAGCACGCCCGCCGCGCCGGCGCCCGCACGGTGGAACTGAACCTGGCCGCCTCGGCCGTCGCAGGCGATTTCGCCGAGCACCGCACCGGCCCCGCGACCGAGATGGTGCCGGCCTGGGTGGACGCGCTCTGCGGCTGAGCCTTTCCGCATCTTCTCTGTTTTCCAAATACCCGGGGGAATGCCGGGCCGGCCCCGTCGAGGGGTCGGCCCGGCGTGGGGGCAGAGCCCCCGCCGCCCCCGCCGCGCTTGACCACGGCGCCGCGATCGGCCACCCCTTGCCTGCCGAAACCCGAAAGTCCGCAGATGACCCGAACCATCCTCGCCAATGCCCGCCTGATCCTGCCCGAGACCGTGACTCCCGGGGCCGTGGTGATCGAGGACGGCGCCGTCGCCGAGATCCTGCCGGGCGCGGCCGTCCCCGCCGGCGCCCTGGACATGGGCGGCGACTTCCTCGCCCCCGGCATGGTCGAGCTGCATACCGACAATCTCGAGCGCCACATGCGCCCGCGCCCGGGCGTGAACTGGCCCCATGCCGGCGCCATCCTGGCGCATGACGCGGAACTGGCGGGCTGCGGCATCACCACCGTCTTCGACGCCATGCGCGTGGGCTCGATCCCGAGCGAGGGGCCGGACGAGGATTACGACAAATATGCCCGCGAGCTGGCGCATGAACTGGCCGCCATCCGCGCCCGCGGCGTGCTGCGCATCAGCCATTTCCTGCATCTGCGCGCCGAGGTCTGCTCGCAGACCCTGCTGGCCGAGCTGGACGAGTTCGGCCCCGAAGACCGGGTCGGGATCATCAGCCTGATGGACCACACCCCGGGCCAGCGCCAGTTCCGCGACATCGCCAAGCTCGCGCAATACGTGCAGGGGAAATACAAGCTTTCCGACGCGGAATTCGCCGATCACGTCGCCCGGCTGAAGGCCCTGCGCACCCGGTTCGGCGATGCGCATGAGGCGGCGGCGGTCGAGATCGCGCATCGGCTGGGCGCGGTGCTGGCCAGCCATGACGACACCACCGCCGAACATGTAGCGGTCTCGGCCGGCCACGGCGTGCGTCTGGCCGAGTTCCCGACCACGCCCGAGGCGGCGACAGCCTGTCACGCCCATGGCATCATGGTGATGATGGGGGCGCCGAACCTGATCCGCGGCGGCAGCCATTCCGGCAATGTCTCGGCCGCCGATCTGGCGCGGGCCGGGCATCTGGATATCCTCAGCTCGGATTACGTGCCCTCGGCCCTGCTGGCCGGGGCGCTGATCCTGGCGCGGATCTGGGACGACCTGCCGCGCGCCATGGCGACGGTCACCGCCAATCCGGCCCAGGCGGCGGGGCTGGTGGATCGCGGCCGGATCGCGCCGGGGCTGCGCGCCGACCTGATCCGCTTCGCGATGATGGACGACACCCCGGTGATGCGCGAGACCTGGGTGCGCGGTCGCCGCGTCTGACTCCATCTTACTTGCGTAAATTCGCATATATCTTGATCTGGATCAAGCCACGCCGCTTCCGGCCGGGCTAGCACGGGCCTGCCGGAAAAGGAGGGCGATCCATGAGCTACAAGACCAAGATCGACGGAATGCGGGGCGAGTTGCGGGTGATGAACAGGGCCATCCCCGAGGCGATGCAGGGATTCGGCGTGCTGTCGAAGGCGGTGCATGACGGCGGCGCGCTGGACCTCAGGACAAAGGAGATGATCGCGCTCGGCATGGCCGTCGTGCAGCGTTGCGAGCCCTGCATCCTGTTCCATGTCGAGGCGTTGATGAAGGCCGGCGCCAGCCGCGAGGAACTGGCCGAGGTGCTGGCCATGGCGATCCAGATGAGCGGCGGGCCGGGCATGATGTATGCCGGCCACGCGCTGGCCTGCTGGGACGAACTGGCGGCGGGCTGATCCCGCCGCCGCATTTCCGACAAGGCCGTTTCGGCGTTTCGACCCGGGCCGAAGGCACCGCCCGGTCAGGTGATGACGTCGGGCTGGGTGCGGCCGGTGCGCTCGCGGATGCCGGCGATCTCGTCGGCGGCGGCGATGATGCCGGCCAGCGCGCCCTGCGGCTCGTCCTGCATCCGGGCCGGGTCGGTCTCGACCCGCTCCAGGTAGACGCGCAGCGTCGCGCCCTCCGTCCCGGTGCCCGAGAGCCGCAGCACGATGCGCCCGCCGCCCTCGGTCAGGATGCGCAGGCCCTGGCCTTCGGTGCGCGAGCCGTCCACCGGGTCGTCATAGGCGAACTCGTCCGCCGCCTCGATGCGCAGCCCGGCGGCGGTCTGGCCCGGCAGATCGGCCAGGCGCGCGCGCAGCGCCGCCATCAGCTCGCCGGCGGCGCCGGCATCCACAGCCTCGTAATCGTGGCGGGAATAGTAGTTGCGGCCGTATTGCGTCCAGTGGTCCTGCATGATCTCGGCCACCGACTGCCGGCGCTCGGCCAGCAGGTTCAGCCAGAACAGCACCGCCCAAAGCCCGTCCTTTTCCCGCACATGGTCCGAGCCGGTGCCGGCGCTTTCCTCGCCGCAAAGCGTGGCGCGGCCGGCATCGAGCAGGTTGCCGAAGAACTTCCAGCCGGTCGGCGTCTCGTAGCAGGCCACGCCCAGGCTTTCCGCCACCCGGTCCAGCGCCCGCGAGGTCGGCATGGACCGCGCCACCCCCTTCAGCCCGCCGGCATAGGCCGGGACCAGCGTCGCATTCGCCGCCAGCACCGCAAGGCTGTCCGAGGGCGTGACATAGCAGTTGCGGCCGACGATCATGTTGCGGTCGCCGTCGCCATCCGAGGCGGCGCCGAAATCCGGCGCGTCGGGGCCGAACATCGCATCCATCAGCTCCTTGGCCCAGATCGGGTTCGGATCGGGATGGCCGCCGCCGAAATCCGGGCTCGGGACGGCATTCACCACCGAGCCCGCGGGCGCGCCCAGCTCGCCTTCCAGGATCGCCCTGGCATAGGGGCCGGTCACCGCGTGCATGGCGTCGAAGCGGATGCGGAAGCCGTCCGCGAACAGCGCGCGGATCTTGCCGAAGTCGAAGATCGAGCGCATCAGCTCGGCATAGTCGGCGACGGGATCGACGACCTCGATCTCCATGCCGCCCAGGGTCGTGATGCCCGGCCGGGACAGGTCGACGTCCTGCGCGTCGAGGATACGGTATTCGGTCAGGGTCTTGGTGGCCCCGAAGATCGCCTCGGTCACCGGCTCGGGGGCCGGGCCGCCATTGCCGATATTGTATTTGACGCCGAAATCCTCGGTCGGGCCGCCGGGATTGTGGCTGGCGGACATGATGATGCCGCCATCCGCCCCGCGCAGCCGGATCAGGTGCGAGGCGGCGGGGGTGGAAAGCAGCGCGCCCTGCCCGACGATCACCTTCTTCGCGCCGCTGGCCGCCGCCATGCGCAGGATGACCTGCGCGGCGCGGTCGCCGAAATAGCGCCCGTCGCCGCCCAGCACATAGGTCTTGCCCGCGGCGCCGCCGGTGCCGTTCCAGATCGCCTGCACGAAGTTTTCCAGGTAATGCGGCTGCATGAAGACCGGGGTCTTCTTGCGCAGGCCCGAGGTGCCGGGCTTTTGCCCCGCGATGGGCTTGGTCGGGACGGTGTGAACGGTCATTGACCTCTCCTTAGCGTTCGTGGTCGCGCATGATGCTGGCAGTCCGCGCGACCGAGGGCAATGCCGGGAAATCCCCGGCCGCCACCGGCAGGCGCAGTTGCCAGTTCGGATATTCGCCGACCGTGCCGGGCAGGTTCGGCTGGTCGGCCATGTCGAGCAGCAGTTCCGCCTGCACCGCCACCAGACGCGACGGCGTGCGGGCCAGGAAGCCGTGCAGCGCATCGATACCGGGATCGGGCAGCAGCCGGTCGAAGGCGGCGACCTCCTCGGCGCGTTCTTGCTGCCCGGCGGCGGTTTCCTGCCCGGCGATGCGGGCGCGGGCCTCGACGTCGGCGCCCTGCCGCCAGCCGCGCCAGGTCGGCAGGTCGTGGGTCGAGAAGCTGGCGATGGCGTCCCGGTCATAGGATTCGGCCGGGCGGAAGGCGGGCGGATGCCAGCCCTCGCGCTCGAACATCGCCACGCGGCAGCCGAGGATGCCGGAAACCGCCAGCGCCTCGCGCAGGCCGTCGGGGATGTTGCCCAGATCCTCGCCGACGATCACCGCATTGCCGGCGCGCGCCGCCTCGATCCGGGCCACGGCCAGCATGGCGTCGCGCGGCATGGCGACATAGGCGCCGGGCGCGGCATCAGGCACCCAATAGGCGCGCTCGAAGCCCAGGATGTGGTCGATGCGCAGCACGCCGGCGAATTGCAGCTGGCGGCGCAGGGTTTCGGCCAGCGGCGCATAGGCTTGGGCACGCAGGCCCATGGGGTTGAAGGGCGCGAGGCTCCAGTTCTGCCCCTGCGGGGCGAAGGCATCGGGCGGCGCGCCGAGCGAGGCGCCGAAGGCGAAGCTCGCGCGGTCCACCCATGTTTCGGCGCCGAAGGGATGGGTGCCGACAGCGAGGTCCAGATAGAGCCCATGCGCCATGCCGCCGTCGCGCGCCGCCTGCCCGGCCGCCGCCAAGGCCCGCTCGGCCCGCCATTGCAGCCAGGCGTGAAAGCGCATCTCGCCGGCCAGTTCCGCCCGCGCAGCGATGGCGGCGGGCGTGTCGGGCGAGGCGAGGGTCGCCGGCCAGTCGCCCCAGAAGGCCCCCAGCCGGGCCGAGAGCGCCTGATGCAGGGCGAAGCGTTGCAGGCCCTCGCCCTCCGCCGCCTGCCAGGCGTCGAAACCGGGATCGCCGGGAAAGGCGTCGTATTCCGCCCGCAGCGCCGCCATGCGGGCCGGGATGTCGCGGGCATAGTCGATGCGCGGGCCGGGGGTGCCGGGGCCGCCGGGCAGGTGGATCACGTTCAGCCGCCGGCGATGCGAGGGGGTATAGGGGCTGAACAGCTGCGGCTCGGTCGGAAAGCCGGCATGGACCGGGTTGATGCCGAGGAATGCCGCCCCTTGCCGGCCCATCCCCTTGGCCAGCACCGCAAGGTCGGCATAGCTGCCGATCCCGCTTTCCGAGATGCCGTAGAGCGGCGCGACCAGCCCCCAGCAGCGCGCCGGCCCCGGCAGGCGCGGCGGCGCGGCGAGCAGCGTATAGTCCCGGCCCCCGGCCCGCAGGCGGTGGATGCCCAGCGGCAGCTCGGGCAGCGGGCCGTTTCCCTCGGCCTCGGTGCCATCCTCGAAGGTCAGCCGCCAGTCGCCGACGGCCAGGTCCGGGCGCGCACCGGCGGCGCAGATCACGTCCTGCGGCAGGCGGTCGGCATGGTCGTCCAGCGCCGCCTGCGCCTCGGCCGCGGTGGGCACGGCAAGGCCCATGGCAGCCAGCAGCGCCACCGCCGTCTCGACCGAGGTCTCGCGCCATCGCCCGGCAAGGTCGTGAAAGCCCGGCAGCACGCCCATGCGCCCGGCCAGGGTCAGGCGCGGATCAGTCATCCGCGCGCTCCAGATCGAAGGCGAGGGTCGACTGGCCGTCCACCGCCAGCCGCTCGGCCTCGACCACATGCGGGGCCAGGTCGGGGCGGCTGGTGTCCAGGTGCAGCCGCCAGCGCCAGCCCTCGGGGCGCTCGGGCAGCACCACATCCAGCGGGGCACCGTTGTTGAAGACCAGAAACAGCGCCTCCTCGCGCTGCGCATAGTCGGGGGTGCCGGCGGCCATGCGCAGCTCGGCGCAAAGCACGCGCAGCTCGGGGTTGCCCCAATCGGCCGGGGTCATCTGCGCGCCGTCCGGGCGCAGCCAGAACAGGTCGGGCAGCCCGTCGGTCAGGCGCGGCCGCGAATGCAGGAAGCGTTTCTGCCGCAGAATCGGATGGGCGCGGCGAAAGGCGATCAGCCGGCGGGTGAAGTCCAGGAAGGCCGGGTCGGCGCCCTGCCATTGCACCCAGCCGATCTCGTTGTCCTGGCAATAGGCGTTGTTGTTGCCGGCCTGCGAATTGCCCAGCTCGTCCCCGGCCAGCAGCATCGGCGTGCCCTGCGACAAAAGCAGCGTCGCCAGCAGGTTGCGGCGCCGCCGCGCGCGGGCGTCCAGGATCGCGGGGTCGTCGCTGGGCCCCTCGGCGCCCATGTTGTCCGAGAAATTCTCGGAATGGCCGTCGCGGTTCTCCTCGCCATTGGCGGCATTGTGTTTTTCGGAATAGCTGACCACGTCCATCAGCGTGAAGCCGTCATGCGCGGTCAGGAAGTTCACCGAAGCCGTGGCCGGCCGGCCGGAATGATCGAACTGCCGGGCGGAACCCGCCATGCGGTCGGCCAGTTCCGGCACCTGCCGGGCGTCGCCGCGCCAGAAGCGGCGGATGCCGTCGCGATACTTGTCGTTCCATTCCAGGAAGGGCGGCGGGAAGCCGCCCAGCTGATAGCCGCCGGGGCCGATGTCCCAGGGCTCGGCGATCAGCTTCACCCGCGTCAATACCGGGTCCTGCCGGATCGCATCGAAGAACGAGGCGCTGCGGTCGAAGCCGCCCCGCACCCGCCGGCCCAGCGTGGCGCAAAGGTCGAAGCGGAAGCCGTCCACATGCATGACCTCGACCCAATAGCGCAAGGAATCCATGACCATGCGCAGCACCATCGGGTGGTTGACGTTCAGCGTGTTGCCGGTGCCGGTGTCGTTGATGTAATAGCGCGGATCCTCTTGCAGCCGGTAATAGCTGCGATTGTCGAGGCCGCGGAAGCTCAGCGTCGGGCCAAGCTCGTTGCCCTCGCCGGTGTGGTTGTAGACCACGTCCATGATCACCTCGATGCCGGCGGCATGCATGCGGGCGACCATGTGCTGGAATTCGGCGATCTGGTCCTTGGCCAGATAGCGCGGATCGGGGGCGAAGAAGCCGAGCGTCTGGTAGCCCCAATAGTTCACCAGCCCCTTTTCCAGCAGGAAACGGTCGTTCAGGAAGGCCTGCGCCGGCAGCAGCTCCAGCGCGGTGATGCCCAGGGATTGCAGGTGATCGAGCACCGGGTCCGAGGCGAGGCCCAGGAATGTGCCGCGATGCGGCACGTCCGGGTGCAGCTGCGTCAGGCCCTTGACATGGGCTTCGTAGATCACCGTCTCGGCAATGTCGCGGTGCGGCGGCTGGTCGGGGCCCCAGGCGAAGGACGGGTCCTCGACCACGCAGCGCGGCATGAAGCGGGCGCTGTCGCGCTTGTCGAAGCTCAGGTCGCCCTCGGGCGCGCCGACCGTATAGCCCATCAGCGCGTCGTGCCAGACCGGATGCCGGGTCAGCCGCTTGGCATAGGGGTCGAGAAGCAGCTTGTGATAGTTGAAGCGGTGCCCCTCGGCCGGCGCATAGGGGCCGTCGGCGCGCAGCCCGTAAAGCTGGCCGGGGCGCAGGCCGGGGACATAGCCGTGCCAGACGTCGCCGTCGCGTTCCGGCAGGTCCAGCCGGTGCGTCTCGGCCCGGCCGTCGGGCGAAAACAGGCACAGCGTCACCCGCCGCGCATGTTCCGAGAACACGGCGAAGTTTACGCCCTCGCCGTCGAAGGTGGCGCCCAGCGGTTCCGCCCGGCCCTCGAGGATGCGCAGCTGGGTCATCAGGCGGCCATCGCCCCGAACAGATCGGCATAGGCGCGGGCGGAAGCGTCCCAGCCGACCGGTTGCGCCATGGCATTGCACATCATGCGCTGCCACACGGCAGGCTGGCGCCAGAGCGCGCAGAGCCGCGACAGCGCCCGGGACAGCGCCCGGGCATCGACCGGGTGGAATTGCACCCCGGTTGCCACGCCCGCAGCCAGCCCCGCCGCCGAGGCGTTGATGACGGTATCGGCCAGCCCGCCGGTCAGCGCCACCAGCGGCAGGGTGCCGAAGCGCAGCCCGTAAAGCTGCGTCAGCCCGCAAGGCTCGAAGCGCGAGGGCACCAGGATGGCGTCGCCGCCGGCGATCATGCGGCGCGACAGCGGCTCGTCATAGCCCAGCCGCAGCGCAACGCCGGGATGGCGGGCGGCGGCCTGCGAAAACGCCGCTTCCAGCCCGGGGTCGCCCGAGCCCAGCACCGCAAGCTGGCCGCCGTTTTCCAGCAGCGCCGGCAGCGCCTCGATCAGCAGGTCCAGCCCCTTCTGCCCGGTCAGGCGCGAGACGACCACGCAAAGCGGCCCCTCGGCCTCGGGCAGGCCGAATTCCTTGCGCAGCGCCGCGCGATGCGGCGCCTTGCCTTCGGGCGTGGCATAGGGCGGCTTCCAGGCGTCCAGATCGATGCCGTTCAGGATGCCGGTGAAATCGCCGGCGCGGTCGGCCAGCACGCCCTCCATCCCCATGCCGAATTCCGGGGTCATCAGCTCTTCGGCATAGGTCGGGCTGACGGTCGAGACCTTGTCGGCAAAGACGATCCCCGCCTTCAGCGCCGAGATCCGGCCCCAGTATTCGAAGCCGCGCGGGTTGAAGAGATGCGCCGGCAGTTGCAGCGCCGAGAGCATATGCGCCGGCGCGAGGCCCTGAAAGGCGATGTTGTGGATGGTCAGCAGCGTCCGCACGTCCCGCACCCCGGCTTGGCGCAGATAGACCGGGGCCAGCCCCGCCTGCCAGTCGTGCAGGTGCAGCACCTGCGGGCGCCAGTCCTCGACCCCCTCGGCGGCGATCAGCGCGGCGGCCTTGGACAGCGCGGCGAAACGCTGCGGATTGTCGGGCCAGTCGCGGCCGTCCGGCCCCAGATAGATGCCGCCCTGCCGGTCGAAAAGATGCGGCGCATCGAGGATGTAAAGCACCGCATCCCCCAGTGCGCCGCGCCGGATGCAGGCCGGAGCGCCGAACAGCTCCGGGATCTCGCGCACGACCGGCGCCTTGGCCGCGGCCCCCAGCACCGCCGGATAGCCGGGCAGCAGCACCCGCATCCCGACCCCGTGCCCGGCCAGCGCCGCCGGCAGCGCCCCCGCCACGTCGGCAAGGCCCCCGGTCTTGACCAGCGGCACGCATTCCGAGGCGACGGACAGAACCCTCATAAAGACGCTTCCCTTCGATCCAGCATGTCCTGCGTGATCAGCGTGACGCCGCCTTCCGAGACGCGGAACCATTTCGCGTCCTCGTCGGGGTCCTCGCCGACCACGAGCCCTTCGGGGATTCTGACGGCGCGGTCAATGACCACATTGGTCAAACGCGCGTGTCGGGCAACATTGGCGTAAGGCAGCACCACCGCGCGTTCCAGGCTGGAATAGGAATTGGTATGGACCTGGGTGAACAACAGCGACTCGCGGATCTCGCTGCCCGAGATGATGCAGCCGCCCGAGATCAGCGAGCTGACGGCGCTGCCGCGGCGATCCGGCTCGTCATGGATGAACTTGGCGGGCGGCACCAGCTCGGAATAGGTCCAGATCGGCCAGTCGCGGTCCCATAGGTTCAGGTCGGGGTTGAAGTCGGTCAGGTCGATATTCGCCCGCCAGAAGGCGTCGACCGTGCCCACGTCGCGCCAATAGACCGGATCCTCGGGCGCACGCACGCAGCTGTCGGCAAAGCGATGCGCCTGCGCCTTGCCATTCTTCACGATGGCCGGGATCAGGTCGTTGCCGAAATCATGGCTGGAATTGTCGTCCTGCATGTCGCGGATCAAGAGGTCGCGCAGGAAGTCCCAGCGGAACACATAAATCCCCATCGAGGCCAGCGTCACATCCGGGTCGTCGGGCGTGCCGGGCGGGTCCTTGGGCTTTTCCAGGAAGCTGGTGATGACGTCCTTGCCGTCCACCGCCATGACGCCGAAGGCCGAGGCCTCGGCCCGCGGCACGGTCAGGCAGCCGATGGTCACGTCCGCGCCCGCCTCGACATGGTGGCGGATCATCAGCTCGTAATCCATCTTGTAGATATGGTCGCCGGCCAGGATCAGCACATAGTCCACGCCATAGCTGTCGATGATGTCGATGTTCTGCGCCACCGCATCCGCCGTGCCGCGATACCACATCGATTCGTCGTAGCGCTGGGACGCGGGCAGGATGTCGAGGAATTCGTTGCGCTCGGCGCGAAAGAAGTTCCAGCCGCGCTGGACATGGCGGATCAGGCTGTGGGCCTTGTATTGCGTGGCCAGCGCCATCTTGCGGATGCCCGAGTTCAGCGCGTTCGACAGCGCGAAGTCGATGATCCGCGACTTGCCGCCGAAATAGACCGCGGGCTTGACCCGCTTGTCGGTTAGCTCGCGCAGGCGCGAGCCGCGGCCGCCGGCCAGAATGAAGGCCATGGATCGTCTGGAAAGCCTTTCCTCACGCTGGGCCATCTCTATCCCCTCCCTCTTTACCCGGCGCCTGCGCGCGGGATGGTTACACCGTATCGTCCTTCACGAAGATCAGCGTCGAAAGCGGCGGCAGCACCAGGTCGGCATGGGCGGGCTGGCCGTGGCTTTCGCCCGGCAGGGCGGCGACGTGGCCCAGATTGCCGCGCCCGGCCCCGCCATAGACCTCGGCATCGGTGTTCAGCACCTCGCGCCACCGGCCCGCCTGCGGAAAGCCCATGCGCCAGCCGCTGCGCTCGACCGGGGTGAAGTTGCAGACCACCACCACCTCGGGATCGCCCGGGCCGCCGCGCCGCAGCCAGGCATAGATGGAATGGGCGGCGTCATTGGCCTCGATCCACTGGAAGCCGGCGCCGTCGCAATCCTTCGCGTAAAGCGCGGGCGTTGCGCGATAGATCGCGTTCAGGTCGCGCACCAGCAATTGCATGCCGTAATGCAGCGGGTTGCCGATGCAGGCCCAGTCGATCTCGGCATCGTGGTTCCATTCCGAGCCTTGGGCGAACTCCTGGCCCATGAATAGCAGCTTCTTGCCCGGATGGCCCCACATGAAGCCGTAATAGGCGCGCAGGTTGGCGAATTTCTCCCATTCGCTGCCGGGCATCTTGGCCAGCATCGAGCCCTTGCCGTGCACCACCTCGTCATGGCTGATCGGCAGGATGAAATTCTCGGAAAAGGCGTAATGCAGGCCGAAGGTCATCTGGTGGTGATGGTGCTTGCGATGGATCGGCTCGCGCTTGATGTAATCCAGCGTGTCGTTCATCCAGCCCATGTTCCACTTGAAGCCGAAGCCCAGGCCCCCTTCATGCACCGGCCGCGAGACCTTGGGGTAGCTGGTCGATTCCTCGGCCACGGTCATGATGCCCGGTTCCTCGCCATAGGTCAGGCGGTTCATCTCCTGCAGCATGGCGATGGCTTCGTAATTCTCGCGCCCGCCGTCCTTGTTGGGGATCCATTGCCCCTCGGCGCGGGAATAGTCGCGATAGAGCATCGAGGCCACCGCATCCACCCGCAGCCCGTCGAGGTGATATTCCCGAAGCCAATAAAGCGCGTTCGAGGTCAGGTAGTTCATCACCTCGGCCCGGCCGTAATTGTAGATCAGGGTATTCCAGTCCTGGTGAAAACCCTCGCGCGGGTCGGCATGTTCGTAAAGCGCGGTGCCGTCGAACTGCACCAGCCCGTGCGGATCGGTCGGGAAATGGCCGGGCACCCAGTCCAGGATCACCCCCAGCCCCGCCTTGTGCGCCGCGTTCACCAGGTCGCGGAATTCGTGCGGCGGGCCGAAGCGGATGGTCGGCGCGAACAGCCCGACCGGCTGATAGCCCCATGAGCCGTCAAAGGGATATTCGCTGATCGGCAACAGCTCGATATGGGTAAAGCCCATGTCGCGGGCGTAATCGACCAGCTCCACCGCCGCCTCGCGATAGGAGATCGGCCGGCCGCCGTCCTTCCTGCGCCAGCTGCCCAGATGCACCTCGTAGATCGAGATCGGGCGGTCGATGCGCTGCGCCGCGGCCCGCGTGCCCATCCAGCCGCCATCCGACCAGCCATAGCCCGCGATGTCGCGCACCACCGAGGCGGTGGCCGGCGGATGCTGGGCGCCGAAGCCGACCGGATCGGCCTTTTGCGCCAGCCCGCCATAGGCGCCGAGGATCTCGTATTTATAGGCCGTGCCCTCGCCCAGGCCGGGCATGAAGATCTCCCACACGCCGGTCGCGCCGCGCCGGCGCATGACATGGCGGCGGCCGTCCCAGGCGTTGAAATCCCCGATCAGCGAAACGCGGCGGGCATTGGGCGCCCAGACCGCGAAATGCGTGCCGCGCGTGCCCTGCTGTTCGATCACATGCGCGCCGAGCGCCTGCCAGAGCCGCTGGTGCCGCCCCTCGCCCAGCAGGTGTTCGTCAAGCTCGCCCAGGACCGGGCCGAAGCGATAGGCGTCCTCGACCAGCCATTCCTCACCGTCGCGGCGGCCCCGCAACAGATAGGGCTTCGCGCCCGGCACCTTGCCGTGGAACAGACCGGGATAGCCCTCGACCGGCGCCAGCGGATGCGCCTTGCCGCCTACGACGGCCGCCATCTCCTGCGCGCCGGGATCGAAGGCGGTGACATGGCGGACGCGGTCCCGCAGATGCGGGCCAAGGACCGCGAAGGGATCGTCGAAGCGCCCCGCGACGACGCGGTCCAGCACCGCGGGGTCGGCGACGTCTTTCGGGTCGATCTGCGCCATGGTTCCCCCTTGCGGCATCACTCCTGCCCGAGCAGGCTTTGCGCGTTCCAGATGTCCTGCATGTAGCCGCGGATGGTGCGATCCGACGAGAACCAGCCCGAGCGTGCCACGTTCAGCGCCGCCATGCGCGTCCATTCCGTGCGGTTGGCATAGGCGAAATCGACCTCGCGCTGCGCCCGCCAGTAATCGGCGAAATCCGAGGCGACGAGGAAATAATCCGCCCGCGTCAGGTTCTCGACGATATTCGCATAGCGGTCGGGCTCGCCCGCGCTGAAGGCGCCGCTGCGGATCGCCTCGACGGCGCGGGGCAGGCGCGGGTCGCCGGCGACCGCCTTCGCGGCATGATCGGGGACGGCGCGGCGGGCCTCGGCCTCTTCGGCGGTCAGGCCGAACAGGAAGAAGTTCTCGGCCCCCACGCGCTCGCGGATCTCGACATTGGCGCCGTCGAGCGTGCCGATGGTCGGCGCGCCGTTCAGGGCGAATTTCATGTTGCCGGTGCCCGACGCCTCCTTGCCGGCGGTGGAAATCTGTTCGGAGAGGTCGGCGGCCGGAATCAGCCGCTCGGCCAGGGTGACGTTGTAATTCGGCAGGTAGATCACCTGCAGCTTCCCGTTCGTGGCCGGATCGGCATTGATGACGGCGGCCACGTCGTTGATCAGCCGGATGATGTCCTTGGCGAAGAAGTAGCCGGGCGCCGCCTTGCCGCCGAAGATCTTGACCCGCGCCGTCCAGTCGGCCGAGGGGTTCTCGCGCATCTCCTGCCACAGCGCGATGGCTTCGAGGATGTTCAGATGCTGGCGCTTGTATTCGTGGATGCGCTTGATCTGCACGTCGAACAGCGCCTGCGGATTCAGCGTCACGCCATGTTCGCGGGTGATCCAGTCGCACAGGTCGGCCTTGTTGGCGGCCTTCACGGCGGCGAATTCCTCCAGCCAGCCGGCATCGGCGGCATGGGGTTCCAGCGCCTGCAACTGCTCCAGATCGCCCACCCAGCCGTCGCCGATGGTCTGGGTGATCAGCCGCGACAGGCGCGGATTGCAGCCCAGCAGCCAGCGCCTTGGGGTGACGCCGTTGGTCTGGTTCACGATGCGGTCGGGCCAGATGCGGTGCTGGTCGGCAAAGACCGTGGTCTTCATCAACCCGGTATGCAGGGCCGAGACGCCGTTGACGCGGTTCGACAGGATGAAGGACAGCTCGCCCATCCGCACCTTGCCATCGCCGCGCGCCGTGTTGCGGCGGTCGGAATGTTCGCGTGCATCCTCAGCGTCGATGCGGTCGATGATCTGCAGGTGGCGCGGCAGCAGGTCCGAAAACAGCCCCTCGCCCCAGCTTTCCAGCGCCTCGGGCAGCAGCGTGTGGTTGGTGTAGTTCACGCAGCCGCGGGTAATCGCCAGCGCCTCGTCGAAGGGCAGGCCGCGTTCGTCATGCAGGATGCGCAGCAGTTCCGGCGCGGCGACGGCCGGATGGGTGTCGTTCATCTGGATCGCCACCTTCTGCGGCAGCAGGCGCAGGTCGGCGTGATCGGCCTCGAAGCGGCGCAGGATGTCACGGATCGAGGCGGCCGAGAAGAAATATTCCTGCGTCAGCCGCAGCCGCTTGCCTGCTTCGGTCGAATCCTCGGGATAGAGCACGCGCGAGATGGTGCGCGCCAGCGCCTCGGCCTCGGCGGCCGCGGTGAAGTCGCCGGCGTTGAAGCGGTCCAGGTCGAAGGGATCCACCGCCCGCCCGGCCCAGAGCCGCAGCGTATTGGCCCAGGCCCCGCGCCAGCCGATGACCGGCGTGTCATAGGCCTCGGCCTGCACGAAATTCTCGGGCTCCCAGACCGCGCGGCCGTCGCGGGTCGCGACCCGGCCGCCGAAGCCCAGGGTGAAGCGCGCCTCGGGGCGTTCGAACTGCCAGACGAAGGGCTGTTCCAGCCAGTCCTCGGGCGCTTCCACCTGCCGCCCCTCGGCGAAGCTCTGGCGGAACAGCCCGTGTTCGTAGCGGATGCCGTAGCCATAGGCCGGGCAGCCCAGCGTGGCGAGCGACTCCATGAAGCAGGCTGCCAGCCGCCCCAGCCCGCCATTGCCGAGCGCCGCGTCGGGCTCGTCCAGCAGCACGTCGGAATAGGCGAGGCCGAAGCTTTCGATCGCCGCCTGCGCCTCGTCGGCCAGTTGCAGGTTGACGATATTGTCCTGAAGCAGCCGGCCGATCAGGAATTCCATCGACAGGTAATAGACCCGCTTGGCATCGGCGCGATAGGTGGCGCGGGTCGACGCCATCCAGCGGTCCACGATACGGTCGCGCACCGCATGGCTCAGCGCCAGCCGCCAGTCGAAAAGCTGCGCGTGATCCGGGTCCTTGCCCAGCGTATAGGTCAGGTGCCACAGGATCGCGTCGCGGAAATCGCTCTTGGGCATCTCGTCCTTGGCCATGCTTTCCCCTGTCCAGTCATCGCGCCCGCAAGGAAATCCGGGGCTTTCCCTCGACTCTGCTTAAAGCACGACAGACTGCAAGCCGTGCAAGGGAAAATGTTAGCGTTAACCGATTTTCGGCGGAACATGGCAGAAACGCCCCGGCCGGGCGGGGCGCCGAAAAACCCGGCCGCGACCGGTCATTTTCGAGATATCGGCTTCACGCTGCTGAACAGGTTCGGAATTCGCGGCCTGCCGGAATTTTGGTCAGAAATCCAGCCCCAGATCCAGCGTGCGGGCGGAATGGGTCAGCGCCCCGACCGAGATGTAGTCCACCCCCGTCGCCGCCACCTCGGCCACGCGGCCGAGTCGCATGTTGCCCGAGGCTTCCAGCACCACGCGGCCCGCGGTCATCGCCACCGCCTCGCGCAGGTCCGCCGTCTCCATGTTGTCCAGCAGCACGATATCGGCGCCGCCCTCCTCCAGCACCTCGGCGAGCTGGTCGAGGCGGTCCACCTCGATCTCGACCCGCATCATATGCGAGGCGCAGGCCTTCACGGCTTGCAGGACCGGCCGGATGCCGCCCGCCGCGGCGATGTGATTGTCCTTGATCAGGATCGCGTCCGACAGGCTGAAGCGGTGGTTGAAGCCGCCGCCATGCAGCACCGCCTGCTTCTCGACCAGCCGCAGGCCGGGGGTGGTCTTGCGGGTGCAGGTGATGCGCGCCTTCGTTCCCGCCGTCTCGGCCACGAATGCCGCCGTCTGGGTGGCGATGCCGGACAGCCGGCCGGCGAAGTTCAGCGCCACCCGTTCGGCCGAAAGGATCGAGGCCGCCTCGCCCTCGATCTCGGCCAGCGTGTCGCCGGGCTGGAAACGGCTGCCGTCGGGACGCTGGGGCCGCCAGTCCAGCGCGGGGTCGATCAGGCGAAAGGCGATGCCGGCCAGCTGCATCCCCGAGGCCACGCCCGCCTCGCGCGCCACGATCCGCGCCCGGTAACGGGTGCCGGCCGGGATCACCGTGCGGGTGGTGATGTCGCCATAGGTGCCCAGATCCTCGGTCAGCGCGGCGCGCAGCAGCGGCTCCAGCACCAGGTCGGGCAGCGGGGGCATCTCGGTCATGTCGTCTCCGGTTCAAGCGAGGCGCGCAGGGCCAGCGCCTGCGCCAGCGTCAGGCGCGAGCGGCGGCCTTCGGGCAGGGTCTGCGGGAAATCGGTGCGGCAATGCGCGCCGCGGCTTTCTTGCCGCATCAGCGCCGCGGCGGCGATCAGCGTGGCGGTGGCGGTCATGTTCAGCAGCGCCGGGCAATCGGGCTGCGCCGCCTCGATGGCGGCGATCTCGCGCAGGCAGCGGGTCAGGCCCCCGGCATCGCGCAAGACCCCCGCGCCCTCGGTCATGGCGCGGCGCAGGCGGGCGACCAGCGCCGGGTCGGGCACCGGGCCGGGCGGCAGGTCGGGCAGCGACACCGGGTCCGCGCCCTGCGCCGGGCCCAGCCGCGCCTCGATGGACAGCGCGCAGCGGCGGGCATAGACCAGCGCCTCCAGAAGCCCGTTCGAGGCCAACCGGTTGGCGCCGTGCAGCCCGGTCGAACTCGCCTCGCCGCAGACCCAGAGCCGGTCGAGGCTGGCGCTGCCGTCGCTGTCCACCGCCACGCCGCCCATGTGGTAATGCGCGGCCGCCGCCACCGGGATCGGCTCGCGCGTCGGGTCGATCCCCGCCCGCGCGCAGGCCCCCGCCACGGCCGGAAACTCGGTCAGGATGCGGTCGCCCAGGCAGGCGCGGGTGTCCAGCATCGGCCGCAGCCCGGCCTGGCTTTGCGCATAGATCGCACGCGCCACCACGTCGCGCGGCGCCAGTTCGGCATCGGGATGCACCGCCAGCATGAAGCGTTCGCCCAGCCGGTTGACCAGATGCGCGCCCTCGCCCCGCAGCGCCTCGGTCGCCAGCGGCGCCGGATCCTCGCCGCAATCGATGGCGGTGGGATGGAACTGCACGAATTCCGCATCGGCAATCTCGGCTCCGGCCCGCGCCGCCATGCCGATCACCTGGCCGCGGATGCGCGGCGGGTTGGTGGTCAGCGCATAAAGCCCGCCCGAGCCGCCGCCCGCCAGCAGCACCGCCGGCGCCCGGATCAGCAGCGGCGCCGAGCCTTGCGGGCCGGAAAGCGCCACCTCGACCCCCGTGACCCCGCCGTCCTCGACCCGCAGCCCGGTGGCCATGACGCCCTCCAGCACCTGCACCGAGGGGGCTTCGCGCAGGCAGGCGACCAGCGCCCGCATGATCTCG
Organism: Paracoccus sp. J55; assembly: GCF_000513975.1. NCBI lineage: Bacteria > Pseudomonadati > Pseudomonadota > Alphaproteobacteria > Rhodobacterales > Paracoccaceae > Paracoccus > Paracoccus sp. J55. The sequence goes on from NZ_AZVA01000021.1 coordinate 25,525, forward strand.
GCCCCGGCCTGGTCGCCGCGCACCCGCACGACGCGGGCGAAGCTGTGCGCCGCCTCGCGCGACAGCACATAGCCGCCATCCGGCCTGCGGTCGAAAGGGGTGCCGAGCCGGGTCAGGTCGAGGATATGCGCCCGCGCCTCCTCCGTGACCAGCGCCGCGACGGCGGGATCGACGGTGCCGGCGCCGGCGCGGAGCGTGTCGCGGGCATGGGCCTCGGCGCTGTCGGTGGGGTCCATGGCCGCCGCCACCCCGCCCTGCGCCCAGGCCGAGCTTGCGCCCTGGCCCAGCACCTCGGGCGAGATCATCAGCACCGGGCGCGGCGCCAGTTTCAGCGCCGCGTAAAGCGCGCCCAGGCCGGCGCCCACGATGACGACGCGGCCGGTCGAAACCTCGCGCACCTCAGGCTGCCAGACGCTGCGACAGGTCGATCATCCGCTGCACGGCCAGCCGGGCGCGATCCGCGACCTGGGGATCGACCTCGACCACGCCGGTCATGGTGTGCAGCGACCAGAGCACCTTTTCCAGGGTGATCTTCTGCATGTAGGGGCACATGTTGCAGGGCCCGAGGAATTCGACCTCGGGATTGGCGTCCGAGATGTTCGAGGCCATCGAGCATTCCGTGACCAGCATCACCTGCTTCGGCCGCTCGGCCTCGACCCAGTCCTGGATATTAGCGGTCGAGCCGGCATAATCGGCTTCGGCCACCACCTCGGGCGGGCATTCGGGATGGGCGATGATCTTCAGCCCCGGATTCCAGTCGCGGAAGTCGCGCAGGTCCTGCGCCGTGAACTGCTCGTGCACGATGCAGGCCCCGTCCCACCAGACGATGCGCTTCTGCGGCACCTTGTTGGCGACGTTCTGCGCCAGCCACTTGTCGGGCGTCATGATGATCGTCTCGGCATCCAGCGCCGCGACGATCTGCGCCGCATTGGCCGAGGTGCAGCAGATGTCGGACGCCGCCTTCACCTCGGCGGTGGTGTTGACATAGCTGACCACCGGCGCGCCGGGATAGCGGGCGCGCATCTCGGCGATGCCCTCGGCGGTGATGCTTTCGGCCAGCGAGCAGCCGGCCTCCATGTCGGGCATCAGCACAGTCTTTTGCGGGTTCAGGATCTTCGAGGTCTCGGCCATGAAATGCACGCCGCATTGCACGATCACCTGTTCCTCGACCTTGGTCGCGGCGATGGCCAGCGCCAGGCTGTCGCCCACCACGTCCGAGATGCCGTGATAGATCTGCGGCGTCATGTAATTATGCGCCAGCACCACGGCATTGCGTTCCTTTTTCAGCTTGTTGATCGCCGCGACATAGGGCGCATGGATCGCCCAGTCCGGCCAGGGCATGACGCGGCCCATCCGCGCATGGACATCGGCCATGCGCTCGGCAAGCTCGAGCGAGGGCTCGAGATCGTAATGCGAGCCGAGCTCGCTGCGGATGGTCGTCAGATCGAGCATTGGTCCCCCCACTCTGCCCGCGTCGCTGTCACCCCCGGGATATAATGCGACCGGCCCCGGATACCAGAGCCGTCAGAGCCCGTGAGTCGGGTTTCCTAACGGAAGGATGACGTTGGGGCAACGCAAATGCTACAGCGCAGCGAAGGCATGGGCAGTCCCCGGCCCTTCGCGCCGGGCGATCGGCGCCAAACGGCGCGGTTCGGCCCGGGCCGTCTGGACCTCCCGCCGTCCTGCGGTAAAAAGAACGGCGAAGTGATCGGGTTCCCAGGCCATGCAAGAGTTTCAAGACAGTTCCCAGGTTCCCCCCAGCCTGCGCAACCTCCAGATCCTGGAAGTGCTGGCCCGCGAAGCCCGGCCGCTGACCGCGACCGAGATCAATGCCAGCCTGGGCCTGCCCAAGCCGACCATCCACCGCCTCGTCGCCACGCTCGAACACGAGGGCTATCTGTCGCGCCAGCTCGACGGGCGCAGCTATCTGCCCGGCGACAAGCTGCGGCAGATGATGCTGGGGGTGATGCATGCCGCCCAGTTCGACCTGCCGCGGCATGACGTGCTGGTGCGGCTGTTCGCCTCGGTGGGCGAAACCTGCTCGATCTCGATCCCGGAAGGGGATTCGCTGGTCTATGTGGACCGGGTCGAGACCAGCTGGCCGCTGCGATTGGTGATCCGCCTGGGCACCCGCGTGCCGCTGCATGCCACCGCCGCCGGCAAGGTCTGTCTGGCCCATATGAATCCGCAAAGTCTCGAGCATTTCCTGCGCCATGCCCGGCTGCAGGCGCATACCCCGAACACCTTCGCCACCGCCGAAAGCCTGCGCGAGGAACTGGCCCGCATCCGCGCGCAGGGCCATGCCACCGACGAGCAGGAGTTCATTCCCGGCATGATCGGCGTCTCGGTGCCGGCGCTCGATGCGCGGGGGCGGGTGCTGGCGGCGCTGACCTTCCACGCGCCGGTCGAGCGCATGCCGATGGCGGTCGCCCTGACCCATCTGCCGGCGCTGAAGCGTGCGGCAAGCGAGCTGGCCGCGCTGGCCTGAACGGCTCAGCCCGCCCAGACGGCCGGGATCAGCCCGCGCAGCGCATTGCCGACCCACAGCCGGACGCGCGGCAGATCCCCGGCCGGCAGCACTTCCTCGCGGCAGGCGCCCTCGGCCAGCATCCCCGCCCGCAGCACGCCCGGCAAAAGGCCGCAGGACAGCGGCGGGGTGCAAAGCCCCTGCCCGCGGTCGAAGAAGACGGTGGTGACGGTGCCGTCGCAGACCTCGCCGCGCTCGTTCAGGAAGATCGCCTCCTCGATCCCCTCGGGCAGCGCGGCGCGGGCGGCGTCGTAATGCGCCCGGCGTGTGGTCTTGAGCCGCAGCCAGGGATCGCCCGAGCGAAGCCGGGTGCCGGCCAGCGCCAGCCGCCATTCCGGGCGCGACTGCGGCAGGGGCGCACGCGCCACCTCGATCCGCCCCAGGCGGTCCAGCGTCAGCCGCAGCCGCGCCGGATGGCCCTCGGGCGCGACCAGCGCGGCGCGGGCGGCCTGCGCGTCGCAGGGCCAGCCGAGCGCCCGCGCCCCCGCCGCCAGCCGCGCCAGATGCCCCTCGATCCGCGGGCAGCCGGCGCCGTCCCACAGCACCGTCTCGATCAGCCGCAGTTCGGGGTCGTCAGATCCTGCGCGTAGCGGGCTTTCCATAGCGCCTCCTCCCATTCGCCTTCCGCGGTCGAATCCTGCACCACGCCGCCGCCGACATTCAGCATGACCTCGCCATCCGGCCAGACCGACAGCGTGCGGATCGCCACCGAGAAACAGGCCGCCCCGTCCGGGGCCATCCAGCCGATCGCGCCGCAATAGACCCCGCGCGGAAACGGCTCGACCTCGCGGATGATCTGCATGGCGCGGATCTTGGGCGCGCCGGTGATCGAGCCGCAGGGAAACAGCGCCCGCATCATCGCGCCCAGATCGGCCGGCTGCGCAAGCTGACCGACCACGCGCGAACTCATCTGGTGCACGGTGGCGAAGCTGTCCACGGCGAAAAGCTCGGGCACCCGCACCGAGCCCAGGCGCGAGATGCGGGCAATGTCGTTGCGCAGCAGGTCCACGATCATCAGGTTCTCGGCCCGGTTCTTTTCCGATGCCGCCAGCGCCGCCGCCAAGGCCGCGTCGCGCGCCGGATCGGGGTCGCGCGGCGCGGTGCCCTTCATCGGCCGCGCCTCGATCCGGCCCTGCGCATCGAGGCGGAAGAACAGCTCGGGCGAGCGCGAGACCACCACCGGCCCCTGTCCCAGATCGGCATAGGCGCCGAATCCGACCGGCTGGCGCGCGGCCAGCGCGGCGTAAAGCTGCAGCGCCGAGCCGGAGACCAGGCGCGAGCCGATGGGAAAGGTCAGGTTGATCTGGTAGCAGTCGCCGGCCGCGATATAGTCGCGGGTGCGGGCAAAGACGGCCGCGTAATCCTGTTGCGAGATCATCGGCTTCAACGGTGCCAGCCGGGCCGCGTCCCCCGCCGGCAGCGGCGGCGCCGGTTCGGGCGCGTCATGGACGGCGAAAGCCATAAGCGGCGTGCGCCGGTCCGCCGGCATCTCGCGCGCCAGCACCGGCTCCAGCGCATAGCCCAGCTCATAGGACAGGTAGCCCGCGATCCAGGCCCCCTGCCGGCGCCGGGCCTCGAGATGGCCGAGCGCGGAGGCCACATCCTCGGGGCGGGTCACCACCAGCAATTCCCGCGGGTCCCGGAACAGGACCGGCCCGCCGTCAGGACCGAATTCGCAAAGGATCACGCGCGCCTCCATTCTCGGGGCGCGAGGTAGCATAGGCGGGACGGCGGGAACAATGGCCGCGATGGGAGCGGCGCGACAATGCGGCGGAAGGCGGGGGTTCCGGGCTAGAGCGCCAGCGCCACCCAGGCGCCGTTGCGCTTGCCGGAGCGCAGGCAGGCATCGACGAAGGCCACGCCCTCCAACCCCTCGCGGATGCCGGGAAACGTCACCGCCGGGTCGGGCGCCCTGCCCTCGCGACGGGCGAGGATGGCACGCGCCGCCTCGGCATAGATATTCGCGAAACCCTCCAGATAGCCCTCGGGATGGCCGGCGGGAATGCGGGTCAGGCGCGCGGCTTCAAGCCCCGTGCCGGCGCCGCCGCGCGACAGCCGATAGCGCGGCCGGCCCAGCGGCGTGACCCACAGGGCATTCGGCTCCTCCTGCGCCCATTCGATGCCGGCGCGGCTGCCATAGACCCGCAGCCGCAGCGCGTTCTCGCAGCCCGAGGCGACCTGCGAACACCACAGCATCCCGCGCGCCCCGCCCTGGTAGCGCAAGAGCACATGGCCGTTGTCGTCGACCGCCCGGCCCGGCACGAAGCTGTGCAGATCGGCGGCCAGCGCCTCCAGTTCCAGCCCGGTGACGAAGGCGGCCAGGTTGAAGGCATGGGTGCCGATGTCGCCGATGGCCCCGCCCGCGCCGGATCGCGCCGGATCGGTGCGCCAGCCGGCCTGCTTGTTGCCCGCCTGCTCGATGGGCTCGGCCAGCCAGTCCTGCGCGTATTCGACCTGCACCAGCCGGATCTCGCCCAGCTCGCCTGCCAAGGTCATGGCGCGGGCCTGCCGCACCATCGGATAGCCGGTATAGTTGTGCGTCAGCACGAACAGCGCATCCGAGCCTTCGGCCGCCTTGGCCAGCTTGCGCGCCTCGGGCAGGGACGCGGTCAGGGGCTTGTCGCAGATGACATGGATGCCGCGCTTCAGGAAGGCGCGGGCGACGGGGGCGTGCAGGTGGTTCGGGGTGACGATGGCCACCGCCTCGACCCCGTCCTTGCGCCGCGCCTCACGCATCGCCATCTGCGCAAAATCGCCATAGGCGCGGCTCACACCCAGCTCTGCCGCCGAGGCCGCGCTTTTTTCCGGCGTCGAGGAAAAACAGCCCGCGACCAGCTCATACCGGTCGTCGATGCGGGCGGCGATGCGGTGCACCGCGCCGATGAAGGCGCCCTGCCCGCCGCCGACCATCCCAAGGCGGATGCGGGGCGCGCGGCGGGCCTGCGCGGGAACGGTCTGGGTCATGCCATGCTCCTTGCAAGGTGTCCGGCGGCGGCAGGGAGGAGAGGGCCGCCGCCGGATCGGTTGCGCCTAGACAGCGAGGCTGAGCCCGGCCTCGACCGAGGATTCCTCGGCCCGGTCCAACAGGCGTTGCAGCGCCGCGCCGCGGGCGAAATCGGGATCGGCCGCGCCCTCGCCCCGGATCGCGGCGATGAAGCGCTGGTAGATCGTCGGCACCGGCGGGCAGTCGACCTCGTGCCAGGCGGCGATCTCCAGGTCCGGCGACAGGCAGGCGCGCAGCCGGCTGACGCGGTTCTCGAAGCAGACCTCCAGCCCGCCCCGGTCGCCGTAGATCCGCAGCCGCAGGTCGTTCAGGTGCCCGGTGGCGAAGCGCGTCGCCGCCACCGTCCCCAGCGCACCGTTTTCCAGCACGATCTGCATGGTGGCGCTGTCATTGGCGTCCAGCACATAGTCCCCGATCCGCCCCTCCGGCGCCTTGTCGAAGGTCTTGAGCAGGCAGGAAACCTGCGCCGCGTCCTGCCCGGCGATGAAGGTGGCGAAATCGAGGATGTGGATGCCGACGTCGCCCAGCACCCCTTTGGAGCCATGCGCGGTTGAAACCCGCCACAGCCATTTCGGGTCGGTCCGCCAGTCGCCCCAGCTGGGCTGCGTCAGCCAGCTTTGCAGGTAGCTCGCCTCGAAATGCCGCACCGCGCCGATCTCGCCCGCGCGGACCATGGCCGCGGCCTTTTGCAGCGCCGGCACGTCGCGATAGCTGAGATTGACCATGTTCACCACCCCGGCCCGCGCCGCCGCATCGGCCATCGCTTCCGCATCCGCGGCATTGGTGGCCAACGGCTTTTCGCACAGCACATGCTTGCCCGCCGCCAGCAGCGGCATGGTGGTCGGATAATGCGCGGCATCCGGCGTCACGTTGGTCGCGGCGTCGAACCCGCCCCAGGCCAGCGCCTCGTCCAGGCTGGCAAAGCCGCGCGGAATGCCATGCTCGGCATTGAAGGCGGCCAACGGCCCGGGCCGCGGATCGACGCCGCCCACCAGCTCGACGCCGGGGATGGCGGCGAAGGCGCGGGCATGGTTCGCCGCCATGCCGCCGGTGCCGATGACGAGAAGCCGGACCATCAGCGATAGCCCTCCTCGCCGGCGGCGTGCAGCCTGGGACCGCGTTCCTCGATCGGCTCCAGCGCCTGCTCGACCGGGACATTGGGCGCGACGGTCGGCTCGGCCAGCCGCGCGGCCGGGTTATGCGCCCATTTCACCGCGTTCAGGATCACCCGCTGCACATTGGCGTCGTGATAGGTCGGATAGGTTTCGTGGCCGGGGCGGAAATAGAACACGTTGCCGGCCCCGCGCTTGTAGGTCAGGCCCGAGCGGAACACCTCGCCGCCCGCGAACCAGCTGACGAAGACGGTCTCCAGCGGCTCGGGCACGCCGAAGGGCTCGCCATACATCTCCTCGTGCTCCAGCTCGAAATGATCGGGCAGGCCGGCGGCGATGGGATGGTTGCGCGAGGTCAGCCAAAGCCGCTCACGCTCGCCCGCCTCGCGCCAGGTCAGGTTGCAGGGCGTGCCCATCAGCCGCTTGAAGGGTTTCGAGAAATGCGCCGAATGCAGGAAGATCATGCCCATGCCGGACCAGACCGCCTCGGCCACGCGCTCGACCACCGCGTCCTGCACCTCGCCATGGGCGCAATGGCCCCACCAGATCAGCACGTTGGTTTCGGCCAGCCTCTCGGCCGTCAGCCCATGCTCGGGGTCCTGCAGGGTCACGCTGCCGGCCGCGATGCCGGCGTCGCGGTTCAGCGCCGCGGCGATGGTGTTGTGCATGCCGTCCGGGTAGATCCCCGCAACGGTCTTGTTCTTCTGCTCGTGGACGTTCTCGCCCCAGACAGTGACTCGGATGGTCATTCATCGCTCCTTGTTGCTCCCCTGCGGGAGCGGTGGTGATTTCAGCGGATCGGCGCGTCGTTGGCGTCGAAACGGTGCAGGTGGCCCAAGCGCGGCGCCAGGCTCAGCCGCGTGCCCAGCGGCCGGGCCAGCTTGCCGGGCTGGCGCACGACCAGGGGCTCGGCCGCGCCGATCTCGACGAAAAGGTAATGGTCGGCGCCCAGATCCTCGGCATGGACGACCTCGCCCGACCAGGGGCCAGCCTCGACGATGTCGATATGCTCGGGGCGGATGCCCAGGGTGGCGCAGTCATGCGCATGCGCGAAACCGTCGGTCAGGAAGTTCATCCTGGGACTGCCGATAAAGCCGGCGACGAAGGTGGAGTTCGGCCGCTCGTAAAGCTCGGCGGGCGTGCCGACCTGCTCCAGCCTGCCGTCGCGCAGCACGGCGATGCGGTCGGCCAGCGTCATCGCCTCGACCTGGTCATGGGTGACGTAGATCATCGTCACGTCCTCCATGCCGTGATGCAGCCGGGCGATCTCCAGCCGCGTCTGCACCCGCAGCGCCGCGTCGAGGTTCGACAGCGGCTCGTCGAACAGGAACACGCGCGGGTCGCGGACGATAGCGCGGCCGATGGCGACGCGCTGGCGCTGGCCACCGGACAGCTGCTTGGGCAGCCGGTCCAGCAGATGCTCGATCTGCAAGAGCCGCGCCGCCTCGCGCACGCGGCGGTCGATCTCGGCTTTGCCGGCCTTGGCCAGCTTCATGCCGAAAGCCATGTTGTCATAGACCTTCATGTGCGGGTAAAGCGCATAGCTCTGGAACACCATGGCGATGCCGCGATCCGAGGGCACCAGGTCGTTCACCCGCTGCCCGTCGAAGAGCATGTCGCCGCTGGTGATCTCCTCCAGCCCCGAGACCAGCCGCAGCAGCGTGGACTTGCCGCAGCCGGACGGGCCGACGAAGACCATGAACTCGCCCTTGCGGATCTCCAGGTCGATGCCCTTGATGACCTGCAAGCCGCCATAGGATTTGGTGACGTTCTTCAACTCGATCTTGGCCATGGTTCAACCTTTCACGCCGCCGGCGGTCAGGCCCGCCACGATCTTGCGCTGGAAAATGAGGACGAGGACGATCAGCGGCACCGTGACGATGACCGAGGCGGCCATGATCGGACCCCAGGGGATCTCCTGCTCGGAGGCGCCCGAGAGCAGGCCGATGGCCACCGGCACGGTGCGCATGCTTTCGGTGCTGGTGAAGGTCAGCGCGAACAGGAACTCGTTCCAGGCGCCGATGAAGGCCAGAAGCCCGGTGGTCACCATCGCCGGCCACAAGAGCGGCAGGAAGACGCGGGTGATGATGATCCAGGGGCTGGCGCCGTCGACGATCGCCGCCTCCTCGATCTCGACCGGCAGGTCGCGCATGAAGGTCGTCAGCACCCAGACGGTGAAGGGCAGCGTGAAGATTGTATAGGACAGGATCATCGCCCAATGGGTGTTGAAGATGCCCAGAAAGCGCACCAGCTCGAACAGCCCTGCCAGAACCGCGATCTGCGGGAACATCGACACGGCCAGGATGGTCATCAGCAGCAGCCCCCGCCCCCGGAACCGCACCCGCGCCAGCGCGTATGAGGCGGTGACGCCCAGGAACAGCGACAACCCGACCGTCAGCGTCGCGATGATCAGCGAGTTGCCGATGGAATAAAGGAAGTTCCTCGACCCCAGCACCGCCTGGTAGTTGCGCAGGTCGAATCCCGAAGGCAGGTAGTTCACCCGAAACAGCGCCGTCCCCGAGGCGAAGCTGGTCACGACGGCATAGTAGAAGGGAAAGACCGAAAAGACGACGATCACCACGACCAGCGCGTAAAAGCCGATCTGTTTCAGCAGCTTGTGACGGGTCATTTCGAGCCCTCCCCGCCCAGGTCCACGCGGCCGAGCCAGATATAGGCGCTGACGAAGACGGCGATGATCGCGAAGAGCAGCGTCGATTGCGCCGCGCCATAGGCGAACTTGTCGAAGTCGATCATGTTCTCGCGGCTGATGACCGACATGGTCTTGGTGGCCGAGCTGTTCGGCGTCAGCACATAGATCAGGTCGAAGATGCGCAGCGCGTCCAGCATGCGGAAGATCACCGCCACCATCAGCGCCGGCTTGATCAGCGGCAGGGTGACGCGGAAGAACACCTTGACCGGATGGATGCCGTCGATCCGCGCCGCCTCGTAGATGTCGCGCGGCACCATCTGCAAGCCGGCCAGGATCAGCAGCGCCATGAAGGGCGTGGTCTTCCAGATATCGACGATCAGCACGGCGGTCATCGCGGTCTCGGTGCTGGCGGTCCAGGCGATCTTTTCGCCGATCAGCCCCAGCCGCAGCAGGATGTCGTTCAGGATCCCGAACTGGTCGTTCAGCATCCAGGCCCACATCTTGGCCGAGACGATGGTCGGGATCGCCCAAGGGATCAGGATGGCGGCGCGCACCAGGGCGCGGCCCTTGAACTCGGCATTCAGCACCAGCGCCACGATCAGGCCCAGCACCGTCTCGAACCCGACCGAGATCAGCGAGAAGCGGACGGTGTTCCAGACCGCGTTCCACCAGGCCGGATCGACCAGCGTGCCGCGCCAGACCACCCGCCCCGAGGACAGCGTGCGCATCGACAGGTAATTGTCGAAGCCGATCCACTCGCCGCCGTAAAGGTTCGACAGCGTGGTGTTGGTGAACGAGAACCAGATGGTGCGCGCCAGCGGCCAGGCCGCGACGCAGAGCAGCGCGAAAAGCATGGGGGCCAGGAACCAGAAGGCAGCCCTTTGCCGACGCTGCCGCAGGCTGGGACCGCCGGGGCGGCCCGCGATGGGGTCAGTCATGGGGGAAACTCCTCATCGGCCGCAGGGGCCGGTCGGGGCCGGCGCGAACCCGCCAGCCCCCGCAACGCGCCTTACCAGCCCGAGCCTTGCAGATCGGTCAGATCCAGCTCCAGCAGTTCCAGGTTCTCGGCCGCCGTGCCCTTGCCCGACAGCGTGTCATGCACGGCCGACCAGAATTTCGACGAGACCTCGTTATACTTGCTCTTGACCGGCCCGGAGGGGCGCGGCACGGCATTGGCGAAGACCTCTTTCCAGCGCGGGATCAGCGGCACCGCCTCGGCGATCTCGGGGTCGTCGTAGAGCGCGACCACGGTCGGCAGGTTGCCGTCCAGCAGCGCGCGGCGCTTCTGCGCCTCGGCCGAGGCGAGATAGAGCGCCAGATCGACCGCCGCCTCCTGCTTGGTCGAGAATTTCGACACCGCGACGTTCCAACCGCCCAGCGTCGAGGCCGATCCGGTCTCCTCCGAGCCCGCCGGCAGCGGCGCCACGTCGAACTTGCCCTTGACCGCGCTGTCCGCGCCCGCGCTCAGCGCGAAGGCATAGGGCCAGTTGCGCATGAAAACGGCGTTGCCGGTCTGCCAGACGCCGCGCGCCTCTTCTTCCTTGTGCGCCAGCACGCCGCGCGGGCTGATGGTGCCGATCCAGCTGGCCGCCAGTTCCAGCGCCGCCACTGCCTGCGGATTGTTGATCGAGACGGCGCCGTCCGCCTCGACGATCTGGCCGCCGCCAAAGGATTTCACCCATTCCAGCGCGTTGCAGGTCAGCCCCTCATAGGCATTGCCCTGCCAGACGAAGCCCCACAGGTCGCCCTGCCCCGCGGCCCGCTCGCCGTCCTGGATCAGCCTGGCGGTTTCGGTCAGCTCGGCCCAGGTGCCGGGCACCTCCTTGCCGTATTTCTCCAGCAGGTCCGCGCGGTAGTAAAGCGCCGGGGCATCGGTATAAAGCGGCAGCGCCACCAGCTTGCCGTCCGTGGTCTGGCTTTCGATGACCGAGGGGAAATGTTCGCCGACGATGTCCTTGGCCGCCTCGGACAGATCGACGAAATATTCGGAAAGCTGCGGCGCCCAGATTACGTCCGTCTGATACAGGTCAACGTCCCTGGTGCCCGCCGCCAGCCACAGCCGGTATTGCGCGAACTGGTCCGAGCTGGACTGCGGCATCGGCACCAGCGTCACGGTATGGCCGCTGCGTTCCTCCCAGGGCTTCACAAGCTCCTTGAAGTGCTGGGCCTGCTTGCCGACGCCGCCTGCGACATAGAACAGCTCGTCCGCCACGGCGGGCAGCGCGATGCCGCCCATCAGCGCGGCCAATACCACCGGACGCAGCGCCCCCCGGCTGAATTTCCCCATGAATTCCTCCCCTTTTTCAAGGTGCCTCCCCAGCACCAGCTTGCAATCCGGGCGCCTGCGCGCCTTTCTCAAATGCGATCCGAAACCTTTCGGTAATTCCTAGCGCATCGCGCTGTTCCGGTCAAGAATTCCGCCGGCACGCGAGCAGAAGCGGGCGGAGAACCGCAAGAGAGCGGCAAAAAACCATCGATTCCCGGGAAAAATTCGCTAAGGCGGGGCGAGATCGGCGGACCGGGATGCACACCCTTATGTCATGCGCTAACATCACCCTGATCGTTTCGGATGCCAGGTCGCTTTCGCGGCGCGAATCGGCCACAGCCTCGTCAAACCGGCCGCATCGGTGCGTTCCAAAACATTTCGGATATCAGAAGAAGCGACTTCGGGCAGGCCGCATGGAAGCGGCACCGCCCAGGGATCCTCGGCGCGGGGCGGGCCGGCGCCGCGCGCGTCAGCTTTCCAGCAGGCGCCGCAGGCTGGCCATGGCCCGCTCGCGGTCCTCCTGATAGCCGATCAGCCCGGCATAATCGCCGTCGCGGTCGAACAGCAGCAAGGTCGAGGAATGGTCCATGCTGTAATCCCCGCCCTCTTGCGGCGATTTGCGGGCATAGATGCGGAAGGCCTTGACCGCCTTGGCGACCTCTTCCGGCGCGCCCGAGACGCCGACCACGCCCGGCACCCACGAGACATATTCGCGCAACGCCTCGACCGTATCGCGCTCGGGGTCGACGGTGACGAAGAACACCCGCAGATCCTTGCCGGCCTCGCCCAGCTCCTCCTGCCAGCTCGCGACGTCGCCCAGCGTGGTCGGGCAGACGTCCGGGCAATGGGTGAAGCCGAAGAACACCGCCGAGGGCTGGCCCTGCAGCGTCGCCTGGGTGAATTCCGTGCCGTCCGTGGCGGCGAGGCGGTAATCGCCCCGACCCAGCGAGGCGGTGCCGGCATCGCTCAGCGAGCCCGAGCCCGCACGGGGCGCGACGAACTGGAACCAGCCCAGTCCGGCCAGCGCCAGCACCACCAGCGCCCAGAGCGCATAGCGCAAGGGACGCAACCCCGAGCCCCGCTTAATGTCCGCCATGTCCACCATCCTTTCCGCCGTGCTTGCCGGCATTCATCGGCCCGACCGTCATCGGCACCTCGACCTCGCCGGCCTTCTCGAAATGCAGCGTGACATTCACGGTCTCGCCCTCGACCAGCGGCTGCTTCAGCTCCATGAACATCAGGTGATAGCCGCCGGGCTTCAGTTCAACCGTCGCCCCGGCCGGGATCGGCAGGCCCTCGGCAAGCTGGCGCATCTTCATGACATCGCCCTCCATCGCCATCTCGTGGATCTCGGCCCGGCCGGCGAAATCGACGCTGGCCGAGACCAGCCGGTCGTCCGCGCCGGCATTGGCGACGGTCAGGAAACCGCCCGCCACCGGGGCCCCGGGGGGCGTGGCGCGGGTGAAGGACCCGCTCAGCGTCAGGTCGCCCAGCGTGATCGGCCCGGCCTTCGCATGGTCGCCGTGATCATGGCCGTGGCCATGCCCGACCTTGCCCGCCGTGACCGTCACGCCCGGGGCGGGGTTCGGGACTTCCTTGCTGCCGGTGACATCGATCCATTCCTCCTTGCCGTCCGCGCATTCCTGCACGGTCGAGAAATACAGCACCGTTCCCGGAGTCACATCGGCGCCGACCGTGCCGCGGATGACGAATTCGTCATACCAGTCGTCCTGCAGATCGCCGCCCGACCAGACCACCTCCCGCGTGCCCTCGGTCATCGGCGTGCCGTAATTGTCGAAGGGCTGGGCATAGGGGCCCTTGACCGTTTCCAGCGTCCAGCCGGCCTTGGGCATGGGCTTGGCATTGTAGAAGCCCTCGGGCAGCTGCACGCGCAGGGTGTTGGTCGCCTGGCCGTCGCAGCCATGGCCGATGCGGATCACCGCGCGATAGGCGGCGCCGGCGCGGGCCTCGGACTGCTCCAGCGTGGCATGGGCAAGGGCGGGCGCGGCGGCAAGGGCCAGCGCCGAGGCGCAGAACGCGCCAAAGACAGGGTTCTTCATGATCGTTCTCGTCTGAATAAGGGCGTGAACCGCCGGCCCGTGGCCGCGCGGATCGGAAAGCTCGGATCAGACGCGTGCCGGCGGTCCCCGCGCCGAGGGGACCAGCATCTCGACGCGATGCGGCGGGCCGGGCCGGTCCAGCGCCCGCGCCATGCGCAGCGCCTGCAACAGCGGCGTCGCAGCCGCCTGCATGGTGCCCTCCAGAAGCGGCTGGCCATGCGGTGCCCAGTCGCAGCCATGCGGATCGCCATGCGAGGCCTTGCCGGCCGGGACCAGGCTGCCATCGGCGGCCACGGCCATCTCGACCGGCCCCTCGCCCGAGCAGAGCACCACGGTGATGCTGCCCTGCGCGTCGCGGGCGACCATGGTGCCGGGCAGGATCAGCGAGAACAGCAGGAAGGGCAGCACCGCCAGCCAGCGGAACAGCCGTGCGCCGCGCGTCAGCCCTGCATTACGATATGCGCCCCGAACCTGCATGCGCGCAGCCCTGTCAGAAATCCGCGCCGCGCGAAAGGGACAATCTGCCGCAGTCATCGCCGGATCGTCCGCGCCAGCACCATGACCGGCAGGATGCCGATGGCCACGATGATCAGCGCGGCGATGGCGGCGTCCTCGTAGGTGCCGCGCGCCGCCTCGCCGTAAAGATGCGTCGAGAGAGTCTCGAAGTTCAGCGGCCGCAGCAGCAGCGTGGCGGGCAGTTCCTTGACGCAATCGACGAAGATCAGCAGTCCCGAGGCCGCCAGCGCCGGTCGCGAGATCGGCACATGCACCTCGCGGAACACCTGGCCGGGGCTGCGGCCCAGCGTCCGCGCCACATGGTCGAGCGAGCGCGGCACCCGGCTCAGCCCCGCCTCGATGCCGCCGGTGGCGATGGCAAGGAAGCGCGCGACATAGGCATAGATCAGCGCCGCCCCCGAGCCGAGCAGCAAAAGCCCCGGCCCCACGCCCAGCAGCGCCTGCGAGGCGGCGGCGATCTGGCGGTCGGCCAGCGCGATCACCGGCAGAAGCCCGATGGCCAGGATGGTGCCCGGCACCGCATAGCCCAGCGTCGAAAGCCGCGCCATGGTCTGGGTCAGCCGTCCGGGCCGCATCCGCGCCGCGCCGGTTACCACCAGTCCCAAGAGCAGCGCGACCAGCGTCGCCAGCGCGGCGAAGAAGGCGGTGTTGCCGGCCTCCTCGAGGATGCGCGGCGACAGGCCGGCGAAGCGGTATCGCGCCCAGGCCGCACCGACCAGATACCAGGCCGGCGCCGCGAAGCCGAAGGCGACCGGCAGCGCGCAGACCAGCGTCGCACCCCAGGCCCGCCAGCCGCGCAGGCGCGTGCGCCGCAGGGGCTGCGCGCCGGCCGCGTAACGCTGGCGCTTGCGGCCGCGCCGCTCCAGCATGACCAGCGCCATGGTGATGGCCAGCATCGCCAGCGCGATCTGCGCCGCCCCCGGCAGGTCCGAGCGGTTGATCCAGGTCGAATAGACCGAGACGGTCAGGGTGCGCACGCCCAGGAACTCGGCCGCGCCGATATCGTTCATCGCCTCCATCAGCGCCAGCGCCGTGCCGATGGCGACGGCGGGCCGGGCCAGCGGAATCGCCACGCGCAGGAAGGTGGCGACCGGCCCCGCCCCCAGCGTGCGGCCCGCATCCAGCAGGTTGCCGGCCTGCATGGCGAACAGCGCCCGCACCGGCAGGTAGACATAGGGGTAAAGCACCAGCCCCAGCAGCAGGATGCAGCCCGGCATCGAGCGGATGTCGGGCAGGCGGAACTCGCGCGGGCTGGCATAGCCCAGCCAGCCGCGGATCGCGCCCTGCACCGGGCCGACCGGATGCAGAAGGTCCAGATAGGCATAGGCGACGATATAGGTCGGCACCGCCAAGGGCAGCAGCAGCGCCCAGCCGAAAATGCGCCGCCCGGGAAAGTCGCAGGCCGCGACCAGCCAGGCCGTTACCGTGCCCAGCGTCGCGACGATGAAGCCGACGCCCAGAAGCAGGATCACCGTCTGCCGCGCCGCGACCGGCAGCACGTTGCTGACCAGATGCGCCCAG
Source organism: Paracoccus sp. J55 (assembly GCF_000513975.1). Classification (NCBI taxonomy): domain Bacteria; kingdom Pseudomonadati; phylum Pseudomonadota; class Alphaproteobacteria; order Rhodobacterales; family Paracoccaceae; genus Paracoccus; species Paracoccus sp. J55. The sequence goes on from NZ_AZVA01000021.1 coordinate 41,181, forward strand.
AGCCCCGGACTGCCCCGAAGCGCGAACAGCCCCAGCGCCAGCACCGGCAGCAGAACCAGCACGGCGACAGCCAGAGCTGCCGCCTGCCAGCCACCCCCCGCGCGGAGGCGGGAGCTTCGTGCCAGTTCCGGGGTCATGGGGCCTGCGCCGGCCACAGGTTCAGCGACGGGATCAGTTGTCGAAGCCCACCGCCTCGGCCAGCTCGCTCGCCGCCTTGCGCTGGCGGGCGATCTCGGTCAGGTCGGTGCCGTCGGCATTGAGATCGGCAATATCCTCGATCACCGGGCTGACCGCGACGCCGGGCTTGACCGGATATTCGAAATTCGCCTCGGCATAGATCTTCTGCGCCTCGTCCGAAACCAGGTATTCCAGCAGCTGCACCGCCTGGTCCTTGTTCGGCGCGTGCTTGGCCACCGCCGCCCCCGAGACGTTCACCTGGGTGCCGCCGCCCTCGAAGGTCGGCAGGACGACCTTGATCGCCTTGACCCATTCCTCCTGCTCGGGACCGCCGGCGCCGCTGCGCATCAGGCCGACATAATAGGAATTGGCGATGCCGATCTCGCAGATGCCGCCCATGATGTCGCGGGCCACATCGCGGTCGCCGCCGCCGGCGGTGCGGGCCAGGTTCGCCTTGACGCCTTCCAGCCAGGTCTTCGCGGCTTCCTCGCCATGATGCACGATATAGGAGGCGGTCAGCGCCACGTTATACGGATGCTGACCCGAGCGGATGCAGACCTTGCCCTGCCATTCCGGCTTGGCGAGATCCTCATAGGTGAAGCTGGACAGGTCCAGGTCCTTATCGGCGTAAAGCACCCGCGCCCGCTGCGACAGCGCGAACCAGTTGCCGTCCTTGTCGCGCAGGTTCTCGGGGATGGCGGCGGTCAGCGCCTCGGATTCGACCGGCTGGGTCAGGCCGCGATTGACCAGATCGACCAGGTTGCCGATGTCCACGGTCATCAGCACGTCGGCGGGCGAAGCCTCGCCCTCCTGCTCGACCCGCTCGGCCAGCCCGTCCTTGAGGAAGATGGTGTTCACCTTCACCCCGGTCGATTCGCTGAAAGAGGCCAGCAGCGGCTCGATCAGATTCGGCTCACGCGTGGTGTAAAGATTCAGCTCCTGGGCGCTTGCGGCAACCGCCTGCGCAGCCAGCACGGCACCGATCAGTCCAGATAGTCCAACACGCATCAGCCTGTCCTCCTTGCGATTTCTCGACATGTTTACTAAACTAATTAGCAAAGTAAACAAAGATCATCCGGTTACGGTCGCCAGACGAAGGGATGCCGATGAACCAATTCGCCAGCCCTCCCCCCTGGGCCAGCCAGATGGACGCGCGGGACGACGCGCCTGATGCCGCGCCATTCCGGCCCATGCTGGAGGTTGAGGCGCTGTGCCGCCGCTTCGGCCCGGTCTCGGCGGTCGAGGATGTCGGCTTCCGCGTGGCACGGGGCGAGGTGACCTGCCTGCTCGGCCCTTCGGGCTGCGGCAAGTCCACCACGCTGCGGATGATCGCCGGCATCGAGCGGCCCGATTCCGGCGCCGTCCGCATCGGCGGCCAGGCCATGTCCGATGCCGGCGCCTTCCTGCCGCCCGAGCGGCGGCCGGTGGGGCTGGTGTTCCAGGATTTCGCGCTGTTCCCGCATCTGGACGTGGCGGCCAATGTCGGTTTCGGCCTGCAGGGCCCGGCCCGGCAGAACCGCACCCGAATCGGGGAACTGCTGGAGCGGGTCGGCCTGTCCGGTCATGCCGCGAAATACCCGCACGAGCTTTCGGGCGGCGAGCAGCAGCGCGTCGCGCTGATCCGGGCCCTGGCGCCGCGCCCCTGCCTGATGCTGATGGACGAGCCTTTCTCGAGCCTCGACCACCGGCTGCGCGACGGGGTGCGCGACGCGGCGCTGGACCTGCTGCGCGAGACCGAGACCACGGTGCTGATGGTCACCCACGACCCCGAGGAGGCGATGCTGATGGGCCATCGCATCGCGGTCATGCGCCGGGGCCGGCTGATCCAGGAAGGCCGCCCGGACGAGCTTTACGACCGCCCGGCGGATCGCGGCGTGGCGGCATTTTTCTCGGACCTGAACATCGTCTCGGGTCGGGTGGCGGGCGGCCGGGTGCAGACCGCGCTGGGCAGCTTTCCCGCCCCCGGCCTTGCCGAAGGCAGCCGGGCCGAGGTCGTCATCCGCCCGCAGCACCTGGTCCCGGCCGAGACCGGCGGCACCCCGGCGCGGGTCGAGCGCGCTCGCTATCTGGGCCGCGAAAGCCTGATCGAGACCCGGCTGGAGCCCGGCGGGGCGGCGATGAAATCCCGCATTCCCGGGCTGGTCCTGCCCGCGCCCGGCAGCATGATCCGGCTGGCCGCCCTGCCCGGCAGCGCCATGGTCTTTGCCGGAGACGGCGCCTAGGGCCCTACTCAGCCGCTGCGCGGCAGGCGGTGCCTGCGTCCAGCAGCGCCCGGATCTCGGGCCGGCACGAGCCGCAATTGGTGCCCGCCCGCAGCGCCTGCCCCACCGCCTCGACCGTGGTCAGGCGCTGGCTGGCGATGGCCTGCACGATGCTGTTCACGCCGATGCCGAAACAGGCGCAGACCAGCGCGCCTTCGTCCGGTCGGTCAGCGCCGGGACGCCCGGCCAGCGCCCCCGCGCCCTCCTCGCCCAGCAGATCCGCGACATGGCTGCGCGACAGGCCCACCGGCCCGGGCGCCACGAACAGCGCCGCCTGCAGCCGGCCCTCGCGCAGGAAGGCCAGCCGAACCTGTCCGCGGGCGCGGTCGTGCAGCACCAGCGGCTCGTCCGAAAGGCCGAACAGCGCGCGGGCATGGGCAGTCCAGTCCTGCGGCACCTCCAGCCCGGCCAGTTCGGCCTGCTCGCCGCGCGGCAGCGTGGCCCGCGCCCAATAGGCGCAATCCGGCCGGATCGCACCCGCCGAGACGGCAAAGCCGAACCAGCGCGCGGCAAAGGGCCGGATCGCCACCGGTGCCGATTTCAGCGCCGGCTGGCCCGAGACCGGATCGGTCAGCCCCGGCACCAGCGCATCGACCCGGCCCAAGGGCGCGGTCTCTCCCGTCCAGTGCATCGGGGCGAAGGGATGGCCCGGCGCCACCCGGTCGGTCACCAGCACCCGCAGCACGGCCCGGCCCTGCGGGCTTTCGACCTCGGCCAGACTCGCGGGTGCCAGACCCAGCCGGGCCGCGTCGCTTGGGTGCAGTTCCAGGAAGGGCTCGGCCAGATGGCGGGACAGGCGCGGCGACAGGCCGGTGCGGGTCATGCTGTGCCAATGGTCGCGCACCCGGCCGGTGTTCAGCCGGAACGGATGATCCCCATCCACCGGCTGCGGCGTGCGCGGCGTGACCGCGACCATCCGCCCCCGGCCCGAGGGCGTATGAAACCGCCCGTCGCCAAAGAACCGCCCGCCCTGCCTGCCCGCCGATTGCGGCCACAGGAAGGGTTGCAGCACGTCATATTCCGCCGGGGTGATGCCGGCATGGGCCGAGATGTCGAAATCGCTGCCCAGGCTGCCTGCGACGCCGGACAGCACCGCGTGTTCGGCAAAGACCTCGGCCGGGCTGGTCCAGCCGAAAGCCTCGGCCCAGCCCATGCGGCGACCGACCTCGGCCAGGATGCGCCAGTCGTCGCGCGCCTGCCCGGCCGGGGCCAGCGTCCGGCGCTGGCGGCTGATGCGGCGCTCGGAATTCGTCACCGTGCCGTCCTTTTCGCCCCAGCCGGTCGCCGGCAGGGCCACATGCGCCAGCCGCACGGTGTCGGTCCGCGCCATGATGTCCGAGACCACGGTGAAATCGCAGCCGGCGATAGCGCGGGCGACGCGATCGGCCTCGGGCATGGTCGCAGCCGGGTTGGTGCAGACGATCCACAGCGCCTTGATCCGGCCGTCCTCGACGGCGCGGAACATGTCCACGGCCTTCAGCCCCGGCCGCCCGGCCATGCGCGGGGCGCTCCAGAAGGCGCGCACGGCCTCGCGATGCGCGGGGTTCTCGATCTCCAGATGGCAGGCCAGCATGTTGGCCAGCCCGCCGACCTCGCGCCCGCCCATGGCATTGGGCTGGCCGGTGACGCTGAACGGCCCCATGCCGGGCCGGCCGATGCGGCCGCTGGCGAGATGGCAGTTCAGGATCGCATTCACCTTGTCGGTGCCGCTGTCGGACTGGTTCACGCCCTGCGACCAGACCGACATCACCTTGTCGCTGTGCAGCCACAGGTCGAAGAACTGCCGCAGCTGGCTATGCGCCAGCCCGGTTGCCGCGGGTGATGTCGCGCGCGCAGCGGCCACCGTATCCTCGACACCGTCGAGGTTATCCATGCAGTGGTCTGAATTTCTGGCTATTTCTGCCAGAAGCAGGTTGAACAGCGCCGCATCCGAACCCGGCGCCAGCGGCAGATGCAGGTCGGCAATGTCGCAAGTCGCGGTGCGGCGCGGATCGACCACCACGACCCGCGTGCCCCGCGCCTCGCGCGCCGCGGCCAGCCGCTGGTAAAGCACCGGATGGCACCAGGCCAGATTCGAGCCGACCAGCACCACCGTATCGGCCAGTTCCAGATCCTCGTAGAGCCCCGGCACCGTGTCGGTGCCGAAGGCCCGCCGGTGCCCCGCGACGGCCGAGGCCATGCAAAGCCGCGAATTGGTGTCGATATTGGCCGAGCCGATGAAGCCCTTCATCAGCTTGTTGGCGACATAGTAATCCTCGGTCAGCAGCTGCCCCGAGACGTAGAAGCCGACCGAATCCGGTCCGTGCTCGGCGATGGTTTCGGAAAACCGGCGGGCGACCAGATCCAGCGCCTCGTCCCAGCCGGCCTCTCGGCCATGGATGCGCGGGGTAAGCAGCCGACCGGCATGGCCGACCGTCTCGCCAAGCGCCGAGCCCTTGACGCAAAGCCGGCCCCGGTTCGCCGGATGATCGGGGTCGCCCGCGATGCCCAGCCCGCCCTTGCCGTCGGGCGTCGCCAGCACGCCGCAGCCCACGCCGCAATAGGGACAGGTGGTGCGGATGGTCTGCATGGGCCCCTCACTCGGCAGGAACGGCGGCGGGGGCTTCGGCGGGCGTATCCGCCGCACGCCGGGGCGAGGTCTTGTGATGCGTGGCATAGATCATCGCGCCGACAAAGGTCAGCCCGCCGACCAGGTTGCCCAGCACGGTCGGGATCTCGTTCCAGATCATATAGTCCATGATGGTGAACTGCCCGCCCAGCAGCAGGCCCGCCGGGAACAGGAACATGTTCACGATGGAATGCTCGAACCCCATGTAGAAGAAGATCAGGATCGGCATCCACATGGCGATGACCTTGCCCGAGACGCTGGTGGACATCATCGCCGCCACGACGCCGGTCGAGACCATCCAGTTGCACATGACCGCGCGGACGAACAGCGTCAGCATCCCCGCCGCGCCATGGGCGGCATAGCCGAGCGTCCGCCCCTCGCCGATATGGCCGATCTTTTCGCCCACCGCATTCGGCGCCTCGGAAAAGCCGAAGGTGACGATGATCGCCATGAACACCGCGACGGTGAAGGCGCCGGCGAAATTGCCGGCAAAGACCAGGCCCCAGTTGCGCAGCATGCCCTGGACCGTCACCCCCGGGCGCCGGTCGATCAGCGCCAGCGGCACCAGCGTGAACACCCCGGTGAGCAGGTCGAAGCCCAGCAGGTAGAGCATGCAGAAGCCGACCGGGAACAGCAGCGCGCCGATCAGCGGCTCGCCGGTGTTCACGGTGACGGTCACGGCGAAGGCGGCGGCCAGCGCCAGGATCGCTCCGGCCATATAGGCGCGGATCAGCGTGTCCTTGGTGGACATGAAGACCTTGGCCTCGCCGGCATCGATCATCTTCTTCGCAAAATCGGCAGGATTGACATAGGACATGAGCGTGCTCCTTCAGGCGGCGCGGGGGCGCGAGACGAGTTCGGCGCTGATCAGGACGCGGCCCTGTTCGACGCGGACGGGCCAGGTGCGGACCGCGCCCTCGTCGGCGCCCTGCGCAGCGCCCGAGTTCATGTCGAACACCCAATTGTGCAGCGGGCAGGTCACGCGATCGCCATGCACGATGCCCTCGGACAGCGGACCGCCCTTGTGCGGGCAGCGGTCGTCCAGCGCAAACACCCGGTCGTCCAGGGTGCGGAACACGGCGACGCAGCCCTGCGCGGTGCGGATCACCCGCGCGCCCTGCCGGGGAATGTCCTCCAGGGCTCCGATATCGATGAAAACGGTCATTCCGCGGCCTCCAGGGTCAGATCGGCAAGGGGCGCCCATCGGGGCGTCTCGGTGGTGGTGGAATGTTCGGCCCAGGGGTCGCGGCGATAGACCGACTGGCTGATCTCGAAGCGCTCGACCAGCGCGCGGCGGGCCGGCAGGTCGGCGATCTGTTCCTTGACCCAGTCGAGCCCGACCTTGGCCACCCATTTATAGGGCCGGTCCAGATAGCGCGCGTGCTCGCGGTAAAGCTGGACGAAGGCGGTGATGATCTCGACCGCCTCGTCCTCGCAGGGGGTCGAGGCCAGGGGCTCGGTCTCCTTCACCTCCATCCCGGCGGCGCCGGCGACGCTGATCTGGTAGCCGCTGTCGACGCAGATCACGCCCACATCCTTGCAGGTCGCCTCGGCGCAGTTCCTGGGGCAACCCGATACGCCCAGCTTGACCTTGTGCGGCGTCCACGAACCCCAGAGCAGCTTTTCCAGCCGGATGCCGAGGCCCGTCGAATCCTGGGTGCCGAAGCGGCAGAACTCGCTGCCGACGCAGGTTTTCACCGTGCGCAGCCCCTTGGAATAGGCATGGCCCGAGACCAGCCCGGCGGCGTTCAGGTCGGCCCAGATATGCGGCAGGTCCTGTTTCTTGACACCCAGCAGGTCGATGCGCTGGCCGCCGGTGACCTTGACCATGGGAACGGCATATTTTTCGGCCGCGTCGGCGATGGCGCGCAGCTCCTGCGGGGTGGTGACGCCGCCCCACATGCGCGGCACCACGGAATAGGTGCCGTCCTTCTGGATATTGGCGTGGTTCCTTTCGTTCACGAAGCGCGACTGGCGGTCGTCGCGATAGTCCAGCGGGTATTCGGCCAGCAGGTAATAGTTCAGCGCCGGGCGGCAGGAATGGCAACCGCCCACGGTCTTCCAGCCCAGTTCCTGCATGACCGCCGGGATCGACTTCAGCCCCATGGACTTGATGAGCCGCCGCACGTCCTCGTGGCTGTGGTCGGTGCATTTGCACATGCCGGCGGGCGCGGGCGCGACGAAGCCGTCGCCCAGTGTCAGCTTCATCACCTGCTCGACCAGCCCGGTGCAGGTGCCGCAGGAGCCGCTGGCCTTGGTGCAGGCGCGCACCGCATCGAGCGTATGCGCGCCGCCCTGCACCGCGGCGACGATGGTTCCCTTGCAGACGCCGTTGCAGCCGCAGATCTCCGCTTCAGGCGGCAAGGCTGCAACGGCCGCCATAGGGTCCAGCGCGGTCCCCCCCTGGAAGGCCGGGCCGAAGATCAGCGTGTCGCGCATCTCGCTGATGTCGGTTTCGTCCTTCATCAGCCCGTAGAACCAGTTGCCGTCGGCGGTGTCGCCATACATGACCACGCCGATGATGCGGTCGTTCTCCAATACCAGCCGCTTGTAGATGCCGCGGCCGGGGTCGCGGAACACGATGTCCTCGCGCCCCTCGCCTTCGGCGAAATCGCCGGCGCTGAACAGGTCGCAGCCCGTCACCTTCAGCTTGGTCGCGGTCTGCACCGGGCGGAACGCGGCCTCCTCGCCCAGCAGGGTCCGGGCCAGCACCTTGGCCTGGTCGTAAAGCGGCGCGACAAGGCCGAAGACCTGGCCACGATGCTCGACGCATTCGCCAAGCGCGAAGATATGTGGGTCGCTGGTGCGCAGGGCGTCGTCGACGACGATGCCGCGCTCGACCTCCAGATGCGCGTCATTGGCCAGCCGCACCTCCGGACGGATGCCGACGGCCATGCAGACCAGGTCGGCGGGGTGGACGGTGCCGTCTTCCAGCAGCACCGCCTCGGCGCGGCCATGGCCCAGGATCGCCTTGGTGGCGCCCTTGCAATGCACCTTGATGCCGCGCCGCTCCAGATCGCGCTGCAGCAGGTAGCCGGCGGCGGGGTCCAGCTGCCGCTCCATCAGGTGGCCCATCAGGTGGACGACGGTGACGCGGGCCCCACGCGCCGCCATGCCGGCCGCGGCCTCAAGGCCCAGCAGCCCGCCGCCGATCACCACGGCATCCTTGCCGGCGATACCGGCCTCGATCATCGCATTGGTGTCTTCCAGGTCGCGATAGGTCACCACGCCCGGCAGGTCGCTGCCCGGCACCGGGATGATGAAGGGCGCCGAGCCGGTGGCGATGACCAGAGCGTCATAGGGCGCACCGCCCGAATTGGAATAGACGGCGCGATTGGCGCGATCGATCCGCACCACCGGCTCGCCGAAGCGGCAATCGACGCCATGGGCGGCATACCAGTCCGCGTCGTGGGTGACGATCTGCTCATAGGTCTTTTCGCCCGACAGGACCGGCGAGAGCATCAGCCGGTTGTAGTTGCCGCGCGGCTCGGCGTTGAACAGGGTGACATGCCATTCGCCGGGCGCGGCCTCGAACAGCTGCTCCAGCAGGCGGCCCGAGGCCATGCCGGCGCCGATGACGACAAGTTTCTTCATCGCGGGACTCCTTTCTCAGGCGGTTTGCAGGGGCGCGCGGCCCATCTGGCGGATCGAGGCGTGCATCCAGAGCGCGCAGAGCCCGACCAGCAGGAACAGCGCCATGAAGCAGCTGGACCACAGCCCGGTCTGGTCGCGCAGCCAGCCGAACAGCAGCGGCAGCGCAAAGCCGCCCAGGCCGCCGATCATGCCCACGAGCCCGCCGACCGCGCCGACATGGCCGGGGTAATAGCTGGGGATGTGCTTGTAGACGGCGGCCTTGCCCAGGCTCATGACGAAGCCCAGCACGAAGATCACCGCCAGGAAGACCGGCACCGGCACGCCCGCCGGGATCGACAGAATCGCCGTCGCGGCCAGCGAGACGAGGAAGGTCGCGTACATCACCGCCCGCGCGCCGATCCGGTCGGAAAGCACCCCGCCATAGGCGCGGAAGATCGAGCCGGGGATGGAATAGGCCGCGCCGATCATGCCGGCAGTCCCGACACCGAAGCCGTAGACCTGCGTCAGGTAATGCGGCAGCCACAGCGCCAGCGCCACGAAGCCGCCGAAGCTGAAGAAGTAATAGGCCGAGAAGCGCCAGACCCGCATCTGGCCCAGCGGCGCGAGCTCGGCCCGCAGCGACGTCTTGCGGCCTTGCCCGGCGGCGGTGACCGGGTCGTCCTTGCTCAGCAGCCAGAACAGCACGGCGGTCAGTGCCAGCGCGCCGGCCCAGATCTGCGCGGTCGCCTGCCAGCCCAGGGCCAGCATGACGAAGGGCGCGGCGAACTTGGTCACCGCGGCGCCGACATTGCCAGTGCCGAAGATGCCCAGCGCCGTGCCCTGCCGTCCCTCGGCATAGAAGCGCGAGACATAGGCGACGCCCACGGCGAAGGAGCCGCCGGCCAGCCCGACGCCCAGCGCCGCCAGCAGCATCTGCGGCCAGGTGCTGGCCCAGGACAACAGGAAGGTCGCGCCGGCGGCGGCCAGCATGGTCAGCGTATAGACGCGCCGCCCGCCCAGCCGGTCGGTCAGCACGCCCAGCGCGATGCGCACCAGCGAGCCGGTCAGGATCGGCAGGCCGATCAGCAGGCCGAACTGGGTCTCGGTCAGGGAAAGCTGCTCGCGGATCTGCAGGCCGATGATCGAGAAGATCGTCCAGACCGCGAAGCAGATGGTGAAGGCGAAGGTCGAGAGGCCCAGAGCGCGGCTGGCCTCGGAGGGCGGAACGGGGGGAACGGCGGGCATGGTGGCTCCGATGCGTTGCTGATGGCGAAGGCTGTCGGAAAGCGCGGCCGGGCGGCGGAAGGCCGCAGCGGATTTGCACTTTCGGAGGAGAGGATCTCCGCGCCCTTGCGGAAACCCGTGCCGCATCATTGCGAGCGGGCCGTTGGCGCGCCGTTGCGCCGGGCCATGAGGCAAGATTGGGTCAGGGCGCGGGCCGGATCAAGCCTTGATGCGGCATCGCAGCATCCGCGGCAGCCTGCGCCCGAAAGCCGGGCAACCCCGCGCCCGGCCTGCCTGCAAAACACTCAACCGGCGAAGGGCGGCTCGAAGACGGTGCCGTCGAAAAAGGCATCGGCGCGCAGAATCATCTGGCCCTTTTCCGCCGCGACCTCGCGGTCCTCGGCCAGCGCGCCTTCCAGCCGGGCCGAGGCACCGGGCAAGGCCGCCCCCGCCTCGCGCAGATGCCGGCGGTAAAGATCGGTGCGGAAATGCGCCATCGCCTTTTCCATCGCCGGCGCCGGCTCCAGCCCGTGGCGCAGGGCGATGCGCTGCGCAAAGAATGCAGCCAGGCTTTTCCAGGGAAAATTCGCCGCCCCGGCATGGAAGGCGACGAAGCCCGGCACATGGCGGATCTCGCCCGAGGGCGTCACCTGCAGCCGCCCGGTCAGCCCGCGCTCGGCCAGCTCGGCCGGCAGGTCCAGATATTCGCGCCGCGACAGGATCTCGGCGGCGGTGTCGCGGTTCTCGGGTTCGTCGAGCCAGCGCCCGGCGCGCCAGACCGCCCGCATCAGCGCGCCGGTCAGCTGCGGCTGGCTTTCGGTGAAGTCGCGGCGCAGCACCAGCCCCTTTTCCGGCGGCGAGGCCCAGATCGCCGTGCCGGGCAAGAGCAGCGCGGCCAGCCCCCGGTCCACCGCGCTCGACGCCCAGGGCTCGCCGACGCAGAAGGCATCGACCTCGCCCGCGGCCATGGATTCGGCCATCAGCGGCGGCGGCACGGTGACGACCTCCAGCGCCGGGTCGAAGCCGCAGGCGCCGAGCCAGTGGCGGATCAGCTCCAGCTGGGTCGAGAAATGGAACGGCACGCCCACCCGCAACCGGCCGGGCGCGGCGCGGTGCAGCGCGAGCCCCGCCTTGCGGGCATCCCAGAAATCGAAATCATGCCCCTGCTCGCGCATGCTGGCGGCCAACGCGGCGCTGACCGCGACCGCCTGCCCGCCCTGCGACAGGAACATCACCAGATCCAGGTCCGGCAACGCCGGCCCCAGCCCCAACGCCTGCGCCACCGGCATCGGCACCAGCATATGAGCCGCCTCGATCAGCCCGGCACCCAGCATGTCGCGGGCCTGCGCCCAGGCGCCCAGCCGCAGCAGCTGGAAGTCCAGCCCCTCCTCGGCGGCAAAGCCCAGCTCGCGCGCCACGATCAGGGGCGCGGCGTCGATCAGCGGCACATAGCCCAGGCGCAGGGGCGTCAGCGGCATGACAGCAACCCCGCGGCCAGGACCAGCTGCTGCGCGATCTCGGCCACGCGCTTGCCCTGATCCATCGCCGTCTTGCGCAACAGCGCATAGGCGGCCTCCTCGTCGATGCCGCGCGCCTTCATCAGCACGGCCTTGGCGCGGTCGATCACCTTGCGCTCCTCCAGCGCCGCGCGGGTGGCGGCCAGTTCGGCCCGCATGCGCTGGAACATGTGAAAGCGCGCGACGGCCGCGTCCAGCACCGGCTTGATGCGGTCCGGCCGCAGCCCGTCCACGACATAGGCCGAGATCCCGGCTTCGACCGCCGCCCGGGTCAGGTGCTCGTCCGAACGGTCCACGAACATCGCCACCGGCCGCTCGGTCGGGCCCGAGGCCAGTGCCAGCTCCTCGAGCACGTCGCGCGAGGGGTTGGCCAGGTCGATCAGCACGATGTCGGGCCGGCATTCGGCGATATGGCGCGCCAGCCCGGTCTCCTCGGAGATGATGCGGATATCGTGGTCGCCGATCTCGCGCAGCCCGTCCACGATCGGGGCGGCGCGCTCCGGGTCGGGCTCGATGACGACGATCGAAAGGCGCTTGTCCATCTGCTTCCTGCTCTTTCCCGTCCCAGCAGGTGCCAGCGGAACCCCGCGCCTGCAACGCATCCGACGCCTCCCCCACCGCGCAGCCACAATCTGCGCAGGAAGCGGGCAGATGCGCAGGGCCGCGCGCAGAGAACGGGCAGAGCGGCAATCGGGCCGAAGCCGGCGCGCTCGGGCCATGATCCCTTGAGCCTGCCGGTTCCTCGGCTAATCTGGCCGCATCCAGACAAGCCGGGGGAACCATGGCCCAGATCATCCTGCTGACGGGCAAGGCCGCCCCCCTGCCCGGCAGCGACCAGCTCAGCGGCATCGACAAGCGCCCGGCGGACCGGCCGCTGGCGCTTGGCCCCGAGGGATTCGAGGGCGACGAACAGGCCGACCGCCGCGTGCATGGCGGGCCGGAAAAGGCCGTGCATCACTATCCGTTCGATCATTATGCAGCCTGGCGCGTGGAGCTTGGACGGCCGCGCCTGGCCGAAACACCGGGGGTTTCACACCCCCGGCCCCCCGTGGAGTATTTAGAAAACGGAGAAATCGGGGGATTGCTGGAGGCGCCCGGCGCCTTTGGCGAAAACATCTCTACCCGGGGGCTGATCGAGGCGGATGTCGCGGTGGGCGACATCTTCCGGCTCGGCTCGGCCTTGGTGCAGGTCTCGCAGGGGCGCCAGCCCTGCTGGAAGCTGAACCGCCGCTTCGGCGTCGAGGACATGGCGCGGCGCGTGCAGCAAAGCGGCCGCACCGGCTGGTATTACCGCGTCCTGCAGCCCGGCATCGTCGCCCCCGGCGACCGGCTGGAGCGGATCGACCGCGTGGCGCCCGACTGGACATTGCGCCGGCTCTGGCATGCGCTCTACGTGGACCGGCTGAACCTGGACGAGCTGCAGGGCATCGCCGCGCTGGAGGTGCTGGCCGAGGGCTGGCGGCGCTATGCCGTGCGCCGGCTGGAAAGCGGCCGGGTCGAGGACTGGTCCAGGCGACTGGAGGGCAGCGCATGAGCCGGCCGCTGATGATCTCGATCCAGAGCCAGGTGGTCATGGGCCATGTCGGCAATTCGGCGGCGGTGTTCCCGATGCTGGCGGCGGGGCTGGAGGTGGCGCCCGTCCCGACGGTGATCTTCTCCAACACCCCGGATTATCCCAGCCTGCGCGGCCGGCCGCTGCCCGGCGATTTCTTTGCCGATCTCCTGCAGGGCCTCTGGGATCGCGGCCTGCCCGGGCGCGCGGATGTCCTGCTGACCGGCTATATCGGCTCGGTCGAGGTGGCGCAGCTGACGGCCGATTTCGTCGCCCGGGCCAAGGCCGCGAACCCGCGCCTGCGCTATTACTGCGACCCGGTGCTGGGCGACGAGCAGCCGGGCCTCTATGTGCCCCGGGAAATCGCCGACACCTTCCGCGACCGGCTGCTGCCCATGGCCGACATCGCCTCGCCCAACCCGTTCGAGGTCGCCTGGCTGACCGGCCAACCCATCGCCGAGCTGGCCGATATCCACCGTGCCGCGCGAGGGCTGCGCATGGCGCCCGAGGCCCAGCTGATCGTGACCGGCTGCCGGCTGCGCGAAACCGCGCCCGGCATGCTGGAAAGCGTGATCCTGGGACCGCAAGGGCTGACGCGCCATCCAACCCCGCATCTGCCGGTGGCGCTGGCCGGGACCGGAGACCTGTTCGCCGGGCTGATCACCGCTGCGCTGGGGCAAGGCCGCAGCCTGGCGCAGGCGGTCGAATTCGCACAGATCCAGACCGCGCGCGCGCTCCGCCAGGCGGCGGAACTCGGCACGAAAGAGGTCGTGCTGTCCGATCCGGCGTTTCGCGCCGCTCTGCTCACCCCCTGATCGGCTTCTTTCTTGCCCAAATATCCCGGGGGAGTCGCGCCGCAGGCGCGGCGGGGGCAGAGCCCCCTAATCCTTGCGCAGCGCGTTCAGCAGCGCCGCGCCCAGGGCGCCGGGCTGCTCCTTGCCCGCAGGGGCGGCGGATTTCGGGCCGCGTCCCGGCTGCGCCTTGGGTCCGCGCTCCTTCTGCGCCTCGCGGGCGGCGGCACCGCCATCCTTGCGCATGGTCAAGCCGATGCGCTTCCTGGCCACATCCACCTCGGTCACCCGCACCCTGACCACGTCGCCGACCTTCACCACCTCGTTCGGGTCCTTGACGAAACGGTCGGCCAGCTGGCTGATATGCACCAGCCCGTCCTGATGCACGCCGATATCGACGAAGGCGCCGAAGGCCGCGACATTCGTCACCGTGCCTTCCAGCGCCATGCCGGGGCGCAGGTCCTTGATATCCTCGACCCCCTCGGCAAAGCTGGCGGTAACGAAGCTCGGGCGCGGGTCGCGGCCGGGCTTTTCCAGCTCGGAAAGGATGTCGCGGATGGTCGGCAGGCCGAAATGCGCGTCGACGAAGGCCTCCGCCCGGATGCCCTTCAGCGCCGCGCCATTGCCCATGATCTGGCGGATGTCGCGGCCGCAGGCGGCGACGATGCGGCGGGCGACGCCGTAGGCCTCGGGATGGACGGCCGAGGCGTCCAGCGGCTCCTTGCCGTCGCGGATGCGCAGGAAGCCCGCGCATTGCTCGAAGGCGCGCGGGCCAAGCCCGCCGACCTTCTTCAGCGCCGCCCGGGACGGGAAGGCGCCGTTCTCGTCGCGCCAGGCCACGATGTTCTGCGCCAGCGACGGTCCCAGCCCGGCCACATGCGCAAGCAGGGGCGCCGAAGCGGTGTTCAGGTCCACCCCCACCGCGTTCACTGCATCCTCGACCACCGCCTCCAGCGTCTTGGCCAGCTGCCGCTGGTCCACGTCATGCTGATACTGGCCGACGCCGATCGATTCGGGCGGCACCTTGACCAGTTCCGCCAGCGGGTCCTGCAGGCGCCGGGCGATCGAGACCGCGCCGCGCAAGGACACGTCGAGCCCCGGGAACTCCTTCGCCGCCAGCTCCGAGGCGGAATAAACCGAAGCCCCGGCCTCGGAGACGATCACCTTCACCGGCGGCTTCACGCCTTCGGGCAGGCGCTTGAGCACCTCGGCCACGAAACGCTCGGTCTCGCGGCTGGCGGTGCCGTTGCCGATGGCGATCAGCTCGATCCTGTGCTTGACGATGGCGGCGGCCAGCGCGGCCTCTGCCCCGCGCAGGTCGGATTTCGGCGGGAACGGGTAAAACGTCGCAGTCTCGACCAGCTTACCCGTGCCGTCCACCGCCGCCAGCTTGACTCCGGTGCGGATGCCGGGGTCCAGGCCGATGGTCGGGCGCGGCCCGGCGGGCGAGGCCAGCAGCAGGTCGCGCAAGTTGCGGGCGAAAACCCGGATCGCCTCTGCATGGGCACGCGAGCGCAGTTCGGTCAGCAGGTCGATATACATGGTGTTCGACAGCCGCACCCGCCAGCACCAGCCCACCACCTTGCGCAGCCAGCGGTCGCCCGGCTGATCGCCCAGCCGGCCCAGGGCCGAGGCGACGATGCCCTCGGCCCGCGCCGCGCCGGTTTCCGGCTCGGGCGCGATCTCGATGGTCAGCACCTCTTCCTTGGCGCCGCGCAGGACCGCCAGCGCCCGATGCGCCGGGATCGCGGCCCATTTCTCGGACTGGTCGAAATAGTCGCTGAACTTGGCGCCGACCTGTTCCTTGCCCGGCACCACCTTGGCCGAGATAATCGCCTCGGCCTGCATGAATTCGCGCAGCCGGCCCAGCAGCGCCGCATTCTCGGACAGCTCCTCGACCAGGATGTCGCGCGCGCCGTCCAGCGCCGATTTCACATCCGGCACCGCCTCGGTCAGATAGCCCGCCGCCAGCGCCTCGGGCTCGGCGGCGCGGTTGTCCTGGATGGCGCGCAGCAGCGGCTCCAGCCCGTTTTCCCGCGCGATCATCGCCTTGGTGCGGCGCTTGGGCTTGAAGGGCAGGTAGATGTCTTCCAGCGTGGCCTTGGTTTCCGCCCCGGCGATGGCGCGGGCCAGCGCGTCGGTCAGCTTGCCCTGCCCCTTGATGGATTCGAGGATCGAGGCCCGCCGCGCCTCGAGTTCGCGCAGATAGGCCAGCCGTTCGGACAGCGTGCGCAGCTGCGTGTCGTCCAGCCCGCCCGTCACCTCCTTGCGATAGCGGGCGACGAAGGGCACCGTGGCGCCCCCGTCCAGCAGGGCCGAGGCCGCCGCCACCTGATCGGGGCGGGCAGCGATCTCGGCGGCGATGGTGCGGGCTATGCGGTCGGTTGCATCCACGGGCGGCATCCTCTGAGGTCTGGACCGCCGTCATAGCCAAAACCGGCCCGCGATCCAAGCATCGCGAGATCCGGGCGCCCGCGGTCAGCTCAGCCGCATGGCCGCGCGCAGCTTCTGCTCGAAGGCGGGTTGCAGGCGCGGCATGCGCATGTCGCCCTTGGTGGTCTCCATCGCGCGCCAGAGGTTGGCGATGGCGGCCCAGTTCAGGCCCAGCGGCGCATCCCCGGTCTCGATGAGCTGCACCCGCCCGGCCAGGCGGCGGAAGGCCACGCCCCGCAACAGGGCGTTGGCATGGATCAGCACCTCGTCCTCGAGCTCGGGGTCGAATTGCGCCTCGGCCATGTCCAGGAAACCCGACGCGTCGCCTTCGATGAAGAGGGTCTGCGCCTCGATCAGGTAGCTCTCGCAGATCGAGAAGCCCTGCTCGCACCAATCCGCCAGCGAGCCAGAAAAGCCCAGACCGCCGACCTCGATCCCCGAGACCTGCAGAAAGGTCAGGCTGCCATTGTCGCCATGGGGATAATGCATGCCCGAAGCATGCGTGGCCTTGCCATTCACCAACATCACTCACCAACCAACAATTGAGATCACTTAATAGGATGCAATTAAAACGATCCGCATCTTTTCGGCCAGTTGCCCTTTAAGACAGGTAAACAAACCATCAACGCCCCAAGGCTAAGGCGTTGTTTTGCAAGCGACCTGCCGGGAACAAACCACGCCCGGCGCGATCAGCCCCAGGTTGCGGGGTGAGTCGGCGGGCCCTGTCCCTGCCCGCAGCGGTCGCTCGGAAGCGCCACCGGCGGCGGGATGTGGGGCCGGCGACCGGGAACACCGCGGGGGCCCTTTGGGAAAGGGATGCCCGCCATTCCCGCCTTTCCCGGGTCGGCGCCGGGCCTATCGGGCTCCCAGCCGCTCAAGCTCGGGGAACTTGTGCCAGGGCACGTCGGTGCGGTTGCAGATCGGATGATCCAGGCTTCCGCCAGCGGGTTTTCCGTCGCGGATCGGGATGCCGATATTGTGCACGCCGACATAGACGCCCGAGACGTTCTTGCTGTCCGCCCGCACGCAAACGCCCTGCAACCCGTCCGCAAAGGTGGCGACGTTGGAGATCTCGGCATAGCGGATCGAGGCCGGATCGTAGACGAGCCGTTCGGCGCCCTTGACGATCTCGGCCTTCAGGGAATCGCTTGGCGGGACGGATCGCGCGATGATGTCGCCATAGCGATCCGTGCCGGCACAGCCGGCAAGAAGCAACGCGCCACCTGCCAGGGTAAGACCAAGCTTCATTTCATGCTCCTTGCTGAATGGGCGTCACCAGATGCAGGCAGGCTAACGGCGCAGGGCCGCGAAGGGAATACGCCTGCGCGGCCCTGCGGCATCAGGTGCCGCACCTTGCCGCCGTCATGCCCGGCGCGGCAATCCGGTCGCTCAGCGGGCGGACGTGGCGAGCGACGGGGGAGCGCAGCCCGGCCAGAAGCGCATCCGACCGCCCGCCGCGACCGGGTCGCGACATGCCGAAGCGGTTCGCGTCGATCCGGGACGGATTGCGGCCGAGGCAGAGTTATCCTTTGATTGCAAAGTGGTGCGGGTGGAGGGACTTGAAAACTGACGGGAACTTTACGAATCAATGGCTTACAAGAGGTTTTGTAACATTGTGACGCCCCTAGAAATGGGCTAAGTGACGTTGCGTCACGCCATGAGAAAGCCCCGGTCGCGGGTGCGCCGGGGCCTCGGTTGTCGTGGTGGATCAGGCGGCTTTTTCGTCGTCCTTGGTCCTCACCGGCAGGACGTAGCGCGTAGAACCGTCATTCTCATCACATGCCAAGGTGACGGCATCCTTCACCCCGCGAAAGTCAACGCTTAGCCGTCGTAGCATACGGGCGGCATCTTCCAGAGCCTCCGCCATATCATTCATGGCTTGTTCCGACGCTTCATGTGGTTCAACTTCTTCCAGAATGGTCTCTGCGAAGGCATGAGGATCGGTAACGCCAACCTGGGGAAAGCACATCACAAACCAGTCGCGCGGGGTGATCAACTCACCATCATCCTGCACCAGCGTTGACGTGGTAAGGTTGAAGCGCATAGGCGCATCAAGGAATCTCTGAAAAAGCCCCTTTTCGGTCAAGGCTGCCATTATGCGGCCTCCCCTTCGCCTTCGTTGAAGCGGCGAATAGCTTCCGCAAGCGCAACCTTCATGGCGTCGATTCGGGCGCGCATAGCTGACCGCTCCTTGTCCATGCCTTCCGATGGGTAAAGATTAACCTCATGCTGAACATGGCGCTCAACATCATAAACAATCATGTCAATCAAAGACTGCGACAGCCCGCTTTCATACACAAGATCGCACATATCCAGCATGTCGCGGTATTCCTGCCGATCCTCGGGCAGCGACTGAATATGTGCGATTGCATAGACCAGCGCCTTTACGGCAATGTAGCCGTCGCGGCCAGTTACGCTTGCCCCTTCGCGGGCGGTGCTGTTAATCTTAGCCATAGTGGGTCTCTCCTTAAGGTTCCTGCTATGCGACAAGGGCGGTGGTCGTGGAACATCAACCGCTCTTGTTGCTTCTGAACGGGCGCAGGTGGCCGTTCAGCCCGTCACCTTCCATTGCGGGAAGGTTATGCGAACCTGCTTCTGTAGCTGGTCCAGCATCTTGTTAAGGCGCGTGGCCTCTTGCAGCGCCGCCTTCTTGGCCTCGGGGTCGCTTAGGTCGCGTTCCTCTAGCTCTTTAAGACGCTGTTTAATCTCATCTTTCTTGTATTCGTTGATCCAACTGGCAAGGTCTTGGGCTGCGGTGATGAGACAACCGGCGATCACCTCGGCCCGGCCTAGCGAGTTCTGCGCATGTTCGTGGAAGTCCTCCCCCTCTGGTAGATCACCACGCTTATAGGCTTGGGGTCCGGCATCGTCCTTAAAAACTGGCGTCTCTATCCCGGCCAGCCCCAGCGCAATGTCGTAGTCGGACCCGAACCAATCATCCCCCATGTATTCGTTGAACGGGGTCTGAAAGATGCTCGGTCGGGCGGCTTCCGGCATCTTTAGTTCCTGTTGCTTCTTCTCCTTCTGGCGCTCCCGGTAGCGCCGAACCTTTTCCGCATTCGTCAGTGCCATTGCGCGACCTCCTTGCTAAGTGTTGGTTACATCAACACCGACACCATCGCAATGAGAAACTTATGTGACGTTGCGTCACAATGGCTTGCGATTGTTTCGGCGCCGCGCCAGTGAGAAGCCAGCCGCGCCGTCTCGGGGTTTTCGGAGTATGCCGGGCACTAGCCGAGTAATCCCAGCGCCTTTGGTGGCCTGTTGGCAGCCACCGGGTGCGCCAGCCCTATCTCTGGTTAAGCGGGTTCGGGCGGCGTGGAGCCACCGGGCGTTGCAGGACGGAAAGCAGAGCCGCCGCCGAAAGACCGCCAGCTCAATCCAGACAGGTCCACGGGCGGGCGTTCCTCGCTTGGCGTTTCGGTCGCGTTGACCGAGATACCGCCCGAAATCATGGAGCCGCCGACAATCACCTCGCCATAGGCGATGGGCACAATGCCGCCTTCGCGGGTGTTCGAGACCGGGCCGGTCATGGTGAAGGATTGCGAATTGTCGCTTGCCTCAATCTCGGGTGCCAACATACTGGCAACGCCGGTCAGCAGCATGGACGTGCCGAGGGTGCCGGCAACGCCTGCCCATGTCGGGGCCGCAACAGCACCAGCAGCACCGCCCCACATGGCGACGTTCAGGCCGGGGATCATCGACAGGCCGATAAGCGCGATGCCCGCCACAATCTTGCCAAGCCCGCCACGCTTGCGCCCCTGCGTGGCCGGAACGATATGCACGTCATTCCGGCCAAGGTTGAAGCCAAGTTCGGTTTCGCCAAGCGCAACGCCGTTGCTGATGTTCTTGCCGAGGATCACGCGATAGAAGCCGTCGCGGATCGCGTTCGCGAAGCGTGGGAAGTTCGCCCGTAGGGCGCAGACAACATCGGTGATGCTGTCCACGTCGAACAGATGCTTGCGGCCAAATTCCTTGCCAAGCGCGCCGTGCAGGTGGACGGATCGCATCATCAGGCGGCATCCTCGAAAGCAGATTCGTCTATGTCAAAATAGCCGGGCGGGGGTTCATCGCTCTGGATGCTTTCCGGCCAGATGTTCAGTTCAAACATAAGCCATTCATCCGCCTTCACCTCGGCCAGCGAGACAAGGCAAGGCTCGTTCCGCTCCAGCGGGTGCAGGAAAGATGCGACGGCACCGGCGCGCATGCCTTCCCAGAGGCTATCGGCGATATAAACAGGATTTTCGTTTCTCATTCTCTTTGCTTTCTGGTCGAGGTGATCCCCGGCCCAAAATGTGAGCAAAGGGCCGGGGGTTGTTCCGGGCGTTTATGGTGTGGTGCCTTTGGGATTGCCCGGAACAGGTAAGAATCTGGCATGACCGATTCCGGCCTGCAAGAGTCCGAAGGCGCAATTTCGAGAAATATTGAGGCGCATATACTGACTCACTATTTACCTAGATAGGTATCTGCCTATCTAGGCATCTGGTTATCTAGGCTTATACCTGATTGAAGTTAAAGTGTCGCATGGCGAAAAGCGAAAAGCCCGTGGCTTAGTCAGGGCCACGGGCTTCACACAAAGAACTTCATGCACGACCAAGCACAGGAAGATGTGACTTATATATCTCTGCACGTTTGGCGGTGCAAGGTTAAAAGGTCAAACTTTCGCTTTGGCGGCTTTCTTTTTATCGCGGTATGCCTTTGCACGGGCGGCGGCTTTGCGCTTGGCGGTGGCGTCCTTTTCGTCCTGCGAAGCGTTGCGATCCACGTTGGCCTCGGTGCGCGTTCGCCGGGATGCTTTGTATTCCTCGTGCCCTTCATTCGCTCGCCATCGACCATGGCTTTCCCACGCCCGCATATTCGGGCTATCTGCATCTTTCAGGGCCTTGGATTGCGCTTCCTCGGCCTTCCGCAGTTCGAACTTGGCGGCAATCGTCCTGGGGTCAGCTTCGCCATAAGCGGCGGCCATCTCTGCATGGCGGCGCTGCGCCTCAAGCCGTTTCAGCACGGCCCTTTCATAACGGGTTTTGCACATGCTGGCAGTCATGCGCGGTCGCCACAAGCCTTCGTCGTCGTCCAGATCGCCAGAGTTAGGCGTGGTGCCGGGTGGCTGCAAATCCCAAACCACGCCATCGGCATCCGTGCGCGACATTGGCGCGAACGGATGGGCGGGCTTGTCGATCAGGTCAGGGCGATAAGCGCAACGGCGCTGGCCGGGCAGTTCGATATTGGCCGGATCTTCCGTGCCGTCAATCACCGCGGCGAGGTAGCGCGCAATCAGCGCTATTTCCGCTTTCTGCCGGGCGACGTGATCGGCGGTGATCAGATCGCGGAAAGGGTCTTGTTCAGAGATGATCCCGAAAACGGGATGATACATGTCGTGCAATTGTCTATCCTGCGTAGATTCATGGTCGTGGCCTCTTTGTGGTGCGGTCCTTTGTGCAGAAACTTATAGGATCAGACCGGCCCGATTTCAATAGGGGTGTTGCAAAATCCCCACATGCGCGCGGGTGCGCGCGTATCCAAATGGACCGGAAAAGTCGCATAGAAAAACCACCGGCGCGGAACCTTTCCCTATTCATCCCTGCATCCCTTCAGAGGTTTGAAGGGACGCGCCGGAACATCTTAACCGGGGCATGTCATGGTGCTGTATCCGGGGGTGAGCGAAGCCGCGCAGCGGCGCAGCGAACTACCGGGGACAGGTTCAAGGATGCGTCACGTTTTTGCGCGTTCTTTATAGAACTTCTCTTTCTTCTTCTTTCTTAGGTTAAGAAAAGAGAGTTTCTTATAAGAACGCGCAAAAACGTGACGCTCGTTAGCCCCGCTAACAACCTGTCCCCGGTAGTTCCCTCGCGGCTGCGCCGCTCGGTCACGATGGGCAAAATAGGGGAAGGTTCCGGCCCGACAGGAAGGCACGCCCGTAGAGACTCTAGAAGGCGTCACAGAGTCCCATGACGCCCCGTTCCGGTCCGACCTACCGGGCAACCCCTAGATGCCGCTCTAGGGTGCCTTCCAGAGTCTCCTAGCGTCGCAACATCGCCCCCGGTCGCATCTGCCGGACCAGTTCGTCGCGGACCAGATTGCGCATGGCGCGCTCGGTCTCGCTGGAGATCTGGCGAGCCAGATCGGCATTTGCCTCGGGGGTGCCACCGGTCGCGTTAACCTGAATCGTTGGCGCAAGGCTAATGTTCTGCACCGGGGCAGGCATCGCCGCACAGCCGCGCAGAGACTCACCAGCGGCCCGGTTAAGTTTCCGGCTGGCACCCACCAGCCCGCCGCGACTATAGCCCACAGCGCCCGATTTAGCGGCCCGGTGCATGGCATCCAGATTGGCGGCACCAATGCGCTTCACGGCCTCGCTGGAAAAGACATACTCGTTCGCGTGAACGATGCCTGCCGGCTGATATTTCGATCCCGGCCCGGTCCAGCCGCCCTCGGCAAAACCAGCACCACCAAGCGCGCCACCAATGGCACCAATGATCCCCGATCCGGGCGCGCCGGACTGCCCGAACGAAAGCAACAGCTTCAGAACCTGCGATTTCAACAGTTCGGCGGCAAGGTTGCGCAGGGCGTTCCCGAACGCCTCGCTTCCCTTCATGCCGGCGCTGAAAAGATCGGCCAGGGCGTTTGCGCCCTTCTCGGTCTTGTCGTCGGCAGCCTGCACCTGTTGCGCGGCTTGCTCGGCCTTCTCACCGGCAGAAACATAGCTCCGCGCAAGCTGGTCAATCTGCGCCTCTAGCTCGGGCGTGATCTGCTTGCCTGCCTCTTGGGCGGCAACCAGCAGGCGGGCCTTTGCGGCTGCGTATTCCGTGGCATCGCCAAGGCGTTCGTTGGAAACCGCCAGTGTTGCCAGCACCGATGCCTCAGTTTGCAGGGCAAGGGTGCGATCCTTGATCGCCTGCGCCTCGCGGGCAAATTCGTCCAACTTCTCGGCACCACCAGCACCACCGCCAGACTTGCCACCACCGCCCGAGGAACGCCCGGCCCGATCGGCAGCAGCACGGGCGGCATCGGCATCAAGGACGGCTTGGGCGGCTTCCGCGATCTGCGCATCGGTCAGGGTCGCGCCGGCCTCGGCGGCACGTTTCCGCACGGCCTCTTTCTCGCGTTCCAGTTTCACGCCCTCGCTGGTCAGGGCGTTGCGGGCGGCTTCCGAGGCATTGAAACGCTCGTTCGCCTCGCGCATGGCGTTCAGGCTGTCCATGCTGGCCTGTTGCGCTGCATGTTGCTGGCGCATGGCTTCAAGGCGTTTCGTGCCGGGGTCGATCTGCGCAGCCTTCGCCAGTTCACCCACCAGCGCCGATGCCTGCGCCGTGACGCTGGCAATCACGCCCCCGAGGCGTCCAAGCTGCGACATGACGCCCGTAAACGATGCCCGGTCCACGTCCGACAGGCTGGCGAAAGCCGCATCGGCTTCCTTCTGGATTTCGGCCAGCTTGGCGGCGAAGTCCTCGCCGGTAATCTCGCCCTCGCGAAACTGCCGGGCAAGTTCCATCATCTCTGCCGAGGCGTTGCGCAACTGGTCGGCGGCAGCATCATAGCCCCAGCTATCAAGCTGGCCGATGGCCCCGCGCATGGCGTTGCCTGCCGTGGCAGCTTCCTCGGCCAAGCGCTGATACGCCCCGTCAAGCTGGCGCAGGCTATCGGCTTGCGCGTCCACCGCGTCCCGGTTCTTGGCAAGCTCGTTATAAAGCTCATGGCCGAGGATGGCGCGGCCCTCGGCCTCGTTGTCAAAGATGCCGTCCAGCTTGTCGCGAAAATCGGTCAGTTCCACCGCAGCGTCGGCAATGGCGATCACCGCGCGCTTGCCGAAAGATTCGACACGCGCGGCCAGTTCGCCGAATCTGCGGTCAATCTCGGCGGCCTTGTCGATCATTTCCGAATCCAGCACCGCGCCCACGTCATGGGCGCGCTGAATGGTTTCGTTCAATGCGGCTTCGCCTTGACCGATCAGGACGCCAAGCTGTTCGCCACCGGCACCGCCGAAGATTTCTTCCAGCAGGAAGGACCGCCCGGCTTGGTCGAAGTTTTTCAGCTTGCCGAGAATCTCGGTCATAAGGGCCGAGGGGTCTTTCAGCTTGGCTTTCAGTTGCTCGGCAGAATAGCCCAGCTTCTTGAACGCCTCGGCACCCGCACCCGTGCCGTCAAGGAAAAACTCACCCGCCCGCAGGTGCATTTCCTTAAAGCCATCGGTCAGCGCATCAACGCTGATCCGGTTCTGGTCGGCCAGGTATTTCCATTCCTGAAATACGGTCGTGGAAACGCCCGCACGGCTGGCCTCGTTTTTCAGGTTCGCGGTTTCCTTGGTGATCCGCGAAACGCTGGTGGCGATCTGATCCAGCCCGCCCAGAGCGATACCACCGGCCACGCCACCAAGGAACGCGCCGCCAATGCCTTTCAGCGATGCCGGGATGCCGTTGAAGGCTTTGCCGATCCTGCCGCCCAAGCCCTCATATTCCGAGGCGATCTTATTGGCGTTCTGCCGTGCCAGCCGCTCCATGCGCTGCGATGCGCGGTGTTGTTGGGCAATGGCGCGGTTAAAGTCCTTCTCCCATTTGGCGACATTCGCCTCTAGGTCGTGTTGACAAAAGGGATTCCTCTGGCAGTCGTCCTATGATTCAAGCTCATCTCTACGTGGGAGATGAACTTGGCACGCAACCTGATATCCGACGATGAGTGGACCTTCTTCGAGGGCTTCATTCGTGCCGTCCGGCACCCTAACGGGCGGAAACCTGCGGACCATCGTCTTGTTCTGAATGGTATATTCTGGATCGCAAGGACTGGTGCGCCATGGCGCGATCTGCCCGAAGAGTTTGGCAAGTGGTCC
>NZ_AZVA01000003.1:0-197162 GCF_000513975.1 Paracoccus sp. J55
TCCCACAGTCCCGCCAAAGTCCAGCGGCGGAACTGACGGTAGACCGAGGACCACTTGCCAAACTCTTCGGGCAGATCGCGCCATGGCGCACCAGTCCTTGCGATCCAGAATATACCATTCAGAACAAGACGATGGTCCGCAGGTTTCCGCCCGTTAGGGTGCCGGACGGCACGAATGAAGCCCTCGAAGAAGGTCCACTCATCGTCGGATATCAGGTTGCGTGCCAAGTTCATCTCCCACGTAGAGATGAGCTTGAATCATAGGACGACTGCCAGAGGAATCCCTTTTGTCAACACGACCTATGTTAGGCGGGAAAAGTTAGCCAAAGCGCCGAACGCAGGACGGAATTGTGACGATTCACCACGATTGGGACAAAGCCGACTGCCGCAACCTGCATTCGCTGGGCAGCGTCGATCTGACCTGGATCGCGCGCGAGCAGGTGCAGGGCCGGATCGGCATGACGCCGGGCAAGCGGTGTTTCGACATCGTGCTGGCCCTGGTGCTGCTGATCCCGCTTTCCGTGGTCATGGCCGGGGTCGCGATGATCCTGCTGCTGACCCAGGGCCGGCCGCTGTTCTACGTCGCGCCGCGCATGCGCGCCCCGGGCGAGCCGTTCAACCTGCTCAAGTTCCGCACCATGCTGCTGGAAGACGGGGATTTCGGCGCCACCGGCGCGCACAAGCATTGGCGCATCACCCGCGTCGGCCGCATCCTGCGCCGCACCCGCATCGACGAATTGCCGCAACTGTTCAACATCCTGCGCGGCGACATGAGCTTCGTCGGCCCCCGCCCGCCGCTGCGCGAATATGTCGAGCGTTTTCCGGCGCTTTACGCCCAGGTGCTGAAGAACCGCCCCGGCGTCACCGGGCTGGCCACGATGATCTATCACGCGCATGAGGACCGGATCATGGCGCGCTGCAAGACCGCCGCGGCGACCGAGGCCGCCTATTACCGCCGCTGCCTGCCGACCAAGCTGCGGCTGGACCTGATCTATCAGCGCCGGCGCAGCCTGCGGCTGGACCTGTGGATCATCTGGCATACGGTGATGACCGTGGTGATTCCGCATTGGCAGGGCCGCCGCGCTCGCCGGGTGCCCAGCATGCCGCAGGCGGCTGCTCCGGTCAGGCCCCAGCCCGTGTTGCCGGCGGTGCACCCGCAGCCAAGCGTTCCCGCCGAGTAAGCCGCCGGGAGTCGCCGCAGCCTGCCGGCGCCGCGTCCTGTGGTCTGCCAGCCTTGTCGTCGCTGTCCTCCTCTCGACATCTTCAAGCCCGCCGCTTTGGCGCGGGCCGGGCCGCGGGTGCAGCCTGTTGCCCGCGGGGTGCCGCCGGGTCCTAGCTGCCCACGCCTGCCCTGCACCCGGTCGTCGCCAAAAGGGCGGGCCGCGTCCCGGCATGTGCCGGGGCCGCCGCGTCAGCGCGCGACAGGGGCAAAGGGGTCCTGCGGATAGCCCACCCCGGTCAGGTAAAGCCCCTGCGGCGGGCAGACCGGGCCGCAGGCGGCGCGGTCGCGGGCGGCGAGCGCCTCGGCCACGCGCCCCGGCGGCCAGGCCCCTGCGCCGACCCGCTCCAGCGTGCCGACGATCGAGCGCACCTGGTTGTGCAGGAAGGACCGGGCGCGCAGGACAAAGCGGTATTCGCGGCCCTGCGGGACCTCGACCTCGTCGATGCTCAGCTCGTCCAGCGTCTTGACCGGGCTGTTCGACTGGCACATGGTCGAGCGGAAGGTGGTGAAATCGTGCCGGCCCAGGAGATGCGCCGCGCCTGCGCGCATCGCGGCAAGGTCCAGCCGGTTCTGCACCTGCCAGGCCCGGCCGCGATCATGGGTCAGCGGCGCGCGGCGCGCGATCAGCCGGAACATATAGCGCCGCTCATGCGCCGAAAACCGGGCGTGGAAGTCATCCGCCACCCGTGCGGCGGCCAGGACGGCCACCGGGGCGGGCTTCAGGTGCCAGTTCAGCGCCTCGGACAGGCGAAACGGGTCCCAGTCGCGGTCCAGATCGGCATGGGCGACCTGCCCGGTGGCATGCACCCCGGCGTCGGTGCGGCCCGCCGCGGCGATGCGCGCGCCGGCCGCGAAGCCGGGGTCGAGCCGGCCGAGCGCGGCCTCGATGGCGCCCTGCACGCTGGGCCGGTCAGCCTGGGCCTGCCAGCCCGCGAAGGGGCCGCCGTCATATTCGATCAGCAGGGCGAAACGCGGCATGGCTAGCGGCGCGGCTTTTCGGAATCGCGCGGGATCAGCAGGTCGTCCAGCGTCATCGGCCGCGACAGGTCCGCCGGCTCGTCCGGCTGGGCGGGGATGGCGGGGGGCCGCACCCCTTCGCGCGCCAGCCGGTCGCGCAGCACGCTGATCTCGATGTCCAGGTCGGCGCGGCCGCCTTCCAGCACCCGGGCGCTGCGGGCTGCGAATTCGGTTTCCAGATCGTTCAGGAGCGTCTCGTAATCCTGGCGCGCGCGGGGGTCGCGGGTCTGGGCGTAGAGGTCGGCGAATTTCACCGTCGCGTCCCGCGCGCCCTGCAGATAGACGCTGAGATAGCGGCGCAGGGCCGAGATCGTGTCGGGATTGTCCTCGACATGGCCGAAAAGCGTGCGCGCCGCGGCGGCGAACATGCCGACGCGGGCCTCCAGCCGGCGGTCGCCGGTGCGCAGGATGGCCTGCTGCATGGCCTGCAGATGCGCCTCGCCCTCGGCGACGATGCGCTGGGCGCGGTCCTGCCGGACGCCGTCGATGCCCTCCATACCCTTGTCGCGCATCGGGTCGGTACCGAAGGCCAGCCAGTGCAGCATGGCGCCGGCGATGCCGATCACCCCCGCACCGGCCTCGGCGCCCGGGACATACGAGCCGAGGGCGAGGCCGAGCCCGGTCAGGATGCCGCCGAAGAGCTTGCGCGGAATCGCCGGCCGGCGCGCGACGCGGCGGGCGTCATAGGCGGCCTCGGCCTGCAGCCCCTCGCGCGTCATCCACATGCCCGAGGCGAGGCTGCCGAAGGCGATCAGATGCAGGGCAAGCCCGGCCGGGTCCTGCCAGAAGGCGCTGATCAGGAAGGGGACGGCCATGATCGTGACCCAGCGCGTGCGCGATTCCAGCGGATGCCGGACCTCGCCGGGCGCCGGGCGCGCGGGCGGGCGCGGATCGGTTCCGTCCAGCCGGGGCTGCGGCGAGAAGCGGCCGCCGAAACGCTTTGCCATCGCCGCCTCCCTCAGCCCGCGCCCACGAAGGAGGCGTAGAGCGTCAGGCCCATCAGCAGGAAGAAGGACAGGCGCTGCATGGCTTTCCGGGACATGGGCTTCCTTTCGGCGCGTCGGGCGAGTCGCCCGCGGGATGGTCGGGCGAGATGCCCGCGTCTTGCGGATTGCCCGCAGGATATAGGGCGCATCCGGCGGGAACGGAAGGGCTGGGGGCTCTGCCCCCCACGCCTCCCGCGCCCTGTGGGGCGCAGGAGGCGCTCCCCCCGGGATATTTGGGCAAGAAAGAAGCCGGGTGCCGGGCGGGAGGGTGAGCGGAAGGGGAAAGTGGAGCGGGTGATGGGAATCGAACCCACGTATTCAGCTTGGAAGGCTGCTGCTCTACCATTGAGCTACACCCGCATCGCCTTGGCTTGTATCCTGTCCCGAGATGCTTCGCAAGCCAACGGCGGGGGCTCTGGTCCTGATGGCTTCTCTTTGGTCGGCGGGGCGGGCCGGCTTGTGGAGCTGCGGTCCGATCCGTTCGGCTGGGCCGTGATCTTGGGCCAGCGGGGGGCCCGCTTTCCGCGACCAGCGGGAGGCGATGGGTAGCGGTAAAGGCAGCGTCCGCCCACGACCTTCGCGGTGGCGTGCCCGGGGGCGGTAGCATCGCGTCCCGCCTGTCCCGGGCGCGGCGGAGCGTTGCAGAGATGGAACGGCGCCGACCGCACCTTGTCTGGCTGCGGATCGGCCCCGTGGCAGGTCGTTTGCAGGGATTCGCCCGGAAGCCCCGCGCCGCATCCGCTCCATTGCTTCGAATGATCGATCCCCGCGCTTCCGGCCTTCGGGGTGCGGTCGGTCGCAGCCTGTTGCGGGCGGATGGAGATCGGCGGCGCGAAGCGTCGCCACGTCCAAGGGGGCGGGCGCCGTATCGATGCCCTGGACGCGATCACGCCCCGGCTGGGGACGGTGCCGAGGGTGCATGATCCTGGCGGCAGCCAGCCGGGCATCGGGTCGCGAGGCCGTCCGTGGCGGTTGCGGCTGGCGGGCCGGCCGGCCATGGCTCAAGCGGGTTGCCGCCCTTGGAAACGGCCGGGCCTCAGCTTGCGCCCTTGCTTGCCGGCAGGTGGTGCAGCAGGGACGAACAGGCGCCCATGATATGGGCATAGACCAGCGCGCCGGCCTTTTCCGCATCGCCCGCCCGGCAAGCGGCCAGGATCTCGCGATGCTCGCGATCGGCCGTGCCCTGGCCGTGCGACAGGGCCAGCTGGATGCGCAGGTAGCGTTCCAGCCGGTCGTTCACCGAGCGGATGGTGCTGACCAGGAACGGCCGCTGCGCATCCAGATACAACCGGCTGTGGAACTGCCAGTTCAGCGCCGACCATTGCGCGACATCGGTTTCCCGCGCGAAGGCGTCGCAGAACGCCTCGGCATCGGTGAAGGTCTCCGGCGTCATATGTGGCACCGAAAGCTTGATGGCGGCCGATTCCAGGATGGCCCGGGTTTCGAAGATCTGGGCGATCTCGGGCTCGGAAACCGCGGTGACGATGGCGCCCTTGTTGCGCTGGAACTCGACCAGACCCTCGGCCTCCAGCCGCTTCAGCGCCTCGCGGACCGGGATCTTGCTGACGTTGAACATCCTTGCGACATCGTCCTGGCGGATCGGCTCGCCCTCGTCCAGCGTGCCGTCGGCGATGGAATCGCGGATGAATTTCAGGATGATGTCCGAGGCGGTGGGGGCTTTCCCGAGATTGGGGACCTCTGCATCCTTGAATGGCATTCTGCTTCCCCCAGCTGCGCGGCTGCACGGGCAGGAAGATATGGTAGCCGATATTCCGCCGCAAGAGGATGCCGCGCCCGGAGAAGGTGCGGGCTGTGAGGACTCGCGAAGCGCGCTTGACGGGGCAGGGCGAAACCGGCAATGTGGTGATGAAAATATCGTATACGAAATACCAACCTGCGGCCAGCCCTGCCTGTCCGCAATGATCGAGGAAAACCAATGCGCACATCCAGGGTCGTGCATGTCGTGTCCTGCCATGCCGAAGGCGAGGTCGGCGATGTCATCGTCGGCGGCGTGGCCCCGCCGCCGGGCGAGACGGTCTGGGACCAGTCGCGCTGGATCGCCGAGGACGAGACCCTGCGCAGCTTCGTGCTGAACGAGCCGCGCGGCGGCGTGTTCCGCCATGTCAACCTGCTGGTGCCGCCCAAGGACCCGCGCGCCCAGATGGGCTGGATCATCATGGAGCCGGCCGATACGCCGCCCATGTCGGGCTCGAACTCGATGTGTGTGGCGACGGTGCTGCTCGATACCGGGATCATTCCCATGCAGGAGCCCGTCACCCGCATGATCCTCGAACCGCCGGGCGGGCTGATTGAGGTCGAGGCCGAATGCCGGAACGGCAAGGCCGAGCGCATCCGGGTCCGCAACGTGCCCTCTTTCGCCGACAAGCTGGACGTGCGGATCGAGGTCGAGGGCCTGGGCACGATCACCGTGGACACCGCCTATGGCGGCGACAGTTTCGTGCTGGTCGATGCGGCTGCGCTGGGGCTGGAACTGCGTCCCGACCAGGCCCGCGACATCGCGCAGATGGGCGTGAAGGTGACCGAGGCCGCCAATGAACAGCTGGGCTTCAAGCATCCCGCCAATGATTGGGACCATATCTCGTTCTGCCAGATCACCGACCCTGTGCAGATGAAGGACGGGGTGCTGTGGGGCAAGAACGCCGTGGCGATCCGTCCCGGCAAGCTGGACCGTTCGCCTTGCGGCACGGGCTGCTCGGCGCGGATGGCGGTGTTGCATGCCAAGGGGCAGATGAAGGCCGGAGATCGCTTCGTCGGCACCTCGCTTCTGGAGACCGAGTTCCATTGCCGGATCGACAGCGAGATCGACCTGAACGGCAAGCCGGCGATCCGTCCGATCATCTCGGGCCGGGCCTGGATCATCGGCACCAAGCAGCTGATGGTCGATCCGGCGGATCCGTTCCCGGGGGGCTATCGCCTGTCGGATACCTGGCCGATGGATCGATAGGGGGCATCGCCATCCCGCTTGCCGGCGGGCTGGATGCGCCGCACCACCCGACGGGGGACGGGCATGGCCGGCCGGCAGGAAACACCGGAGGCCCCGGCTCTTGCCAGGCCAGCTCGTCTCTGGCTCTGTAGCGGCATTTCAGGCCGGCCCGGCGGGCGCCGACCCGTGCAGAAGAAGGGAACGCATTTCCATGACAAGCAAAAACGCCCCGCAATTCCTGTCCTATGAGGATGCGATCGGCCGGCTGAACTGGCCCGATGCCGTCGAGGCGTTGCGGCAGGGCCACGGGCTGCCCCCGGCCGAGATCAGGGATGTGTTCCTGGGCCCGCCCACCGGCACGATGATGAGCCGCTCGGCTTGGATCGAGGGGCTGGGCTACGGCGCCAAGACCTTCACCGTCTTCGACGGCAATGCGGCGCGGGGGTTGCCCACGGTCCAGGGGGCGATGCTGGTCTTTGACGGCGAAACCGGCACGCTGCAGGCCATCGTGGACAGCCCGCTGGTCACCGAGATCAAGACCGCCGCCGATTCCGTGCTGGCTGCCAGCCTGCTGGCGCGCCCGGACAGCCGGCACCTGCTGATTGTCGGCGCCGGGACGGTCGCGACCAGTCTGGTCAAGGCCTATACCGCGGTGCTGCCGGGGATCGAGCGCGTCTCGGTCTGGTCGCGCCGCCCGGAACAGGCGCGGGAACTGGTCGCCGGCCTGGACGGAATCGAGGCCGAACTGGTGGCGGTGCCCGACCTGCAAGACGCGGTCGGAGAGGCCGACATCGTCTCTTCGGCCACCATGGCGCGCCAGCCGGTCATCCTGGGCGATTGGGTCCGGGCCGGCACCCATGTCGACCTGATCGGCGCCTTCAAGGCCGACATGCGCGAGGCCGACGATGCCCTGATGGCCAAGGCGGCGCTGTTCGTGGACAGCCGGGCGACCACGCTCGGCCATATCGGCGAGCTGATGCTGCCCATCGCCTCGGGCGCGATCACCGCCGAGAGCGTGCTGGGCGATCTTTACGACCTCGTGCGGCCGGATGCCCGCCGGCGGCAATCGGATGACGAGATCACCCTGTTCAAGAATGGCGGGGGTGCGCATCTGGACCTGATGATCGCGTCCTGGATCGCCCGCGTCATGGCGGACTGAGCGATGGGCCGGGCGGACGTTCTGCCCGACCTCCGGCTTCAGGGAGATGTTGCGACCCCGCCGCGCGGGCTCGGCATCGCGATTCGCCTGTCCAGATCCGGGCGAGGTCTGAAAATGGCCTCGAATTTGTTCCATCTGGCTGGCTGATGGGCAATATTCAGGCGCACCGCCTGGCGATCCTCTGGTATCCCTCTCGCATCGAATGAGGAGATCGGCATGATGCGTATCTGCCCCACCGCCGCGGGGGCACCGCCGCGCTGCTGGCCGGCTGACATTCCGCAGGGGGCCGCGGCCCCCTGTTTTCCAGAAAGAGCCCGGAGGAGGGGTTCATGAGCAATCAGTCATTCCTGGCCGATGTGAACGAGATGTTCGACGTCGCGGCCTCGCGCTGCGACCTGCCCGAGGGGCTGGCCGAGAAGATCAAGGTCTGCAACGCGACCTATGTGACCCGCTTCGGCGTGCGGCTGCGCGGGCGCATGCATACCTTTACCGGCTGGCGGGCGGTGCATTCGACGCATAGCCGCCCGGCCAAGGGCGGCATCCGCTTCGCCCCCAATGCCGACCAGGACGAGGTCGAGGCGCTGGCGGCGCTGATGACCTATAAATGCGCGCTGGTGCGGCTGCCCTTCGGCGGATCCAAGGGGGCGCTGCGGATCGATCCCGCCGACTGGACCGAGACCGAGCTGGAAAAGATCACCCGCCGCTTCGCGCAGGAGCTGATGGCGCATGAATTCCTCAGCTCGGCCGCCAATGTGCCGGCGCCGGACATGGGCACGGGCGAGCTGAACATGATGTGGATCGCCGACGAATACCGCCGCGCCCGGCTGCAGGACATCAACGCGCTGGGTTGCGTCACCGGCAAGCCGGTCGGCGGCGGCGGCATCGAGGGCCGCACCGAGGCCACCGGACGCGGCGTGCAATATGCGATCCGCGAATTCTTTCGCCATCCCGCCGACCGCGCCCGCGCCGGGTTCCTGTCCGAGAGCCTGTCCGGCCTGACCTGCGTGGTGCAGGGTCTTGGCAATGTCGGCTTCCACGCCGCCAAGTTCCTGTCGCAGGAGGACGGCGTGCGCATCGTCACGGTGATCGAACGCACGGGCGTGGTGCGCAATCCCGACGGCATCGACATCGACGCGTTGAAGGCGCATCTGGTGCAGACCGGCTCGGTCGAGGGCTTTGCCGGCGGCGCGGTGAGCCGGCCCGACATGGGCGCGCTGGCCGACGAATGCGACATCCTGATCCCCGCCGCCGCCGAGGGCGCGATCACCGCCGAGAATGCCGCCTCGATCAAGGCGGCGCTGATCGTCGAGGCCGCGAACGGCCCCACGACCAACGCGGCCGACGCCATCCTGCGCCAGGCCGGCAAGATCATCCTGCCCGACCTGTTCGCCAATGCCGGCGGCGTGGTGGTGTCCTATTTCGAATGGGTGAAGAATCTCAGCCACATCCCCTTCGGCCTGATGGAGCGGCGGCTGGAGGAGGACGAGCACCGGCTGCTGGCCCGCTCGCTGGAGCAGATGACCGGCCGGGATTTCCCAAGCGAACATGCCCGCTTCCTGGAGGCGCGCAGCGAGATCGCGCTGGTCCGCTCGGGCCTCGACGACATCATGCGCGCCGCCTATCGCCGGATGAGCGCGCTGTGGAACCGCCCCGACGGCAGCTACCCGGACCTGCGCACCGCCGCCTATGTGCTGGCCATCGACGAGGTGGCGCAGGCCTACAAGGCGATCGGGCTTTAGCCCTTCGGTCCGGCGGGTCCTGCCTCATCCCGCGTGGCGCGCCCTCCGGCTCGGATAAGCTTGCGACCCGCCCGGTGACGCCCGCCAGCCGGGTCGTGGTTTCCCTTGGGGTGGCTGTTCGCGGATTGGCTGGTCTGGGGATAGATCCTTACAGCTGGCGATAGACCCGTGCGGTGTCGGCCTCGAAATGCTGCAGTTCGTCCTGCCGGCGGGCCTCGGACCAGCCGAGGCTGGCGGCGGCGATGCGCGACAGCGCCTCGGCCCGGCCCCGGCCCAGGTCGGGCTCCAGCCCGTCCGGCAGGCGGCGGCGGATGAGGTCCGAAAGGCGCACGACATGTTCGCGGGCTGCCATCTGGCCGATGCCGTCGTCATGGGTTTCGGGCGCCGGAATGGCGCCCGTGGGTTCCGGCCCGCGCCTTCCCAGCCGCTTTTCGACCGCCCGCGCCACCTTCCGCGCCGCGTGGCGGTGCAGCATGATGGTCGAGCCGGTGACGGCCAGCAGGCCGGGCATCGCGGGATCCTCGGCGACCTCGACCGGCAGGCTGGTGGTCCGGCCGTCGCGCGACGAGGTCGGCCGCACGCCGCACCAGCAATGCAGCACATCCGCACGCGTCAGTTGCAGGTCGGGGAACAGGTGGTTGGCCTCGCCCAGGATATAGTCGATCTCGGCATCCTCGACGCGGATGTCGTCGGGATTGGCGGTGACTTCGGTCTCGGTCGGGCCGATGAAATGGAAATCGCGCCAGGGAAAGACGTAATAGGGCTCGCCCTTGCGGGAAAAGGCTTCCAGCCCCTGGCCGCGGAACGCCTCGGGCAGGCGCACCATGACGTTGACGCCCTTGATGCCGATCACCCGGCGCCGGCCCGCGCCGCCGCCCGGCACGCGGTCGATCCAGGGGCCGGCGGCATTCACCACCATGCGGGCGCGGACCTGCGCACGGCCCTGCATCTCGGGCGCGCGTTCGTCCAGCGTGACCAGCCAGCCCTCGCCCTCGCGCACGATGGCCGTCACCTCGGCATAGGTGCGGAGGGTGGCGCCGCGCCGCTCGGCATCCAGCGCGGTATCGACGCAGATGCGCTCGGGCCAGGCATACATGTATTCCTCGAAGACCCCGACGCCGCGCAGCGGCCCGCCCAAGGCCGCCGCCATGGCGCTTTCGCCGGCGGCTTTTGCAGGCGGGAGGCGGCGATAGGCCAGCAGAACCCGCCAGCGGTCCAGCGCCTCGACCAGACGGAAGCCCAGATCGACCAGCCAGGGCGGATAGCGGTCGCCCTTGCGGAACGGATAGTGGAAGCGATGCTTCGTCAGATGGCCGGGCATGTCGTGCACCAGTTCGGCCCGGCAGCGCATGACGTCGCGGGTGTAGAGCAGCCGCCGGATCATGTCGGCGGGCCGAAAGGGCATCTGCCACAGCGGATAGCGCGCGGCGAGATAGCCGAGCCCGGAATAGAGCATGCGGCTGGAGCGCGACGAGGTGCCGGCGCCGATATCGCCGCGGTCGACCAGCAGGGTGCGAAAGCCGCGCCCGGCCAGTTGCCGGGCGCTGGCGCAGCCGACCGCTCCGGCGCCGATGACGATGACGTCGCAATCCGTCCCGTCGAGGCTCGAGAGCGGCGGCCGCGTCACGCCGGATCCTTCGCCATGCGCCGCGCCTTGTCGGTCGCCGCTTCCAGCGCCGCCACGACGGCGCGGCTGAAACCTGCCGCCTCGGCGGCCTCGATGCCGGCGGCGGTGGTGCCGCGATAGTCGTGATAGGCGGCGAGCATGGCGGGCGCTTCGCTGACCCGCCCTTCCAGCAGCCGCGCGCCGCCGATGACGGCGGCCTCGGCCGCGCGCCAGGCGATGGCCTCCGAGATGCCCTGCGCCCGCATGAAGCCGGCCATCGCCACGGCCATCAGCGCCGGATAGGCGGCGCCCGAGCCGGGCAGGGCGGTCATCAGGTCGATCTCGGCCTCGCTTGCCAGTTCGTCGGTGGTGCCGATGGCGGAAAGCAGGCGCCGCACCGTGTCGCGGTCGGCCTCGGTCACGCCCTCGGCGGCCCAGAAGGGCGAATAGGAGGCCCCGATCTCGGCCGCGGCATTCGGCATGACCCGCACGATCCGGCCGCCGCAGCGGGCCAGTTCGCGGGCATCCACCCCGGCCATGAAGGACAGGACCAGCCGCCCCTCGGCCCGCAGCGCCAGCCCCGGCCAGTCCTCGGGGCGGACCGAGACCACGACCACGTCGCTTTGCGCCGCCAGATCGGCCACGTCCCGGGCCCAGACCACATCGGCATGGCCGTGATAATCGGGACGCGGCCCGCTGCGGTTCAAGGGCACCAGATCGCCCGGCTGGACGATGCCGCGCGACAAGAGCCCCGCGCCAAGCGCCGAGCCCAGCCAGCCGGTGGCGCCGACGATGCCGATCCTCATGCGCTCGCCGCGATGTTGCCCGTATAGGCGTTGATGGCGTTCTGGAACGGGATGACGCCGAGGGTCTGGCCTTCCGGGTTCTTGACGCTCAGCGCCTGGAGGCGGTTTGCCGCCATGTGCTGGAGCGCCTCGGCGACCGTGGCCTCGGGGGCGATGGCGGCCTCGGGCAGGCTGTCGAAGCCGTGCTCGGCCACCATGACCGCGCCGACCTTGAGCACCCGGCCGCGGTCGACATGCTGCACGAAATTCGCCACGTAATCGTCGGCAGGACGCAGCACGATGTCCTGCGCCGTGCCCTGCTGGATGACGCAGCCGTCGCGCAAAAGCGCGATACGGTCGCCGATGCGCAGCGCCTCGTCGAGGTCGTGGGTGATGAAGACGATGGTCTTCCTGACCTCCTGCTGCAGGTCCAGCAGGACCGTCTGCATGTCGTAGCGGATCAGCGGATCCAGCGCCGAATAGGCCTCGTCCATCAGCAGGATCGGCGCGTCGTTGACCAGGGCGCGCGCCAGGCCCACCCGCTGCTGCATGCCGCCCGAAAGCTGGCTGGGATAGCTCTTCTCGAAGCCGGAAAGCCCGACGCGCTCGATCCAGCGCATGGCGGTGCGATAGCGTTCGGCCTCGGGCACGCCCTGCACCTCCAGCCCGTAGGCGGCGTTGTCCAGCACGGTGCGATGCGGCAGCAGCGCGAATTTCTGGAACACCATCGCGGTCTTGTGGCGGCGGAAGGCGCGCAGCGCCTCGGGCGGCATGGCGACGACGTTCTGCCCCTCGATGACGATCTCGCCCGCCGTGGGCTCGATCAGCCGGTTGATGTGGCGGATCAGCGTCGACTTGCCGGAACCCGACAGGCCCATGATCACCTGGATGCTGCCCGGCGCGATGGAGATGTTGATGTCGCGCAGGCCCAGCACATGGCCGTGGCGGGCCTGCAGCTCGGCCTTGGTCATGCCGGCGCGCACCGCCTCGACATGCGCCTCGGGCGCGGGGCCGAAGATCTTGTAGAGATTGCGGATCTCGATGCCGATCGGATCAGCCATGACCCACCTCGCGATGTTTCTGCAGCCGCTTGCCCCAGGCCTGGCTGATGCGGTCGAACAGGATGGCGATGCCGACGATGGCGAAGCCGTTGAACAGGCCCAGGGTGAAATACTGGTTGTTGATGGCGCGCAGCACCGGCTGGCCCAGCCCCTGCACCCCGATCATCGAGGCGATCACCACCATGGCCAGCGCCATCATGATGGTCTGGTTGATGCCGGCCATGATGGTGGGCAGCGCCAGCGGCAGCTCGGCCTTGATGAGCTTCTGCCAGGCCGAGGAGCCGAAGGCGTCGGCCGCCTCCAGCACCTCGCGGTCGACCTGGCGGATGCCCAGGTTGGTCAGCCGGATCATCGGCGGCAGGGCATAGATCACCACGGCGATCAGCCCCGGCACCCGGCCGATGCCCAGAAGCATCACCACCGGGATCAGGTAGACGAAGCTGGGCATGGTCTGCATCACGTCCAGCACCGGGTTCAGCACCGCCTGCACCCGCTGCGAGCGCGACATCAGGATGCCCAGCGGCAGGCCGATGGCGATCGACAGCAGCGTCGCGGCGAAGATCATCGACACGGTCTTCATCGTGTCGTCCCACATGCCGAACAGCCCGATCAGCACCAGGGTCAGCAGGCTGCCGATCACCACGCGCAGGCTGCGGCTGGCGCCCCAGGCCAGCGCCCCGACCACCAGCAGGACAAGCGGCCAGGGCGCATTGGTCAGCAGCCGCTCGGACCAGATGAGGAAACTTTGCAGCGGGCTGAAAAAGCCCTCGATGCTGTCACCGTAGTTGCGGGTGAACTGGCGGAAACCCTCGTCGATGACCCGCTTGAGGTCGCGAAGATAGCCGTCGTCTAGCTGGGGGAAGGAAGTTAACCATGCCATGGTGATTTCGTCCGCGCTGGTTCGGAGGGGAAGGGAGAGAGGGCGGCGTCGCG
The DNA here is from genome assembly GCF_000513975.1 of Paracoccus sp. J55. Taxonomy (NCBI): domain Bacteria; kingdom Pseudomonadati; phylum Pseudomonadota; class Alphaproteobacteria; order Rhodobacterales; family Paracoccaceae; genus Paracoccus; species Paracoccus sp. J55. The sequence continues at coordinate 13,452 of NZ_AZVA01000003.1, forward strand.
CCGCCCCCCGCCGGACGGGCCGCGCCTAGAGCGCGGCCTTGATGCGTTCCGCCGCCTCGGGCGTCACCCATTGGGTCCAGAGCTCTTCGTTCTCGCGCAGGAATTCCCGCGCCCCGTCCTCGCCCGTGGCCTGGTTGTCGGTCATCCAGGCCATCAGCTTGTTGACGGTCTCGTTGCTCCAGCTGCGCTTGGACAGATAGTCGACGACGCCGGGATCGGCCGCCTCGGCGAAGGATTTCGACACCAGGGTGAAGACATTGTCGATCGGGAAGGCGTTCGGCTTGGGATCGGGGCAATCCGCGACCGAGGTGCAGCGCCGCCATTCCTCGACATCGTGCTCCATGCCGAAATCGACCGCGACCATGTCGTATTTGCCCAGAAGCGAGGTCGGTTCCCAGTAGAAGCCCAGCCATGGCGCCTGCTGCTCGTAGGCGCGGGCGATCGAGCCGTCGAGCCCGGCGGCCGAGCCGGTATCGACCAGGGCGAAGCCCTTGCCCTCGATGTCGAAGGCCTTGGCGAGCTGCGTGGTGACCACGGTGCCGCCCCAGCCCGCCGGCCCATTGTAGACCGCGCCCTTCGAGGCATCCTCGGGGGCCGGGAACAGTTCGGGATGGGCCAGGATCTCCTCGATCTTGTTCAGGTTCGGATGCTCGTCCAGCATGTAGCGCGGGATGAACCAGCCCTGCTTGCCGCCATCCGACAGCGAGCGGCTGAGCGAGACGATCTTTTCGTCCCGCAGCCCGGCCTCGACGATCTCGGGCATCAGGTCGACCCAGGCCTCGGGGACGATCTCGGGCTTGCCCTTTTCCACCAGCGAGGTGATCGAGGGCACGGTGTCGCCGGCGACGATCTCGGCGCTGCAGCCATAGCCTTCGTTCAGGATGAACTGGTCAAGGCTCGCCAGCACCTCGGCGCTTTGCCAGTTCATGCTGGCGATGGTCAGGCTGCCGCAATCGGCCGAGGCGGCGCCGGCCAGCGCAGCGAACGGCAGGGCGAGGACGGTGCCAAAGAGATAGGATCGTTTCATGGTTTTCGCTTCCCTGTCGCGACATTGGTCATGCCTGCCCGGCCCGTCGCGGAAGGCCGGGGGCTGATTTGGGTCAGGATGGGGTTCCTGCCGGCTTGCGCCCCGGTCCGCGACGGTTCAACGCCGCCTCTGCCGGGGCAATTCGGATCGCGCCCGCCGGACCGGCCGGACCACCGGCGGCACCCTCTGCCGGGCCCCTGGCGGGGCTGGGCCCGACCGCGTTCGGCAGGGCGCGGGCGCATCGGAGGCCGGTGGGAACGGTTTCGGGCAAGGGGATGCCTGTCATGAGGGGAACCAGCAGGCGGCCGGCGGCCGCCGATGCGGTATCTTCCCCGTCCGGCCGCGGCCCGGATGCAACAATAGCGGCATGTCGTGCGACGATATCGTCAGCATTGCTGGCCGGACCGGCCCCGCCGCGGCCCGGCGCCGGACGCAGCCGGGAATCGGGCGGGGGGAAATCCGGCAGATTCCGGCCCGGGCTGTCGATGCGGCCGACCCTCATGGTGCGGAGCCGGGACGGGCCCCGGGCTGGGACATGAAACGCGCATTGAAGCGCGCCAGCTCGCGCGGCTCGGGGCGCTGGCCGGTATAGATCTCGACATAGGTGGGAATGCGGGCCAGCCGCGTCTCCAGCTCCTCCCGGGCGCGCATCGAAATATAGCCGATCTGCGTCAGGTAGATGGTGCGGGCGCGGACATCGGCCTCCTGCTCTCCATGTCCCCAGCGCACCAGCATGTCGCGCAGCGCCCCCAGCCGCGTCTCGTCCGCCGCCTCGATTCGCGCCGCCACCTTGCCGTCCTGCAGGGCCCAGCTGCGCACCGCGAATTCCAGCCGCGCATCGAAGACCCCGGACAGGAAACAGGCCAGCACGTTCAGCATCGCCTCGGCCTGGCTGTCGGCATATTCCCGCGTGGCGGCGACGAAGGGCCGGGTGGTGCGCGCCTCCCAACCGTCGATCAGCGCGGTCAGCAATGCCTCGCGATCCTCGAAGAACCAATAGAAGCTGGTGCGCGACAGGTTCAGCTGCCGGGCCAGCGGCAGGATCTTCACCGCGTCGATGCCGCTGTCGATCAGCGCCTGGTAGCCGGCTTCCAGCCAGCCCTCGCGCGACCCGCGCCAGCCGGTTTCGGGGGCAATATGGGTTTCCATGCCCCTGCATAGCCCGCGTGCCGATTCGCCTCAAGCGAATTGTCCAGAGATGCATACTAAAGGATCACATATGATTTTTATATTGACACATGTGAACATTTCTTGCCTTCTTGGGGCAACGACTCCCACCCTTCACAGGCAGAGCCATGTCGAACGATCCCCTTCTGCAGCCCTATCAGCTGAAGCACCTGACGCTGCGCAACCGCATCATGATCACCAGCCACGAGCCGGCCTATCCCGAGGACGGCATGCCCAAGGACCGCTACCGCGCCTATCATGTCGAGCGGGCGAAGGCCGGGGTGGCGCTGACCATGACCGCCGGCTCGGCCTCGGTCTCGCGCGACAGCCCGCCGGTCTTCAACAACATCCTGGCCTGGAAGGACGAGGTGGTCGGCTGGATGAAGAAGCTGACCGACGAATGCCACGACCATGGCTGTGCGGTGATGATCCAGTTGACCCATCTGGGCCGGCGCACGCGCTGGGACAAGGCCGACTGGCTGCCCGTCGTCTCGCCCAGCCATGAGCGCGAGGCGGCGCATCGCTCGTTCCCGAAGAAGATGGAGGACTGGGACATCGACCGGATCATCGACGACTATGTCGATGCGGCCGAGCGCATGAAGGCGGCGGGGCTGGACGGGCTTGAGATCCAGGCCTACGGCCATCTGATGGACCAGTTCTGGTCGCCGCTGACCAACGACCTGGACGGGCCCTATGGCGGCAGCCTCGACAACCGGCTGCGCTTCACCTTCGACGTGCTGCGCGGCATCCGCGAACGCTGCGGCGAGGATTTCATCCTGGGCGTGCGCTATACCGGCGACGAGGACCTGCCGGGCGGGCTGACGGCCGAGGACGGGCTGGCGATCTCGCGCAAGCTGAAGGACAGCGGGCTGGTCGATTTCCTGAACGTGGTCAAGGGCCATATCGACACCGATGCCGGGCTGACCGACGTGATCCCGGTGCAGGGGATGAGGAACGCCCCGCACCTGGAATTCGCCGGGCAGATCAGGAAGGCCACGGGCTTTCCGACCTTCCACGCCGCCAAGATCCCGGACGTGCCGACCGCCCGCCATGCCATCGCCTCGGGGTTGCTGGACATGGTCGGCATGACGCGGGCGCACATGGCCGACCCGCATCTGGTCCGCAAGGTCGTCGAGGGGCGCGAGGACGACATCCGCCCCTGCGTCGGCGCGAACTATTGCCTCGACCGCATCTATCAGGGCGGCATGGCCTTCTGCCTGCACAATGCCGCCACCGGGCGCGAGGAGACCATGCCGCACACCATCCCGCCCGCCCCGGCGAAAAAGCGCATCACCGTGGTCGGCGCCGGTCCGGCCGGCATGGAGGCCGCCCGCGTCGCCGCCGAGCGCGGCCATGCCGTCACCGTCTTCGAGGCCGCCGACCAGCCCGGCGGCCAGATCCGCCTGACCGCGCTGGACGAGCGGCGCCGCGAGATGATCTCGATCATCGCCTGGCGCATGGCGCAATGCGAGAAGCATGGTGTGAAGTTCAACTTCAACACTTTCGCCGACGCGGGTGACGTGCTGGCCACCGAGCCCGACGAGGTGATCGTCGCCACCGGCGGGTTGCCCCATGTCGAGGTGCTGGAGACGGGCAACGATCTCGTCTGCTCGGCCTGGGACATCCTTGCGGGCGACGTGAGGCCGGGCCGCAACGTGCTGATCTTCGACGATGCGGGCGACCATGCGGCGCTGCAGGCGGCCGACCTGATCTCGGCCACGGGTGCGGCGGTCGAGATCGTGACGCCGGATCGCAGCTTCTCGCCCGAGGTGATGGCGATGAACCTGGTGCCCTACATGCGCAACCTGCAAAAGCGCGACACCACCTTCACCGTCACCTGGCGCCTCCGCTCGGTGACGCGCGAGGGCAACCAGCTGCGCGCCACGCTCGGCAGCGATTACGGCGATTTCACCCGCGAGCGCATCGTCGACCAGGTGGTGGTCAACCACGGCACGCGGCCGCTGGACGAGCTCTATTTCGATCTCAAGCCGCTGTCTTCGAACCTGGGCGAGGTCGATTACGAGGCCCTGACCACCGGCGGGTTGCAGGAGGTCCGCAAAAACCCCGAAGGCCGCTTCCGCCTCTACCGCATCGGCGATGCCGTCGCCGCCCGCAACACCCATGCCGCGATCTACGACGCGCTGCGGTTGGTCAAGGACTTGTAACGCACCCCGGCGCGCGGCGATGATCCGCGCGCCGGCCGGATCCCGGGAGGTAAACCGAAATGCCGCGACTGCAACCCCTGCAGGATTTCCTTGATATCGCCTTGCCCGCCATGCGGGCGCGCGCCCATGACGGCAATTCGCCGGCCTCGCTTCAGGGCATTTCCGAGGCAATCCTTTCGGTTGGGGACCAAGGGGCGGGACCGGCCCGCCTGCCCGTGGTCGAGGCTTGGCTCGACACGGCTCTGGCCCGTCCCATGGAATACCAGGATCTTTCCGATCTTTTGCAGGCGATACAGCGGCTGACGCCGCTGCTGTGCTGGCGCCGCCGGACCGGCGACGCGACCGCCAGCGCGAATTTCTCAGAAAGCCATGCCAATGCCATGCTGCTCGGCCCCGGTGGCATCGAGGAGCGCCGCGACCTGTGGATCGGCCTCAGCCTTCTGGCACCGCAGACCCGATATCCCGACCACCAGCACGCGCCCGAGGAAACCTATCTGGTCCTGTCGCCGGGCCAATTCCGCAAGCCGGGGCGCGACTGGTTCGAGCCCGGCATCGGCGGCAGCTTCTTCGTGCCGCCAAACGCGGTTCATGCCATGCGATCCAGCGATGAACCGCTGTTCGCGCTCTGGGCGCTCCGGGCCTGATGGATCGACAACAGCAGGAAGGTCAATCCCATGAAGATACTCGTGCCCGTGAAGCGCGTGATCGACTACAACGTGGCTCTGGTGTCGATTTGGCGAATGTGAAGATGTCGATGACCCGCTCGACCAGATCGCGGTGGAAGAGGCGATTCCCCTGAAGGAGGCGGGCAAGGCCGAGGAGGTCATCGCCATCAGCACCGGCATCTCCGGCGCCATCCAGCACCTTGCTGGGATGAAGGACAGCAATGTGATCGTCACCGATTACGGCTTCGTCGGGATCTGTTCTCCGTCGTCCCGGAACTGACCGGGAAGCTCTGAAGGCTTTCACCGTTTCCCAAATACTCCGGGGGCAGAGCCCCCTGTCGCGTCCCACCAAAGGACGCCCAAGGCGCGGGAGCCCAAAGCAGCCCGGTGCTTCATGCGCCACCATGGATGCACGCGGATTGCCGGAACCGAAGAACTTCTTGACAGAATCGCCCGAAGGCAAGAGATTTCGTAGAACAAATATCGTATACGAATATGGCGATCAGAAGCGGGCGACGAGGATGAAGCGGCCAAAGGGCCCCCCGTAGCCAAGCCGTCCCGAGAACAGGGCAGGTAAAGACGCGGCGCGCCGCCCTGAAACAACGCCGCAGACAGGGAGATGGAAATGCAAAGACTACTCGCTTCGACGGTCCTTGCCGCTGGCCTTTCCGGCGGCGCATGGTCGGCTGCCGCGCAGGATTGCGGCAACGTGACCCTTGCACTGCATAACGTCCAGAGCGCCGAACTGCTGACCTATGTCGACAAGTTCATCCTCGAAAACGGTTACGGCTGCAGCGTCGAGACCATTCCGGGGGATACGGTTCCCTCGACCACATCCATGATCGAGAAAGGCTCGCCCGACGTTTCCTCGGAAACCTGGGTGGACCTGCTGCCCGAGATCGTTCCGCAGGGGCTCGAGGACGGCAAGATCGTCTACGGCGCGCCGGCCCTGCCCGATGGCGGCATTCAGGGCTGGTGGATTCCGAAATACCTGGCCGATGCGCATCCCGAGATCAAGACGGTCGAGGATGCCCTGGCGCATCCCGAGCTTTTCCCGGACCCGGAAAACCCCAGCCGCGGCGTGATCTTCAACGGCGCCGAAGGCTGGGGGGCGACGGTTGTGACCGCGCAATTGTTCAAGGCCTACGAGGCCGAGAAAAAGGGCTTCAACCTGATGCGGCCGGGCTCGGCCGCGGGCCTGGATGGCGCCATCGCCCGGGCCTATGAGCGTCAGGAAGGCTTCATCACCTATTACTGGGCGCCGACCGCGCTCTTGGGCAAATACCAGCTGGTGCAGCTGGAACCGAACGCCGAGCACGATCCGGTCGAATGGAAACGCTGCATCACCAATCTCGATTGCGCCGACCCGAAGGTCACCGGCTGGCCCATCGACACGGTGATGACGGTGTTGACCAGGGATTTTGCCGACCGGACCAGCCCGGCGATCCTGGACTATTTCAACACCCGCGGCTGGAGCAACGACACCGTGGCCAAGCTGATGGCATGGCAGGGCGACAACCAGGCCATGGGCGAGGATGCGGCCGTGCATTTCCTGGAAGAGAACAGGGATATCTGGACGAGCTGGGTTCCTGCCGAGGTCGCGGAAAAGGTCGAAGCCGCTCTGTGACCATGGCCGCTGCGTCATGGCGGATAAACCGGCCTTATGGTGCAGCGATCCGTATTCCCTGATCCCTTTGGTTCGCCCGGCTGTCATCACCGGGCGCGCCTTTCCCATCCCGGCTTCAAGAACACGCCCTCAGGAGCAGCAAACATGGCGTTCAAGCGAATGATCCATGCCGTCGATACGCATGCCGGAACGCCGATGCGGGTGATTACCGGCGGCGTTCCCCATATTCCCGGGCGCTCGTCCTACGAGAAGATGCAATGGCTGGAGGCCAATGACGACCAGCTGCGCAAGCTGATGCTGCGCGAGCCGCGCGGCTATGCGGCGCATTGCTGCAACATCATCGTGCCGCCCTCGCATCCCGAGGCCGATGCCGGCTATATCATCATGGAGCAGATCGAATATCCGGTCATGTCCGGCGGCAATACCATCTCGGTCGTCACGGTGCTGCTGGAAATGGGCCTTCTGCCGATGAAGGAGCCCGTCACCGAGCTGGTGCTGGAGGCGCCGGCGGGGCTGATCCGGGTCCGCGCCGAATGCCGGGGCGGCAAGGTGACCAGCGTGACGTTCCGCAACGTGCCGGCCTTCGCCGCGCATCTGGATGCCGAAATCGAGGTGCCGCATCTGGGCAAGGTCCGGGTCGATGTCGGCTGGGGCGGCATGTTCTATGCCATCGCCGACATCCGGCAGTTCCCCGGCCTGGAACTGATCCCCGAGCATGGCCGCGAAATCGCCCGCATCTCGGCGATGATCCGGCAGGCGGCGATCGAGCAGCTGCCGGTCGAGCATCCCGATTATCCGGGCGTGGGCATCACCATCTCGCAACTGTCCGGGCCGACGGACGATCCGAACGCCGACTGGAAGAATGCCGTCACCATGGCCTCGGGGGATTTTTCCTGGGACAATCCCGCGACCTGGACCGGCGCGCTGGATCGCTGCCCCTGCGGCACAGGCACCTGCGCCAAGATGGCGGTGCTGCATGCCAAAGGCGAATTGCCGCTGGACAAGAGCTTCCGGCACCAGGGCATTCTCGGCAACGTCTATACCGGGCGGCTGGTCGAGGAGACCGAGATCGCGGGCCGCCGCGCCGTGGTGCCGGAAATCTCGGGGACCAGCTGGATCTGTGGGTTGAACACCCTGGTGCTGGACCATGACGATCCGTTTGCCGAAGGTTTCACGGTGGGGGATACCTGGGCGTAGCGCGCGGTCCTGCGGGGCCGCGGCTGCCCGCTTTGCCGGCTCTATTCCGCACCGTAATCCTCTCCGAAGAACTGGCGCATGAAGGCGGGGCCGTCTGTGGTGACGAAGTCGCGGAACTCGCGCGCGGCCGGGCCCAGCGTCTTGCGGCGCGGATAGACCACGAACCAGTCGCGCAGCTGCGGCATGCCGTCGACGCTGAGGACGCTCAGCTTGCCCGCCTGCCGTTCCAGCGCGATGGTGTGGGCGGAGAGGAAGGCGAGCCCCATGTTCGCCATCAGCGGCGGTCAGGAAGATCTGCATCTGCCGCAGGGTGATCGTCCAGTCCGCATCCCCGCATTGCCCCGGTTGAACTGGTCGCGCGTCAGCCGGGCGGGGTCAAGTCGGGCCTGCGGGCAAAGAAGTCGTTGCCCTTGTCGTCGGTGACGACGAAGGCGGGGAAATCCTCGACCCGGATGCGCCAGACCGCCTCCATGCCGAATTCGGCAAAGTCGAGCACTTGCGCCAGCCGTCCCGCGTCGCGCGCTTGACGGTCGTAAGGCGGCGGGGCAAGCAGGGCGGCATGATCGATATCCGTCCCGTGGCCAATATCGTCGGCAAGGTCGTCGTCACGCTCGGGGCGGCGATGGCGCTGCCCATGCTGGTGGACTGGTGGCACGGCGACGCGCATTGGCTGATCTTTCTGGAATGCGGCATCCTGACCATGCTGGCCGGCGGGCTGGTGGCGCTGTCGACGCGGCAGAGGGACAGTTCCCTGACCATCCAGCAGGTCTTTCTGCTGACGGCGATGCTGTGGCTGGTGGTGCCGGTGGCCGGCGCGCTGCCCTTCATGCTGGGCGCGCCGCATGCTGGCTTCACCGATGCCTATTTCGAGGCCATGTCGGGCGTCACCACGACCGGGACCACGGCCTTTGCCGGGCTGGACGGCCTGCCCAAGGGCACCAACCTGTGGCGGGCCTTCCTGAACTGGTCCGGGGGCCTCGGGATCATCGTGGTCGCCATGATCTTCCTGCCGGTGATGAAGGTCGGCGGCATGCAGTTCTTTCGCTCGGAAGGGTTCGACACGCTGGGCAAGATCCTGCCCCGCGCCTTCGACATCGCGCGCGAGATGGCCGGGGTCTATTTCGCCATGACCGCCAGCTGCATGGTGGTCTATATCCTGCTGGGCATGAAGGGCTTCGACGCGCTGGTGCTGGCGCTGTCCACCTGCTCGACCGGCGGGTTCTCCAATTACGACGCCAGCTTCGCGCCCTTCATTGGGCCGGCGGAGTATGCGGCGGCCTTCTTCATGATCCTGGCCTCGATCCCCTTCATCCGCATGGTGCAGCTGATCCGCGGCTCGGCCGAGCCGATCTGGCGCGACATCCAGGTGCGGGCCTATCTGCGCTGGACCTTCTATGCCATCGCCGTGGTGGTGCTTTACCGGCTGTTGTGGCTTGAGGCGAAGAACCCGCTCGCCGTGATCCGCGAGACCACGTTCAACGTGATCTCGGCCTTCTCGGGCACCGGCTTCGCCTCGACCGACGTCACGCAATGGGGGCATTTCCCCTTCGTCATCCTGATCGTGGTCGGGCTGATCGGCGGCTGCACCGGCTCGACCTCGTGCTCGGTCAAGGTGTTCCGCTATCTGGTGCTGCTCCAGGCGGTCAAGGCGCAGCTGCGGCGGATGCAGTCGCCGCATCGGGTGTTTCCGCTGCTTTACGGCGGCCGCCCGCTGGAGGAGGACGTGGTCGATTCGGTCATGGCCTTCTTCACCCTGTTCATCCTGACCTTCGGCCTGCTGATCGTCGGGCTGGCGTTGACCGGGCTGCATCCGCGCACCGCGCTGACCGCGGCCTGGACCGCCATCGCCAATGTCGGCCTGGTCTGGGGCCCGGAACTGACCGAGAGCGGGGCGGTGACGGATTTCCCCACCGCCTCGAAATGGCTGATGATCTGCGGCATGTATCTGGGCCGGCTCGAACTGATCTCGGTGCTGGTGCTGTTCCTGCCGCGGTTCTGGCGCGCCTAGTTCTGCGCTGCCGCCGGGGCGATGGCGGGCGCCTCGGGCTGCGCCTCGCCCGCGCCGGGGGCGAAGCGGGTCAGGTTGTCCGAGATCTCGGCCGCCAGCCGGTGCTGGTCCTCGGGGTCCGAGATCGGCCAGATCAGCACGAAGCCCTGCACGCGCCCTTCCACGACCCGGGCCTCGGCATGGCCGATATGGGTCTGGTTGCTTCCGTCCAGCGTGACGCTGCCGCGTTCCACCTGGCGCTGGGGCGCCGGCACCCAGCCGAGCGCGGTGACAAGGCCGGCGAGGTCCAGCATCTCCTGCTGGCCGCCGGGCTGTGAGAACAGGATCAGCGCCGCGCCCGAGCCGTCCTTGGGCCCATAGATCGACAGCGCGCGCTCGGCGCGGTCGAATTGCAGCTTGTCCATCGGCGCGGGCAGGGCAAGGCCGGTATGGCTGTCCCGAAGCTCGGTCAGGCCCATCTCGGCCCGCCAGGCCTCGCGCCGCCGGATCAGCTCGGCCATGGCGGTGGCGGTATCGGGCGAGGCGCGCAGGCGCACGATCTCTTCGGCGATGGCGGCGCGGGTCTTGGGGCCGTCCTTGCCGTCGATGCCGCCGTCGTAATGGCCGGCCCAACGCAGGGCGCGCTGGATGTCCTCCAGCGGCGGCATGGGCACCGGCGCGGCATCCGGGGCAGGGGGCGCGCCAAGCTCCGGCACCTTGCCGATGATCGCGATCTCGCCCATCTCCTCGCCGGGCGACAGGAAGGCGTCCTTCGGCACCGCGCCGGCGGCCTTGAAGGCTTTCAGCCAGGCGGTGCCGGTCGCCTCGTCCATAGGGCCGAAGGCGATGGCCGACCGGCCGTTGGGCAGGGTCCAGAGCCCGGCCTCGGGCAGGGTTTCGCGCCATTTCGCCAGCAGTTCCTCGGCCCTGGCGCGGTCGGTGCTGGATTCAAGGCGCAGGAAGAATTGCGCCGGCGCGGGTTCGGGAGCGGGTTCCGGCGCGGCCGCGGTGGTGTTTTCGGTGGTGTTTTCGGGGGCGGTTTCGGCGGCGGCGCTTTCGGGCGTGGCGGCCGTGGCCGCATCCTCGCCCGCCAGATCGCCCACCGCAGGCTCGCCGTCCTCCTCTGCCGGCTGGCCCGCGCCCTGCCGGAAGGTCGAGGCATTGCCGGTCGAGCCATCGGGCGCCCCCGGCGCGGCGGGGGCCGCCCTGGCCACCGGGGTCAGGTCGCGGCCCTCGGCGGCGGAAAGGAAGCTGTCGCCCGGCACCTTGCGCTCCTGCTTCAGCTGCTCCAGCCGCGCCGTCGCCGCTTCGCGCGGCATCGGGCCAAGCGCGATGCCGATCCAGCCATCGGCCAGCGGGAAGGTCACGACATCGGGGAAGGCGGTGGCCCAGCCTTCGGCACTGGCGCGGGCGGCCTCGGCACCGCGCTTGGCCTCGATGCGGATCACCACATCCTCGGCTTGCGCGGCCGCGCCGAATGCCAGCGGCAGAGCCGCACCGATGACGAATGCAAAGCGCCGCATGGGCATGTCCCTCTCATTGACCCTGCGCCGCCCTCTGCCTAGAAGGCGGCAGACATTTCCTGCCAGTTATGCCGAAGGAAGCCCCGATGACCAGCCCAAAGGACAATCAGACGGCGAAACCCGTCTGCTTTCAGGACGTGATCCTGCGCCTGCAATCCTATTGGGCCGGACAGGGCTGCGCGGTGCTGCAACCCTATGACATGGAGGTCGGCGCCGGCACCTTCCACCCGGCCACGACACTGCGCAGCCTGGGCGCCCGGCCCTGGGCTGCGGCCTATGTCCAGCCCTCGCGCCGCCCCACGGATGGCCGCTATGGCGAGAACCCGAACCGGTTGCAGCACTACTACCAGTATCAGGTCATCATCAAACCCTCGCCCGCCAACCTGCAGGACCTGTATCTGGGCAGCCTCAAGGCCATCGGCCTCGACCCGATGATCCACGACGTGCGCTTCGTCGAGGACGACTGGGAATCCCCGACGCTGGGCGCCTGGGGCCTGGGCTGGGAGGTCTGGTGCGACGGCATGGAGGTCAGCCAGTTCACCTATTTCCAGCAGGTCGGCGGCCATGACTGCAAGCCGGTCTCGGGCGAGCTGACCTACGGGCTGGAGCGGCTGGCCATGTATGTGCTGGGGGTCGAGCACGTGATGGACATGCCCTTCAACCCGCCCGGCAGCCCGATCCCGCTGAGCTATGGCGACGTCTTCCGCCAGGCCGAGCGCGAATATTCCCGCTGGAACTTCGAGCAGGCCGATACCGGCATGCTGTTCCAGCATTTCAAGGATGCCGAGGCGGAATGCGACCGCATCCTGACCGCGGCCGAGACGGACGGCGCCGGGCGCCGCATCCCGATGGCGCATCCGGCCTATGACCAGGCGATCAAGGCCAGCCACCTGTTCAACCTGCTGGACGCGCGCGGCGTGATCTCGGTCACCGAGCGCCAGGCCTATATCGGCCGCGTCCGCGCGCTGGCGAAACGCTGCGCCGACCTGTTCGTGACCACCGAGGCCGCGGGCGCGGCGGGGGGAGAGGCGGCATGAGCTCGGGCAAGATCGTCGCCTCGATGCTGGTGCTGGTGGCCGTCATGGCCGGCCTTGCCGTCTGGTATCTGCAGGTCTACGGCTTCTATGACGAGGTGGACGAGATCAGCGGCGCGCAAGAGATCGTCGTCACCGACGCGCAGGGCGCGACGCATCCGGTCGCGGTCGGCGATTTCAAGGCCATCGACGCGGCAAGCTCGCCGATCCGCTATCGCGCCTGCTTCACGCTGGACCCTGCCGGGCTGGCCGATGCCGCGCCCTATCCCGCCGCGACGCCGCTGAACGGGCCGGGCTGGTTCAAGTGCTATTCCGCCCGGGCACTGACCGCCGACCTGGAATCCGGCGCGGCGCGCGCCGTGCTGGGCCAGGCCGAGATCCGCCCCGACGTGGACCGGGTGATCGTCGTCTATCCCGACGGCCGCGCCTTTGCCTGGCACCAATTCAACGACAAGACCCCCGAACGCGGAGTGATGGACTGATGCCCGACCTGCTGATCGAGCTGTTCTCAGAGGAAATCCCGGCGCGCATGCAGGCCCGCGCCCGCGAGGACCTGAAGAAACTCGTCACCGACGGGCTGGTCGAGGCCGGCCTGACCTACCGCTCGGCCGGCGCCTTCTCGACCCCGCGCCGGCTGGCGCTGGCCATCGAGGGGCTGACCGCGGAAAGCCCGACCACGCGCGAGGAGCGCAAGGGCCCCCGCACCGACGCCCCCGAGGCGGCGCTGGAGGGCTTCCTGCGCTCGACCGGTCTGACCCGCGACCAGCTGGAAGCGCGCGACGACAAGAAGGGCCAGGTCTGGTTCGCCACCATCGTGAAGCCGGGACGCCCCGCCGCCGGGATCGTCGCCGAGGTGCTGGAGGCGACGATCCGCAACTTCCCCTGGCCCAAGTCGATGCGCTGGGGCTCGGGCAGCCTGCGCTGGGTGCGGCCGCTGCATTCCATCCTCTGCCTGCTCTCGGACGAATCCGGCGCCGCGGTGGTGCCGCTGGAGATCGACGGCATCCGCGCCGGCAACACCACCCGCGGCCACCGCTTCATGGCCCCGGACGAGATCGCCGTCTCGGGCTTCGAGGATTACGCCGCCAGGCTGCGCCGCGCCCGCGTCATGCTGGACTCCGCCGAACGCGAGGCCGCGATCCGGCAGGAGGCGGCGAACCTCGCCTTCGCCCGCGGCTGGGAGATCGTGCCGGACGAGGGCCTGCTGACCGAGGTCGCGGGCCTTGTCGAATGGCCGGTGCCGCTGATGGGCGCCATCGAGGACCGCTTCCTGACGCTGCCTCCCGAGGTGCTGCAGACCTCGATGAAGGAGCACCAGAAATTCTTCTCGGCCCGCAATCCCAGGACCGGCCGCATCGAGGGCTTCGTCACCGTGGCGAATATCGAGACCCCCGACCATGGCGAGACGATCCTGAAGGGCAACCAGCGCGTGCTGGCCGCCCGCCTCTCGGACGCGGCCTTCTTCTGGGACAACGACCTGCGCGAGGCGCGGGCGGGCATGGCCGACTGGGCCGAAGGGCTGAAATCGGTCACTTTCCAGAGCAAGCTGGGCTCGCAGGCGGATCGCATCGCCCGCATCGCGGCGCTGGCGCGCGAGATCGCGCCGCTGGTCGGCGCCGATGCCGATCAGGCGGAACAGGCGGCCAAGATCGCCAAGCTCGACCTGCGCTCGGCCATGGTCGGCGAGTTCCCGGAACTGCAAGGCATCATGGGCCGCTATTACGCGCTGGAGGCCGGCCTGCCCGAGCCGGTGGCCGATGCTGCCCGCGACCATTACTCGCCGCTCGGCCCCTCGGATGCGGTGCCCTCGGCGCCGGTGTCGGTGGCGGTGGCGCTGGCCGACAAGCTCGACACGCTGACCGGCTTCTGGGCCATCGACGAGAAGCCCACCGGCTCGAAAGACCCCTTCGCACTCCGCCGCGCCGCGCTGGGGGTGATCCGGCTGGTGCTGGTGAACGGGGTGCGGGCCAATCTGGGCCGAACCTTCGCCAAAGCCAATCCGGATGCCGCGGCCGCCGACCTCATCGCCTTCTTCCACGACCGCCTGAAGGTCCATCTGCGCGACCAGGGCATCCGCCACGACATCATCGACGCGGTGCTGGCGATGCCCGGCAATGACGACCTGGTGCTGCTGGTCAACCGTGCCACCGCGCTGAACGACGTGCTCAAGACCGAGGACGGCACCAACCTGCTGCAAGGGCTGAAACGCGCCGGCAATATCCTCGCCCAGGCCGAGGAGAAGGACGGCGTCGAATACAGCTTCGGCGCCGATCCGAAATTCTCCGAGACCGACGAGGAACGCGCCCTTTTCGCCGCCCTCGACAAGGCCGAGCCCGCGATCCGCGAGGCCGTCCGGCTCGAGGATTTCCAGGCCGCGACCCAGGGCATCGCCAGCCTGCGCGCGCCCATCGACGCCTTCTTCGAGGCGGTGCAGATCAACACCGACAACCAGATCACCCGCCGCAACCGGCTGAACCTGCTCTCGCGCATCCGCGAGGCCGGCCGGCTGATCGCGGATTTCGGCCGCATCGAGGGCTGACTCCCGGCTTCTTTCTTGCGCAAATATCCCGGGGGAACGCCCCTGCGGCCCCGTCGGGGGCCGCAGGGGCGTGGGGGCAGAGCCCCCGCCTCCGCTCTCGCCTCCGGCTTTCTTCGCACTTGCAGCAATGCGCCGGCCATGCCTAATGTGACGGCATCATGACCGCGCTGACAGATCCCGGAGCCATCGTCGAAATCACCCCCTCGGCGGGGATCCAGGCCGCACGCCACGGCTGGCGCGCAAAATGCCTGCAGCGCCTGATCCGCATGGAGCTGCCGGTCCCGACCAGCTTCGCGCTGTCGGCCGAGGCGGTGCGCGCCATCGCCGCCGGCCAGATGCCCGACCGCGCCCGCCTCGCCGCCATCATCGAGCGCGCCGACGGGCTGGTCAGCGTGCGGCCCTCGGCGATGAACCCGGCCTGGGGCGGGCCGGGCACGGTGCTGAACGTCGGCATCAACCACGAATGCCACGCCCGGCTGGTCCAGACCCGCGGCAAGGCGGCGGCGGACGCGATCTATCTGGGCTTCGTGCAATCCTATGCCATCCATGTTGCCCGGCTCGACCCCGACATGTTCTCGGACAGCGAGGGCGGGCTCGACGCGGCGCTGCGCGCCTATGAGGACGAGACGGACGAGGAATTCCCCCAGGACCCGACCCAGCAGCTGGCCGAGGTGCTGCGTAGCATGGCGCGGGCCTGGGACGGGCCGACCGCGCGGCTTCTGCGCCAGGCCAAGGGGGCGCCGGCCATCGCACCGCTGGGGCTGGTGGTGCAGGACATGGCGCTGGCCATCGGGCCGGGCGTCACCGGCTCGGGCACCATCCAGTTCGTCGACAGCGTGACCGGCGCGTCGCGCATCACCGGCCGGTTCCGCGGCCAGACCCAGGGCCGCTCGAAGGCCGAGGGGGCCGAGACGCTCTACCTGACCCGGGACCCGCGCGGCCCCTCGCTGGAGGAGGCCGCGCCCGAGGTCTTTGCCGACCTGGTCCGGTTCGGGGTCGCCGCCCGCGAAAGGCTGCGCGAGGAGATGCAGATCGAATTCGTCGTCTCGGACAGCCGGCTTTCGATCATCGATGCGGTGCGGGTCATCCGCAGCTCGCGGGCCAGCGTGCGCATCGCCGTGGCGCTGGCCCGCGACGGCATCATCCCGGCGGAAGAGGCGGTGATGCGGGTCGAGCCGCGGGCGCTTTCCGACCTGCTGCACCACCAGGTCGATCCGCGCGCGCCCCGCGACGTCATCGTCCGCGGCATCAATGCCAGCCCCGGCGCCGCCACCGGCCGCATCGTCTTTACCGCCGCCGCCGCCCAGGCCGCCGAGGCGCGGGGCGAGCGCTGCGTGCTGGTGCGTCGCGAGACGGTGCCCGAGGACATCCGCGGCATGCATGCCGCCGTCGCCGTGCTGACCGAGCGCGGCGGCATGACCAGCCATGCCGCGGTGATCGCCCGCGGCATCGGCCTGCCCTGCATCGTCGGCGCCAGCGGCATCTCGATCGACTCGCGCGCCCGGACCATGCTGATCGGCGGGCGCATCTTCCACGAGGGCGAGGAGATCACCATCGACGGCACCTCGGGCGAGGTGCTGGCCGGCGCCGCCGAGATGCTGGAGCCGGCGCTGGACGAAAGCTTCACCCAGTTGCTGGAATGGGCCGACCAGCATTGCCGCATCCGCATCCGCGCCAATGCCGACACGCCCGAGGACGCCCGCACCGCCCGCATGTTCAACGCCCAGGGCATCGGGCTGTGCCGCACCGAGCACATGTTCTTCGACGACGAGCGCCTGCCCGCCATGCGCGAGATGATCTTTGCCGGCAAGCCCGAGGACCGCCGCCTGTCGCTGGAACGCCTGCTGCCGATGCAGCGCAGCGATTTCGCCAAGCTGTTCGAGATCATGGCCGGCCTGCCGGTCACCATCCGGCTCTTCGACCCGCCGCTGCACGAATTCCTGCCCCATGACCGCGAGGGGATGCGGGAACTGGCCGAATCGCTGGACCTGCCGCTGTCGGACGTCACCCGCCGGGTCGAGGCGCTGTCGGAATTCAACCCGATGCTGGGCATGCGCGGCGTGCGGCTGGGGATAACCGTCCCCGAGATCTATGACATGCAGGCCCGCGCCATCTTCGAGGCCACCATCGAGGCCAGCCACAACGGCGCGCCGGTGGTGCCCGAGATCATGATCCCGCTGGTCAGCGCCCGGCGCGAGGTCGAGCTGGTCAAGACCCGCATCGACGCCGTGGCCGCCGCCGTCCGCAACGAGACGCGCAAGGATTTCACCTATCGGCTGGGCGTCATGGTGGAGACGCCGCGCGCCGCGCTGCGCGCCGGCGACATCGCCGAGCATTCCGCTTTCCTGTCCTTCGGCACCAACGACCTGACGCAGATGACCTACGGCCTGTCGCGCGACGATGCCGGCCGCTTCATGGGCATCTATGTCAACCAGGGCGTCTATTCCGAGGATCCGTTCCATATCCTCGACCGCGACGGGGTGGGCGAACTGGTGGCCATCGGTGCCGAGCGCGCCCGCAGCCACAAGCCCGACATCACTATTTCGGTCTGCGGCGAGCATGGCGGCAATCCGGAATCCATCGCCTTCTGCCTGCGGGCCGGGGTGAACTATGTCTCCTGCTCGCCCTTCCGGGTGCCGGTGGCGCGCCTTGCTGCAGCGCAGGAATCGATTCTCATGGCGCGGGAAGAGACGGAATCCCAGACCTGGTTCGGGTCCTAGCCCCGGCCGGTTTTGGCCGGAATCTGCCCGTTAACCTTTTTGTCGTCGGCGGGTTTCCGCCAAAATCATTTAAAATCAAGCGAATCGCGCCGCTCACGCCCATGTGGGCTGGATAGGGGCGTCCTGTTTCGGGCCTTTAACGCCAGACCGCCGCCCGCGAGGGAACCTCGGGGCGGCCCTTCCGACGAAACAGACCGGGCCGGACCCGGACCGAAAACAGGACCAACATGTCGATTAGCAAGTCATGGCTGGCGCGCGTTTCCGTGTGTGTGGCTGTCGCCTTTTCCCCTGTCGCAACCGTTCCGGCCCTTGCCGATGGGCAGCACCAGGTCGCCTATGAAACCAAGACCGGCCGCGCCCGTCAGGCCGCCGTGCAGATCAACCCCACCGACCTGCAATGCCTGGCCGAGGCGCTGTATTTCGAGGCGCGCGGCGAAGGCGTCCAAGGCCAGAAGGCCGTGGCCGAGGTGATCCTGAACCGCGTCGATCACCCGCGTTTCCCCAAGACCGTCTGCGGCGTGGTGAACCAGCGCGGCCAGTTCACCTATAACAAGAACGCCCGCATCCGCGAAAAGGGCACCTATGCCCGGGTGCAGAAGGTCGCCATGGCGGCGCTGGCCGGTGCGCCGCGCACGCTGACCAACGGCGCGACCTATTTCCATGCCCGGGGCGTCAGCCCCTCCTGGGCCAAGCGTTTCGAGCGCACGACCCGCATCGGCAGCCATACCTTCTATCGCTCGGATCGCCGGCTGGCCGCGAACTGAGCCCGCGGGCTGACGCATTCCTTCTGTGGATTCCGCGGTCCCGTCTCTTGCGGCGGGGCCGTTTTCCTGAAAACACGGGCGGTATGGACCAGCCTGACCGTATCCACCTGCGCGATTACATCCTTTCGGCCGAGATCGGCGCGTTCCAGACCGAGCGTGGGCATCCGCAGCGGCTGCGCTTCAACATCGATGTCGAGCTGGCGACCCATGTCGTCGGCGTGAACGACGAGGTGGACCGGATCCTCAGCTATGACATCCTGACCGGCGCCGTGGCGGCCGGGCTGGCGGATCGCCGCTACGACCTGCTGGAAACGCTGGCCGAGAAAATCGCCGCGCAGATCCTCGCCCATCCGCGCGCCGCACAGGTCTCGGTCACGGTCGAGAAGCTGGACCGCATCCCCGGCGCCCTGGGCGTGACGCTGGTGCGCCGCCAGGCGCGGGTCGAGGCCGACAACGTCGCCGCGCCGATCCGGGTGGTCTTTCACGGCCGCGACATGGCGCTGCCCGAAGGCGCGGTGGCGCTGGTCCCGGACGCCCCGCGCCTGCCCCTGCCGCAGGGCGGCAATGCGCGCGAGATCGAGCTGCTGGCGCTGGACCAGGCCGCCTGGGCCCTGGCCGGCCACCTGGGCCTGACCGTCGCCGACAGCCGCACCGAGTTGGACTGGGCGGCGAGCGAGGGCCGCGCCGTGGTCTGGGCCCCGGCCCGCATGGTGCGCGACGTGGCCGGGCTGGCACCCGAACCGCAGGCGCTGGCGCTGTGGCTGGCCGAGCGGCTGGGGGCGAGCCGGCTGGACTGGGCTCTACCCCAGGATGCGGCGGAGCCGGCCGTGCCGGCGGGTTTTCGCATTCCGACCGGGCGTATCTGATCTTCGCGCTTGAATCGGCAGCCGGCCGGCGTAGAGACCGGAGCATGACCGATTATTTCCGCCCCATCCCTTGCGAGACGGGCCGCTGGCGACTGGCCGGCGGCTGGCTGCGCTTCTCGCAATTCGAGCTTCTGCGGCGCGGCGAGCCGCCGCGCGTGGTGGACGCCGCCCCCGAGGCGGTGCTGGCCGCGCTGACCGCGCCGCGCGCGCCGCTGCTGGGCCTGACCATGGATCGCCCGCGCATCATGGGCATCGTCAACGCCACGCCCGACAGCTTCTCGGATGGCGGGGCCTATGATGGGGCGGCGCAGGCGCGGCTGCTGGCCGGGCAGGGGGCCGAGATCCTCGATATCGGCGGCGAATCGACCCGGCCGGGCGCCCGCGAGGTGCCGGTGGCCGAAGAGATCGCCCGCGTTACCCCCGCCATCGCCGCGGGTCGCGCACTGGCGGCGGTGTCGATCGACACCCGCAAGGCCGAGGTGGCGCGGGTCGCCATCGCGGCGGGCGCGGGGCTGGTCAACGACGTTTCGGGCTTCGATTTCGATCCGGCCATGGCGGCGACGGTCGCGGCGGCGGGCGTGCCGGTCTGCCTGATGCACGCCCAGGGCATCCCCGAGACGATGCAGGATAATCCGACCTATGGCGACGTGCTGCTGGACGTCTATGACGCGCTGGCCGAGCGCATCGCCCGGGCCGAGGCGGCGGGCATTCCCCGCGACAGGATCGTGATCGATCCGGGCATTGGTTTCGGCAAGACGCAGGCGCATAATCTGGCGATCCTGCGGCGGATCTCGGTCTATCACGGGCTGGGCTGCGCCGTGCTGCTGGGGGTTTCGCGCAAGCGGTTCATCGGCAGCCTCGGCGGGGCCGAGCATCCGGCGGACCGGGTGGCGGGCACGCTGGCGGTGACGCTGGCGGGGATCGCGCAGGGCATACAGATCCACCGCGTCCATGACGTGGCGGAAACACGGCAGGGCCTCGCCCTCTGGCGGGCCGTGACCACAGAAACGAGTTGAGCGGGGCAAGATGAGCAGGAAACTTTTCGGCACCGACGGCGTCCGGGGCCGCGCCAATACCCATCCGATGACGGCCGAGATGGCGCTGCGCCTGGGCGCCGCCGCCGGCCGCTATTTCCGCCGCAACGGCGAGGATCACCACCGCGTCGTCATCGGCAAGGACACCCGCCTGTCCGGCTATATGCTGGAGAACGCGCTGACCGCCGGGCTGACCTCGACAGGCATGAACGTGCTGCTGCTGGGTCCGGTGCCGACGCCGGCGGTGGGCTATCTCACCCGCTCGATGCGGGCGGATGTGGGCATCATGATCTCGGCCAGCCACAACCCGGCGCAGGACAACGGCATCAAGTTCTTCGGTCCCGACGGCTTCAAGCTTTCGGACGAGGCCGAGGCCGAGATCGAGAGCATCGTGGCGGGCGAGATCATTCCGGCCCAGCCGCAGAACATCGGCCGCGCCAAGCGCATCGATGACGGGCGCGGCCGCTATGTCGAATATGCCAAGACCACCTTCCCGGCCGGGCACCGGCTGGACGGGCTGAAGGTGGTGGTGGACTGCGCCAACGGCGCCGCCTATCGCGCCGCGCCGGACGTGCTGTGGGAACTGGGCGCCGAGGTGATCCCGCTGGGGGTTTCCCCGAACGGCCACAACATCAATGACGGCCTCGGCTCGACCCATCCCGAAGCCTGCGCCCGCGCGGTGCTGGAGCACGGCGCCGACATGGGCATCAGCCTGGACGGCGATGCCGACCGGGTGATGATCGTGGACGAAAAGGGGCAGGTGGCGGATGGCGACCAGATCATGGCGCTGCTGGCCGACCGCTGGGCGGCGCAGGGCCGGCTGCGCGGCGGGGCGCTGGTGGCGACGGTGATGTCGAACCTCGGGCTCGAACGCTTTCTGCAGGGCCGCGGGCTGCGGCTGGAGCGCACTGCCGTCGGCGACCGCTACGTGGTCGAGCGGATGCGCGGCGCGGGCTTCAACCTGGGGGGCGAGCAGTCGGGCCATATCGTGATGACCGATTACGCCACTACCGGCGACGGGCTGATCGCCAGCCTGCAATTCCTGGCGGCGCTGTCGGATAGCGACCGGCCGGCCTCGGAGCTGGTGGCGCAGTTCGAGCCGGTGCCGCAGCTGCTGAAGAACGTGCGCTATGCCGCCGGCGCCGATCCGCTGTCGGTCGAGGCGGTCAAGGCCGAGATCGCCCGCGCCGAGGCGCGGCTGGACGGCTGCGGCCGGGTGCTGATCCGCAAGTCCGGCACGGAGCCCCTGATCCGGGTCATGGCCGAGGCCGAGGACGAGACCGTGCTGCGCGAGGTCGTGGAGGGTATCGTCGCGGCGGTGGAGCGGGCGGCCTGACCGTCTGCGCGGGCCGTGCCGGTGGCGGCCTTGGCATGGGTATTTGGGAAACAGAGAAGTGCAGGCGCGGCGTCAGACCGCCGTCGGGTCGTAATCGTAGAGCCAGGCGAAACGCTCGATCAGCCGGGCCGGGGCGAGGCGCGAGACGGCGCGCAGCCCGGCATGGGCGACGGCGCGGGTCGGGCCGCGCAGGTGGTAGTTGCGGGCATTGGCATTCGCCGCCTCGACGATGCGCTGGCAGCGCGGCTGGCGCAGGGACTGGAAGCGCGCCAGCGCGGTTTCCTGATCCGTGCCGGCATCGAGGCAGGCGGCCAGCACCCAGGCATCCTCGATCGCCATGACCGCGCCCTGGGCCATGAAGGGCAGGGTCGGATGCGCGGCGTCGCCGATCAGCGCCCGTTTGCCGTCCTGCCAATGCGCGGCGACAGGGTGGCGGAAGAGGCCCCAGATGCCGACCCGCTCGACCCGTTCCAGCCAGCCGGGCACCGGGCCGCCGAAGCGGGCGAAGGCGGCGCGCAGCTCGGCCGGATCGCCGGGGATCGACCAGCCTTCCTCGTGCCAGTCGGGACGTTCGACCACGGCGACGATATTGCGCTGGCCCTGGCCCAGCGGATAGCTGACCAGATGCCGGCCCGGCCCCATGAAGACCTGCGCCGCCGGCGCGGCATCGGCTTCGGCCGGGATCAGCGCCCGCCAGGCGGTCTGGCCGGTGAAGAAGGGGGCCTCGGCGCCGTTCAGCGCCGGGCGCAGGCGGCTTTTCACCCCGTCGGCGCCGATCAGCAGCGGCACCTCGGGCAGGTCGGTCACGTCATGGCCCAGCTCGATCCGGGCGCCGGCCTCGCGTGCCACCTGTTCCAGCAGCGCGACCAGCCGGGCGCGGTGGACAAGGCGGAAACGGTCCTGCGGGCGGTATCGGGCCAGGTCCAGCACCGCGACCGGCCGGCCGGCGGAATCGCGCAGCTCGACCCGTTGCGAGGGCACCGAGATCGCCCGGAAGCGCGGCCACAGCCCCAGCGCCTCGATCACCCGCACCGCGTTGGGCGAGATCTGCAGGCCCGCGCCGACCTCACGCAGAGCGCCGGCGCGTTCCAGCACCGTCACGGCAAAGCCGCGCTGCGCCAGCGCGCAGGCGGCGGTCAGGCCGGCGATGCCGGCGCCGATGATGGTGACGGGGGGCCGGGTCAGCAGCGCACCTCGGCGCTGGCGATGGCAAGGAATTCGTCCAGCCTGTCCTGCGGCAGGCCGGCGGCGCGCAGCACCTCGGCGGCGAAGGTCACGGGCGCGGTGCCGGGCGCGGTGATGATGCCGCCATCGGCCACGGCATGCGGCAGGTCGCGGTAATGGTCGGCCGCGTCATAGCCGGGCAGCCAGTGGCGCAGGAAATCGAGCCCGTTCGAGGTGTGGTCGCGCCCGTCCAGAAGCCCGGCGCGGCCGAGCGCCAGGGTGCCGGCGCAGATCCCGGCGACGGTCTGGCCGCGGCCATGTGCCGCGCGCAGCATCTCGGCCAGGTCGGGGGGCGCTTCGCCCGTCCAGCTTTCGCCGCCGCAAAGCACGATCACCTCGTCCTCGCGCGGCACCGCATCCTCGAGCCCGGTCACCGTCAGCCCGCCCATCGAGCGGACCGTGCCGCCGCCCGGCGTGACGTGGCGGACCCTCAGACCGTAGAAATCCCCGCCGATACCGGAGATCAGCGGGGTTTCCCAATCCGCGAACCTGTCCAGGAACAGGATCATCACGGGTTTCAGGCTTGTCTCCGGCATGCTTGCTCCCTCGGGTTGCGAGGCCGGGGCGGCTGCGGGCTCAGTCGTCGCGATGCACGCGCTCGCGCCGCTCGTGGCGCTCCTGCGCCTCCAGCGTCATGGTGGCGATGGGCCGCGCGTCCAGCCGCTTGAGGCTGATCGGCTCTCCGGTCATTTCGCAATAGCCGTATTCGCCGGTCTCGATGCGGCGCAGGGCCGCGTCGATCTTGGCGACCAGCTTGCGCTGGCGGTCGCGGGTGCGCAGCTCCAGCGAGCGGTCGGTTTCCTCGGAGGCGCGGTCGGCCAGGTCGGGCACGTTGCGGGCGCTGTCCTGCAGACCTTCCAATGTCTCGGCGGACTGGTCGAGCAGCTCCTGCTTCCATGCGATCAGCTTGCGGCGGAAATATTCGAGTTGCCGCTCGTTCATGAAAGGTTCGTCTTCGGCGGGGCGATAATCTTCGGGCAGAAAGGTCTGGGCTTTCATCGTTCCTCCGGGAGCCGGGCGACTGGATGCCCGATCCTTGCGGCCCCCTTAAAGTATGGCAGACCAATTGTCACTAGGCCATTCCGACAGGTTTCGCCCGCGGCTTGCGAAGCCGGCGGCTGCTGGCTAGGGTCGCGCAGATTGCGCAAAGGACAGGCGGATGCAGTTTTCCTCGACCGAAACCTATGTGGCGCCCGCGGATCTGGCGATGGCCGTGAACGCGGCGATCACGCTGGAACGCCCCCTGCTGGTCAAGGGCGAGCCGGGCACCGGCAAGACCGAGCTGGCGCGGCAGGTTGCCGCAAGCCTGGACCTGCCCATCGTCGAATGGAACGTGAAATCGACCACCCGCGCGCAGCAGGGGCTTTACGAATACGATGCCGTGTCGCGGCTGCGCGACAGCCAGCTGGGCGATGCGCGGGTTCACGATATCGCGAACTACATTCGCAAGGGCAAGCTGTGGCAGGCTTTCGAGGCGCCGGGCAAGGTCGTGCTGCTGATCGACGAGATCGACAAGGCCGACATCGAGTTCCCGAACGACCTGCTGCAGGAACTCGACCGCATGGAGTTCCATGTCTACGAGACCGGCGAGACGGTGGTGGCCCGGCACCGGCCGGTGGTCATCATCACCTCGAACAACGAGAAGGAGCTGCCGGACGCCTTCCTGCGCCGCTGCTTCTTCCACTATATCCGCTTTCCCGACGCCGAGACGCTGAAGCGCATCGTCGAGGTGCATTATCCCGGCCTCAAGCGCCGCATCCTGGACGAGGCGCTGAGCCAGTTCCTGGAACTGCGCGAGGTGCAGGGGCTGAAGAAGAAGCCCTCGACCAGCGAGCTTCTGGACTGGCTCAAGCTGATCCTGGCCGAGGACCTGTCGCCCGAGGACCTGAAGCGCCCGGCGGGCGAGATGCTGCCCCGGCTGCACGGCGCGCTTCTGAAAAACGAACAGGACGTGGCGCTGTTCGAGCGGCTGGCCTTCATGGCCCGCCGTCAACGCTGAGGGCGGCAGCGATGATCCGCGCGCTTCGCCCCGAGGATCGCAAGGGCTGGCAGCGGCTCTACGAGGGGTATCAGGCCTTTTACGGCTTCGACGACCGGCCGCCGTCCTTTTACGACCGCGCCTTTGCCCGGCTGATGGCGCGCGATCCGCGCGACTTCCACGGGCTGGTGGCCGAGTCGGACGGGCGGCTGCTGGGGCTGACGCATTACGTCTTTCACCCGAACCTGTGGCGCGACGAAGGGGTCTGCTATCTGCAGGACCTGTTCACCGCACCCGAGGCGCGCGGCCGCGGCATCGCCCGCGCCCTGATCGAGGCCGTCTATGCCGAGGCCGACCGGGCCGGCGTTCCCGCCGTCTATTGGCTGACGGCCGAGGACAACTATCCCGGCCGCATGCTCTACGACCGGGTTGGCCAGAAGTCGCCCTTCATCCGCTACAACCGCAAGCTGTAATGCAAAGGGCGGCCCGAAGGCCGCCCCCGCGATCCGCTGTCCCTCGCCTTAGCGCAGGCCGGTGGCTTCCAGCAGGCCTTTGCGCTTGGCCTCGTAGTAATAGCCGCGGGCATACCATTTCACCGCGGCATCCTTGTTGCCGTCGGCGACCATATAGGCGCCGCGCAGGTATTTGACGCCGTATTTCAGGTTCGTCTCGGCATCCAGCAGCCCGGCGGGCGAGCCGCGATAGCCCATGCCGCGCGCGGTGGCGGGCAGGATCTGCATCAGACCGTAATAGGGGCCGTTGCGGGCGCCGGGCCGATGGGTCGATTCGCGGATGATGACGCGCTGCACCAGATCGACGGGCACATCGTATTCCGCGGCATATTTGTGGATGAGCCGGCGCAGCTCCGGCGTCTCGTTCGGGTGCAGCGCAGCGACCTGGGCCGCCGAGGCGCGGGGTTCGACCAGATAGCGGCGGTCGGGATCGACCCGATTGTCGCCGCAGGCGCTGACAGCCAGAACGCCGCTCAGCGCCAACAGTGCGATAATGGATTTCATGACTGCCCCTTGGCTTTTCATTGCCCGAAGGATTAGCCACAGCCGCCGGAGTCGGGGAATGCAAAAGAAAGGGCCGCCCGGTTCGGGGCGGCCCATCGGCGGATTATTGCCGCAGCGCGGCGGCGGTTTCGGTGAAGTTCCGCCGATCAGGCGTGAATTGCGCCGTCGCCGCAGGCCAGCGCTGCCTCGCGCACCGCTTCCGAGCAGGTCGGATGCGCATGGCAGGTCAGGGCGATGTCCTGGGCCGCTGCGCCGAATTCCATCGCCACGCAGATCTCGTGGATCATCTCGCCGGCATTCGGGCCGATGATGTGGCAGCCCAGGACCCGGTCGGTTTCCGCATCGGCGATCAGCTTGACGAAGCCCTCGGCCTGGAACAGGGCCTTGGCGCGGGCATTGCCCATGAAGGGGAACTTGCCGACCTTGACCTTGCGGCCGCTTTCCTTCGCGGCCTCTTCGGTCAGGCCGACCGAGGCGACCTCCGGCGTGGTATAGATCACGCCGGGGATGACGTCATAGTTCACATGGCCATGCTTGCCGGCGATGACTTCGGCCACCGCCATGCCCTCGTCCTCGGCCTTGTGGGCCAGCATCGGGCCGGGCACCGCGTCGCCGATGGCGTAGATGCCCTTGACGCTGGTCTGCCAATGCTGATCGATCTGGACGAAGCCGCGATCGGTCAGCGCGACGCCGAGCTTGTCGAGGCCCAGCCCGGCGAGATAGGGGCGGCGGCCGGTGGCGACCAGCACGCATTCGGCCTTGATCTCATGCTCGCTGTCGTCCTTGCGCAGCTTGTATTTGACCTCGGCCTTGCCCTTCTCGACCTCGACCTCGGACACGGCGGCGCCCAGGACGAATTTCAGCCCCTGTTTCGCCAGGATGCGCTGGAACTGCTTTTGCACCTCGCCGTCCATGCCGGGGGTGATGGCGTCCAGGAACTCGACCACCGTCACCTCGGCGCCCAGCCGGGCATAGACCGAGCCCAGCTCCAGCCCGATCACCCCGGCGCCGATCACCACCATCGACTTGGGGATCTTCGGCAGCGACAGGGCGCCGGTCGAATCGACGACGATGCCGGCCGCGTTGTCGACCTCGACCCCCTTCAGGCTGGCCGGTTCCGAGCCGGTGGCGATGACGATGTTCTTCGTCTCGTGGACGGTGTCGCCGACCTTGACCTTGCCGGGCGCCTCGATGCTTGCCCAGCCCTTCAGCCAGTCGATCTTGTTCTTCTTGAACAGGAACTCGATGCCCTTGGTGTTGCCGCCGACCGTCTCGGCCTTGTAGCCCTGCATCTTCTGCCAGTCGACCTTCGGCGCGGCGCCGACCAGGCCCATCTTCTCGAAATTCTCATGCGTCTCGTGCAGCATGTGGCTGGCATGCAAAAGCGCCTTCGAGGGGATGCAGCCGACGTTCAGGCAGGTGCCGCCCAGGGTCTCGCGCCCCTCGACGCAGGCGACCTTCAGCCCCAGCTGGGCGGCGCGGATCGCGCAGACATAGCCGCCGGGTCCGGCGCCGATCACGATCAGGTCATAGGTGGACATTCGGGTCTCCTTGCAGTTCGCGGCGCGCCTTCGGCGCCGCCATTCGAGTCAGGTGAACAAAGCGGTCAGGATCATCGCCAGCGTGGCGACGAACCCCGCCGCCCAGATGACCGAGCGCCAGGGCGACCAGCCAAAGGCATAGGCGGGGATGTAGAGCAGCCGGGCCAGCAGATAGGTCCAGGCGCAAAGCACGGTCAGGGGCGAGCCGGCATCGCCCAGCACCACCAGAAGCACGGCGATGGTGAACAGGATCAGCCCCTCGAAATGGTTGTCCACCGCGCGGCGCAGCCGCCCGGTCAGGGCCGAGAATTCCGGCTGCCGGTCGCGCGGGCTGGCGTTCCATTTCGCGCCGACGTCGCGGTTCATCGAGGCGGCGGCCAGGCCGATCTGCACGGCCTGCAGCAAGGCCGCCAGCGCCAGCGCGGTGGTCTCGGCCGCCATCAGGCGGCCTCGACGAAATGGAACGCGGAGGCCGAGACGCCGGCCTGGCTGTTGAAGACCCCCGCCGCGCCCTCCAGATAGGCCTTGGCGGCCGCGGCGTCCTGCACCTGGAACAGCGCCCAAGCGCTCTGGTCGCTTTCGCGCCAGAGCTGCAGCAGCGACAGGCCGTTATTGCCGCGATCCTCGGCATCGGCGTCGAAAGCGGTCTTGAAGGCGGCGTAACCCGCGACGGTGTAATGCGCGATCATCTGCATGGCTTCAGTCCTTTCAGCTTTTTGCCGCCCTGCCGGGGACAAGTTTCGACCTGCCGTTCAACGGAACGGCCGCTGCCTGGGTTGCCTTGAGCCGCGCCGCGCCGGCCGGGAAGGGGGAAAAGACGCATCAGCGATCCCCCGGATCATAGCCCAGCCAATCGAAATCGGCGGCATAGAGCGCCCGGATGGCCGCCCGGTTCCCGGCGCTCAGCAGGGCGGCGCGGTCGCTGCGATGATGCTGCCGGTTCGAGGCGGTGTCGGCGGCATCCCCCGGCAGCGGGCGATCCAGCCGCGCGGCGAGTGCGGCGAAAAAGCCCGGCATGTCCTCGACCCGCCCGACTAGGTCGGGGCGGAACAGCGCGGGCCGGACGTTCTCGATCTGCGGGCGCCAATGCGGGTCGACCGCGGCGGCGCCGGCCTGGGCGCGGATGCAGGCCACATAGTCCAGAAACCGCGCGAAGCCCTGTTCCGTGCGGGGATGCCGGGACCAGTCGAAGCCGACCAGGGCGTTCATGCGCAGCCGGTCCGCCGCGAACCAGCCATGGCGCAGCTCATGCGAGCGGCAGAGATGGTCGAAGGCCGAAAGCGCGCGGTCCAGCGGATGGCGGACCGTGGTGATCCGCAGCGCCGCCGCCAGCCGCGCGGCGGCTTCGGGAATGGCGAGGGCCGGGCGCAGGATGCCGGCCGGCCCCTGCAGGTGATGCACGACCGCGTCGGAATTGATGTCGCCGGGCACGTCCCATTCCGCGGTCAGGGGAGCCCCGAATTCCAGCCGGAACAACAGGCGCCGGGCCGAGCTGGTGCCGGATTTGCCGTTGTTCAGGAAGGCCCAGCGCAGGCTGGCGGGCATGTGGATGCTGCGCAGGAACTGCGCCGCCGCATCGGCGGTGGGAAAGTCCTGCGGATGGGTGCGCCGCATGGCCTCGGCCTGCGCGGTGGCGGGACCGGGGGGCAGCGCCGGGCCAAGGAAGACCGATCCGGCCGGGAGGGTCGCCGCGTCCTCAGCCATGCGCCGCACTCCGCGCGGGAGGCGGGACCGGCGCGACGCGGCGGATCGGGGTGGCGATGGCAGGGGACGGCGACATGGAACCCGGCAATGAGGAAGGGGGCGGCCGAAGCCGCGCCCCAAAGCGATCAAAGATCCATCAGCAGGCGGCGCGGATCCTCCAGCGCCTCCTTGACGCGCACGAGGAAGGTCACGGCGCCCTTGCCGTCCACGATGCGGTGGTCGTAGCTCAGCGCCAGATACATCATCGGGCGGATGGTGATCTGGCCATCGACGACGACCGGCCGCTCCTGGATCTTGTGCATGCCGAGGATCCCCGATTGCGGCGGGTTCAGGATCGGCGAGGACATCAGCGAGCCGTAGACGCCGCCGTTCGAGATGGTGAAGGTGCCGCCCTGCATCTCGGCCATGGTCAGCTTGCCGTCGCGGGCGCGCAGCCCCAGCTCGGCGATCTCCTTCTCGATCTGGGCGAAGCTCTTCTGGTCGGCGTCGCGCACCACCGGGACCACCAGGCCGGTCGGGGTGCCGACCGCCACGCCCATGTGGACGAAGTTCTTGTAGACGATGTCGCCGCCGTCGATCTCGGCATTGACCTCGGGCACCTCCTTCAGCGCGTGGCAGCAGGCCTTCACGAAGAAGGACATGAAGCCCAGCTTGACCTTGTGCTTCTTCTCGAACTGGTCCTTGTAGGTGTTGCGCAGGTCCATGATGCCCTTCATGTCCACCTCGTTATAGGTGGTCAGCATCGCGGCGGTGTTCTGCGCATCCTTCAGGCGGCGGGCGATGGTGGCGCGCAGGCGGGTCATCTTGACCCGCTCCTCGCGCGCCGCGTCGTCGGCCGAGCTGGGCGCGCGCGGGGCCTGGGCCGGGGCAGGGGCGGGCGAGGCGGCAGGCGCCGGGGCCGCGGCGGCGCGGGCCACGTCCTCTTTCATCACCCTTCCGTCGCGGCCGGTGCCGGTCACGGCGTCGCGGCTGACGCCGGCCTCGGCCATGGCCTTCTTGGCCGAGGGCGCGTCCTCGACATCCTTGCGGGCGGCGGGCGTTTCCGGACCGGCGCCCGGCGACTGCACGGCGGCCGCGGCCGCGGCAGGCGCTTCGGCCTTGGGTGCCGATGCGGCGCCGGCCGCGCCCTCGGTGATGATCGCCAGCCGGGCGCTGGCCTCGACCGTCGCGCCCTCGGGGGCCAGGATCTCGGCCAGGACGCCCGCCGCCGGGGCGGGAACCTCGACCGAGACCTTGTCGGTCTCGAGCTCGCACAGCATCTCGTCCTGCGCGACGCTGTCGCCGACCTTCTTGAACCAGGTCGCCACCGTGGCTTCGGTCACGCTTTCGCCCAGGGTGGGCACCATCACATCGACGGATTTTCCGCTCATCTTCCTCTGTCCTTCCTGA
This sequence comes from Paracoccus sp. J55, assembly GCF_000513975.1. Taxonomy (NCBI): domain Bacteria; kingdom Pseudomonadati; phylum Pseudomonadota; class Alphaproteobacteria; order Rhodobacterales; family Paracoccaceae; genus Paracoccus; species Paracoccus sp. J55. The sequence goes on from NZ_AZVA01000003.1 coordinate 43,955, forward strand.
GCCTTCGTGCCCGCATCAGCCTTGGGCAACATTTCTTCCGGGCCGGCATCGCCCTGTTCCATGATCTGCGCGAGCAGCGCATTGGGCGCGACCACCGTGCCCTCGGGGGCGACGATCTCGGCCAGTTTTCCGGCAACGGGCGAGGGCACCTCGACCGTCACCTTGTCGGTTTCCAGCTCGCACAGCATTTCATCCACGGCGACGCGGTCGCCCGGTTTCTTGAACCAGGTGGCCACCGTCGCCTCGGATACCGATTCCCCAAGCGTGGGGACGCGCAGTTCCACTGCCATGTCAGGACCCGATGGTGATGGCTTCGTGGACCAGGGCCTCTTGCTCGGCCTTGTGGCGCGAGGCAAGCCCGGTGGCCGGCGAGGCCGCGGCATGGCGGCCGACATAGCGCGGACGGCCATGCTTGGCGCCGATGCGCGACAGCACCCATTCGATATTGGGCTCGACGAAGGTCCAGCCGCCCTGGTTCTTGGGTTCCTCCTGGCACCAGACGATCTCGGCGTCCTTGAAGCGTTCCAGCTCCTTGGACATGGTCTGGGCCGGGAAGGGATAGAACTGCTCCAGCCGCAGGATATAGACATCCTCGGCGCCGGCCGCGTCGCGGGCCTGCGCGAGGTCGTAATAGACCTTGCCCGAGCAGATCACCACGCGGCGGATCTTGTCGTCCGGCACCAGCCTGAACTCGGACTTGCCGCGGTCGGCATCGTCCGCCAGCACCCGGTTGAAGGTCGAGCCGGTCTGGAACTCGTCCGCCGTCGAGACCGCCAGCGGGTGGCGCAGCAGCGATTTCGGCGTCATCAGCACCAGCGGCTTGCGGAAGGGGCGCTTCAGCTGCCGGCGCAGGATATGGAAATAGTTCGCCGGAGTCGTGCAGTTGGCCACGATCCAGTTGTCCTCGGCGCACATCTGCAGCCAGCGTTCCAGCCGCGCCGAGCTGTGCTCGGGGCCCTGGCCCTCATAGCCGTGCGGCATCAGCATCACCAGGCCGGACATGCGCAGCCATTTCTTCTCGCCCGAGGTGATGAACTGGTCGAACATGATCTGGGCGCCGTTGGCGAAATCGCCGAACTGGGCCTCCCACATGACCAGGCTGTTCGGCTCGGCCAGCGAATAGCCGTATTCGAAGCCCAGCACCGCATATTCCGACAGCATCGAATCGATGACCTCGTAGCGCGCCTGCCCGCCGCGGATATGGTTCAGCGGGTAGTGGCGCTCTTCGGTGGCCTGATCCACGAAGGCGGAATGGCGCTGCGAGAAGGTGCCGCGGGTCGAGTCCTGGCCGGCCAGGCGCACCGGATGCCCCTCCACCAGCAGCGAGCCGAAGGCCAGCGCTTCGCCCGTGGCCCAGTCGAAGCCCTTGCCGGTCTCGAACATCTGCTTCTTGGATTCCAGCAGCCGGCCCACGGTCTTGTGCAGGTCGAAGCCCTCGGGCACCCGGGTCAGCGCGCCGCCGATCTCGGCCATGGTCTCGGCCGAAATGCCGGTCTGGCCCAGGTTTTCCTCGGCATGTTCGGCCTCGATGCCCGACCATTTGCCGTCCAGCCAGTCCGCCTTGTTCGGCTTGAAGTTCTTGCCGATCTCGAACTCCTCGTTCAGATGCGACTGGAAGGCGGCCTTCATCTCCTCGATCTCGCCCTCGGGCACCAGGCCGTCGGCGACCAGGCGGTCGGTATAGAGCTGCAGCGTGGTCTTGTGGCCCTTGATCGCCTTGTACATCGCCGGGTTGGTGAACATGGGCTCGTCGCCCTCGTTATGGCCGAAGCGGCGATAGCAGAAGATGTCGATGACCACGTCCTTGTGGAACTTCTGCCGGAACTCGGTCGCCACGCGGGCGGCATGCACCACCGCCTCGGGGTCGTCGCCGTTGACGTGGAAGATCGGCGCCTCGACCATCAGCGCGATGTCGGTCGGATAGGGCGAGGTGCGGCTGAAATGCGGCGCCGTGGTGAAGCCGATCTGGTTGTTCACCACGATATGGATGGTGCCGCCGGTGCGGTGGCCGCGAATGCCGGACAGCTGGAAGCATTCCGCCACGATGCCCTGGCCGGCGAAGGCCGCGTCGCCATGCAGCAGGATCGGCAGCACCGCCGTGCGGTGGGTCTGGTCGGAAAGCTGGTCCTGCTTGGCGCGGACCTTGCCCAGCACCACCGGGTTCACGGCTTCCAGGTGCGAGGGGTTCGCGGTCAGCGACAGGTGCACGGTATTGTCGTCGAAGGTGCGGTCCGAAGAGGCGCCGAGGTGGTATTTCACGTCGCCCGAGCCGTCCACGTCGTCGGGCTTGTAGCTGCCGCCCTGGAATTCGTGGAAAATGGCGCGGTAGGGCTTGCCCATGACATTGGCCAGCACCGACAGGCGGCCGCGATGCGGCATGCCGATCACCACGTCCTTGACCCCAAGCGCGCCGCCGCGCTTGATGATCTGCTCCATGGCCGGGATCAGCGCCTCGCCGCCGTCAAGGCCAAAGCGCTTGGTGCCCATGTATTTGACATGCAGGAACTTTTCAAAGCCCTCGGCCTCGACCAGCTTGTTGAGGATGGCGCGGCGGCCTTCGCGGGTGAAGGCGATCTCTTTGCCGTAGCCCTCGATGCGCTCCTTCAGCCAGGCGGCTTCCTCGGGGTTCGAGATATGCATGAACTGCAGCGCGAAGGTGCCGCAATAGGTGCGCTTCATCAGATCCACGATCTGGCGGATCGTGGCGATCTGCAGGCCGAGCACGTTGTCGATGAAGATCGGCCGGTCCAGGTCGGCCTCGGTGAAGCCGTAGGTTTCGGGCTTCAGCTCGCCATGGTCGGGGATGTCGCGCATCCCCAGCGGGTCCAGATCGGCATAGAGATGGCCGCGGATGCGGAAGGCGCGGATCAGCATGATGGCGCGGACGCTGTCCAGAACCGCGCGCTTCAGCTGGTCGTCCGACAGGCTGACGCCCTTTTCCCCGGCCTTGGCGGCGATCTTGTCCAGCGCCGCCTTGGCCTCGGCCTTGGGCAGCATCGGCCATTCGCCGGTCAGCGCCGCGGTGGTGTCGTCCGAGGGCACCGGCGGCCAGTCGGCGCGGCGCCAGCTGGCGCCCTTGGCCTCGCGGGTGACCACGGCCTCTTCGTCGCCCAGGCTGCGGAAGAAGGCGTCCCAGGCCTGATCGACCGCCGCCGGGTTCTGGGCCCACTGGCCGTAAAGTTGCTCTACATAGGCCGCGTTATGGCCCTGCAGGAAGCTTGAATCGTGGAAGGCCGAATTGGGGGATTGATCGTTCATTGGCTTGCCTCCGGGAAATCCTATCCGTTCGCGCCCGGGTCGGGGGCGGTCGCATTGTTCTGGCCAGGACCGGGCGAAGCCCCGGTCATCAGCCGTGTCTGAAGGGTCTGATACCATGCCGGCAGCCCGGCGCGCGGCTGGCGCAGCAGCGCGGGCAGGTGGCGCCCGGCCAGCAGGGCGCCGCGCAGCTGCGGCAGGTCCCAGCGGCCCCCGGCGATGTCCTTGGGCAGTTCGGCCAGCACCATGCGCAGATACCACAGCGCGTAGCGGGCCAGGTCGCGGGCCTGCCGCTCGGAATTGCGGCGGACGAAATAGGCGATGTTCAGCACCGCCAGCGCGCTGTTGATCCGCCGCCGGTCGCGGCCGGCCGCCGCTTCGAGATGGTGGATCAGCGCATCCGGCGCGATGGCCAGGATGCCGTGCCGGCCAAAGCGGTAGCTGGCGTCCAGATCCTCGGCGATCGAGCTGCCGACCAGCCCCTCGTCGAATGGTTCGCGCAGCGCCAGGTGGCGGCGCAGGGTCAGCGCGAAGCCGACGATGAAATCGACGCGCAGCAGCCCCTCGGGCAGGGTGGCATCGCCCTGCCAGCGCCGTTCGGGGCGGTCATAGGCCAGGAAACGCTGCTCGGCGGGGATCATCAGCAGATGCCGCAGGACGAAGTCGATGCCGCGCCGCGCCGGTCCCCCCCGGTCCGCGAGCAGCCCGCCGGCGGGGTTGGTCCGCTTCAGCTCGGCCGCGCCGGCCGCGTCGCGGGTCCGGGGCGCGTTGCGGGCCGAGATGGCGACGATCCGGCCCCGGCTGTCGGCGCGGTAATGCGCCATGATCCGCCCGGCGCAGTCGGGATGCAGCAGCGCGTCGTCGTCGATCATGAACAGGATGTCGGCCCGGGCCAGCGCGACGGCCTGGTTGCGCTGCACCGTCAGCGACTTGCGCAGGGCGGGCACATAGGTCAGGGGACAGCCGCCGGCCTCGGCGACCACCGCCTCGACGCTCCGGCGATTCAGCGGCCAGTCGGCGCTGGCATCGACGATGACGATTTCCGCCGGCCGCTGGTCCGAGGCCAGCGCGGCGCGAACGCAGTCGCAGAGCATCCGCCGGCGATTGTAGGTCGAGACGCAGAGCGCCCAGTTCCGCGCCGCGACCGGCGAAGGATCGGGCGAGGGGGCGGGCTTGCCGGCCGGAGGGGGCTGCGTGGTCATGCCGCGCCCCGCACGGTCAGGGCAGGGCCGTCGGCCGGGCAGGGCACTGCCCCGGCGGTTATGGCGACGATCTGGCGACGGCGGACGTCCAATCTGGCACCTGCTGGTAAAGTCTGGCGCGGCCCCCTGAAGGTAGGCAGGGGCCACGCCTAAGTCAAAAAGCTTGCAAAGACGTTACCGGCCGAGAGCCTTCAGCACCGCCTCGCCCAGGCCCGCCGGGCTGTCGGCAACGACGATCCCGGCCGATTTCATGGCCTCGATCTTCGATTCCGCGTCGCCCTTGCCGCCCGAGACGATGGCGCCGGCATGGCCCATGCGGCGGCCCTTCGGCGCGGTGCGCCCGGCGATGAAGCCGGCGGTCGGCTTCCACTTGCCCTTGCGCTTCTGCTCGGCCAGGAATTCGGCGGCCTCTTCCTCGGCGGAACCGCCGATCTCGCCGATCATGATGATCGACTCGGTCTCGGGGTCGTCCAGGAACATGCGCAGCACGTCGATATGCTCCATGCCCTTGATCGGGTCGCCGCCGATGCCGACGGCCGAGGACTGGCCGAGGCCGACGTCCGAGGTCTGTTTCACCGCCTCATAGGTCAGCGTGCCGGAACGCGACACGACGCCGACCGAGCCGCGCTTGAAGATGCTGCCCGGCATGATGCCGATTTTGCATTCGTCGGGCGTCATGATGCCGGGGCAGTTCGGCCCGATCAGCAGCGATTTCGAGCCTTGCAGCGCGCGCTTGACCTTCATCATGTCGAGCACCGGAATGCCCTCGGTGATGGCGACGATCAGCGGGATCTCGGCGTCGATGGCTTCCAGGATCGAATCGGCCGCGAAGGGCGGCGGGACATAGATCGCGGTCGCATTGGCGCCGGTCTTTGCCACGGCCTCGTGGACGCTGTTGAACACGGGCAGGCCCAGGTGTTCGCTGCCGCCCTTGCCGGGCGTCACGCCGCCGACCATCTGCGTGCCGTAGGCGATCGCCTGTTCGGTGTGGAAGGTGCCTTGCGAGCCGGTGATGCCCTGGCAGATGACTTTGGTGTCTTTGTTGACGAGAACGGCCATCTTCTTATCCTTTCACCGCTTTCACGATCTTCTGCGCCGCATCCGACAGGTCGTCGGCCGGGATCACGTTCAGGCCCGAGTCGCGGACGATCTGCTTGCCCAGCTCGACATTGGTGCCTTCCAGACGCACGACCAGCGGAACCTGCAGCCCGACTTCCTTCACCGCGGCGATGATGCCCTCGGCGATGATGTCGCAGCGCATGATGCCGCCGAAGATGTTGACCAGGATGCCTTTGACGTTCGGGTCCGAGGTGATGATCTTGAACGCCTCGGTGACCTTTTCCTTGGAGGCGCCGCCGCCCACGTCAAGGAAGTTCGCCGGCTCGGCACCGTAGAGCTTGATGATGTCCATGGTGGCCATCGCCAGGCCGGCGCCGTTCACCATGCAGCCGATCTCGCCGTCCAGCGCGATGTAGTTCAGGTCGAACTTCGAGGCCGCCAGTTCCTTCGGGTCCTCCTCGGTCTCGTCGCGCAGCGCCAGCACGTCGGGCTGGCGATAGAGGGCGTTGTTGTCGAAGCCCATCTTCGCGTCGAGGCATTTGAGGTTGCCGTCCTTCATCACGATCAGCGGGTTGATCTCCAGCATCTCCATGTCCTTCTCGATGAACATGCGATACAGGTTCTTGACCAGCTGGACGCATTGCTTGACCTGCGGGCCCGAGAGGCCCAGGGCGAAGGCCACGCGGCGGCCGTGGAAATCCGAAAGCCCCGAGGCCGGATCGACGCTGAAGCTGACGATCTTCTCCGGGGTCGAGGCCGCGACTTCCTCGATGTCCATGCCGCCCTCGGTCGAGGCGACGAAGCTGACGCGCGAGGTGCCGCGATCGACCAGCAGCGCCAGATACAGCTCGCGCTCGATATCCGAGCCGTCCTCGATATAGATGCGGTTGACCTGCTTGCCGATCTCGCCCGTCTGGTGGGTGACCAGGGTGCGGCCCAGCATCTGGCGGGTCAGTTCCTCGGCCTCCTCGACCGATTTCGCCAGCCGGACGCCGCCCTTCTCGCCGGCTTCCTTCTCCTTGAAATGACCCTTGCCACGGCCGCCGGCATGGATCTGGGCCTTGACGACCCAGAGCGGACCGTCGAGTTCCCCCGCCGCCGCCTTGGCCTCGTCGGCCTTCATCACCACCCGCCCGTCGGAGACCGGCGCGCCATAATGGCGCAGCAACGCCTTGGCCTGGTATTCATGGATATTCATGGTGCTTCCCCGCAGTTGTCGGTTGGCCGGGCTTGTGGCACATTCCGCGCACGCCCCAAAGCACTATGATCGGCGAAATCCGTAAAACAGGCGGGAATTCGCGTTTTGCGATCACAGTTTTCAAGGCTGTGATCACAAATGCCGCCTTGCCGCGCAAGCATCCCGGGAATCCGCCGCCTGCAAGGGGATGCGGGCGGCCTCTGCCTTGGGGCCTGACAGATCCCAAGGTCCCTGGTTGCGCGGAGGCTCGCCGGGCGCGCGAGCCGCTGCAAGCCCGGTCGCTGGCGCCTTTTCCCCTCGCGTCCCGGCCGTGGAAAGACGGCCATGAAAAAACCCCGCCGTCGCCGGCGGGGTCGTTCACGGCGCGGATGCGGCGATCAGGCCAGCGCGCTTTCGATGCCCTTGCAGGCCTGGACAAGGCCCTTCACCGCATCGACCGACTTGTCGAACATCGCCTGTTCCTCGGCGTTCAGCGTGATGTCGACGACCTTCTCGATGCCGCCGGCGCCGATCACGGTCGGCACGCCGACATAAAGCCCGTCCAGCCCGTAGGCGCCTTTCACGTAGGCGGCGCAGGGCAGCACGCGCTTCTGGTCCTTGAGATAGGCTTCCGCCATCTCGATGGCCGAGGTGGCGGGCGCATAGAAGGCCGAGCCGGTCTTCAGCAGGCCGACGATCTCGGCGCCGCCGTCGCGGGTGCGCTGCACGATGGCGTCCAGCTTCTCCTGCGTGGTCCAGCCCATCTTGACCAGGTCGGGCAGCGGAATGCCGGCGACGGTCGAATAGCGGGTCAGCGGCACCATGGTGTCGCCATGGCCGCCCAGCACGAAGGCGGTGACGTCGCGCATCGAGACGCCGAATTCCAGCGACAGGAAGTGACGGAAGCGCGCCGAATCAAGCACGCCGGCCATGCCGACGACCTTTTCATGCGGCAGGCCGCTGAATTCGCGCAGCGCCCAGACCATCGCGTCCAGCGGGTTGGTGATGCAGATCACGAAGGCGTTCGGGGCGTGCTGCTTGATGCCCTCGCCCACCGATTTCATGACCTTGAGGTTGATGCCCAGAAGGTCGTCGCGGCTCATGCCGGGCTTGCGCGGCACGCCGGCGGTGACGATGCAGACGTCGGCGCCGGCGATGTCGGCATAGTCGTTGGCGCCCTTCATGCTGGCGTCGAAGCCCTCGGACGGGCCCGATTGCGCGATGTCCAGCGCCTTGCCCTGAGGGGTGCCCTCGGCGATGTCGAACAGGACGACGTCGCCCAGTTCCTTCATCGCGGCCAGATGCGCCAGCGTGCCGCCGATCTGTCCCGCACCGATGAGTGCGATCTTGGGTCGGGCCATGTTAACCTCCGATTTCCATGATGGGTTCGCGCGGTGGCCTAGTCCCTCGGGATGAGAATCGCAAGCCTTGCCTGTCGGACCGGCGCGAAATCGGCCGTTGTCAACCGCTAACAGGACAAGCCTGCCCGTGCATTGCCGCGGCCGGGCGGCTGGATTACTCCATGGCCGGCAAAGCGGAGGGCGTGCCGGAATGGAGATGCTGGGCTGGGTGCTGGCGGTGATCGCCGCCTTTTCGATCGGGCTGGCCAAGGGCGGGCTGTCGATGGTCGGCACCATCTCGGTGCCGCTGCTGGCGCTGGTCATGTCGCCGGTGCAGGCGGCGGGCATCCTGCTGCCGGTCTATATCGTCTCGGATATCGGCGGGCTGATCGCCTTTCGCCGCGATTTCGACCGCCGGGTGCTGCGGACGCTGGTGCCCGGGGCGATCGCCGGCATCGGCCTGGGCTGGGCGACCGCGCATCATGTCGACGACGCGCAGGTCGGGCTGATCGTCGGGCTGATCGGCCTGGCCTTCGCGCTGAACGCATTGCTGCGCAGCCGCATCAGCGCCGGCGCCCGGCCGCCGCGCTGGGGCGCGGGCAGTTTCTGGGGCACGGTCTCGGGCTATACCAGCTTCGTGTCCCATTCCGGGGCGGCGCCCTATCAGGTCTATGCCCAGCCGCTGCGCATGACGCCGATGACCTATGCCGGCACCACGACGATCTTCTTTGCCATCTGCAATGCGGTGAAGCTGATTCCCTATGCCCTGCTGGGCCAGCTTTCCGCGCATAACCTGTCGGTGGCCGCCGTGCTGATGGTGCCGGGCGTGCTGGGCGTGCTTGCCGGGCTGTGGCTGGTGCGGCGCATGTCGCCGGCGTTTTTCTATCGCTTCATCACCTGGGCGCTGATCCTGGTTTCGGCCAAGCTGATCTGGGACGGGATCTGACGCCGCAGTGCGGCAAATCGGTGCTTGCGATTCGCTTCCTTTCCGGGCAGGTTCGCGCAAGATTATTACGCGAGGCCCCGATGACCCGTCCCTATCGTTCTGTTCTCTACATTCCGGCCGCCAATCAGCGGGCCATGGAAAAGGCCCGGACGCTGGCTGCCGACGCGATCATCTTCGACCTTGAGGACGCGGTGGCCCCGTCCGAGAAGGCTGCCGCGCGCGAGCTTCTGGCCAAGGCGCTGCTGGCCGATTACGCCGGCCGGGCGCGGATCGTGCGCATCAACGGGCTGGACACCGAATGGGGCGAGGGCGATGCCCGCGCCTTTGCCACCGGCGCCGATGCGGTGCTGGTGCCCAAGGTCAGCCGCGGTGCCGATCTGGACCGCGTGGCGGCGCTGGTGCCCGACACGCCGCTCTGGGCGATGATGGAGACGGCGGAGGGCATGCTGAACGCCGCCGAGATCGCCGCGCATCCGCGCCTGCAGGGCATGGTCATGGGCACCAACGACCTGGCCAAGGAGTTGAACAGCCGCTTTCGCGCCGACCGGCTGCCGATGATGCCGGGGCTGGGCCTGTGCCTGCTGGCGGCGCGGGCGCATGGCCGGGTGATCGTCGACGGCGTCTTCAACGCCTTCAAGGATGACGAGGGCCTGCGCGCCGAATGCGAGCAGGGCCGCGACATGGGCTTCGACGGCAAGACCCTGATCCACCCGGCGCAGCTGGCCATCGCCAACGAGGTTTTCGCGCCCTCGGCCTCGGAGGTCGAGCTGGCCCGCCGCCAGATCGAAGCTTTCGATGAGGCCAATGCGCAGGGCAGGGGCGTCGCGGTCGTGGATGGCCGGATCGTCGAGAACCTGCATGTCGAGACCGCGCGGGCCACGCTGGCCAAGGCAGCGGCGATTGCCGAACTGGCGGGGTGATGGCAAAGTAAGGGCCATTAACATCCAGCGGAAAGGAATAGCCAGATGTTGATCCTGATCCTTGGCCTCGCCCTGTGGTGGGGCGCGCATCTGCTCAAGCGCCTTGCGCCGCAATCCCGCGCCCGGCTGGGCCGTGGCGGCGTCGCGGGACTGCTGCTTCTGTCGGTGGTGCTGATGGTGGTCGGCTATCGCATGGCCGACGGGCCCTCTTGGTGGGGCGCCTCGGCGCCGCTGAAGGGCATCAACAACCTGCTGGTGCTGCTGGCCTTCTATCTCTTCGCCGCTGCCGGGATGAAAACGCGCGTCACCCGGCACATGCGCCACCCGCAGCTGACCGGCTTCGCGCTCTGGGCCTTTGCGCATCTGCTGCCGAACGGCGATCTGCCCAGCTTCGTGCTGTTCGGCGGGCTGCTGGTCTGGGCGCTGGTCGAGATGGCGGTCATCAACCGCGCCGAGCCGCGCTGGACCCCGCCCGCCGGCCCGTTCCCGGCCCGCAAGGAGGCGATGGCCGCGGTCGGTGCCATCGTCGTCATGCTGGTCGTGGGGCTGATCCACGCCTGGCTGGGCTATAATCCGTTTGGAGGCTGACATGCCGAAGATCTATCGCCTGCTGACCGAGGACGACACCTCGGCCTTCTGCCACAAGGTCAGCGAGGCGCTGTCGAAAGGCTGGGAGCTGCATGGCGCCCCGGCCTATGCCTTCGACGCGGCGCGCGGCGTGATGCGCTGCGCCCAGGCCGTCACCAAGGAGATCGAGGCCGATTACCACCCCGAGATGAAACTGGGCCAACAGTAAGGGACCATGATGAGCAAGACCAATCCGGGCCGCTTCTTCGAGGATTACCGCGTCGGCCAGGTGATCCGCCACGCCGTCCCCCGCACCGTGGCCGAGGGCGAGCGCGCGCTTTACCACGCGCTTTATCCGGCGCGGCATGCGCTTTATTCCTCGGACGAATTCGCGGCGGCCTCGGGGCTGGAAGGCAGCCCGATGGACGACCTGATCGCCTTTCACGTCGTCTTCGGCAAGACGGTCCCGGATATCAGCCTGAACGCCATCGCCAACCTGGGCTATGCCGAGGGGCGCTGGCTGAAGCCGGTCTGGCCCGGCGATACGCTGCGCTCGGAATCCGAGGTGATCGGGCTGCGCGAGAACTCCAACGGCAAGTCCGGCGTGGTCTGGGTGCGCACGCGCGGGCTGAACCAGCTGGACGAGGCGGTGCTGGAATATGTCCGCTGGGTCATGGTGCGCAAGCGCGACGCCTCGGCCCCGGCGCCCGAGCCGGTGGTGCCGGAGCTGGCGAAGGCGGTGGCGCCCGGCGATCTGGTGGTGCCCGAGGGGATGGATTTCGCCCAATACGATTTCGACCTGGCGGGCGAGCCGCATCGCTGGGGCGATTACCAGATCGGCGAGGTGATCGACCATGTCGACGGCGTCACCGTCGAGGAGGCCGAGCACATGCTGGCCACCCGGCTGTGGCAGAACACCGCCAAGGTGCATTTCGACGTGACGGCGCGCGAGGACGGCAGGCGGCTGATCTATGGCGGCCATGTCATCAGCATGGCCCGCGCGCTCAGCTTCAACGGGCTGGCCAATGCGCAGATGATCGTGGCGCTGAACGGCGGCGCGCATGCCAATCCCTGCTTTTCCGGCGACACGATCCGCGCCTGGTCCGAGGTGCTGGACAAGGCCGACACCCATGCGCCGGGCATCGGCGCGATCCGGCTGCGGCTGGTCGCCCACAAGGGTGCCGCCGGTGATCACGCCCTGAAGACCGGCGAGGGCAAATACGCCCCGCAGGTGCTGCTGGACCTGGATTACTGGGCGCTGATGCCGAAATGACGGCCGGCAAGGAGGAGCGGCGAATCGGAGCGACGCCCCGGCCAACATGACGGAAACCCTCGGCTATTCGGGCGAATGGGCCGAGTCCGGCATGATACCGCAATCATCTCGCGCTTGACGGGGCGCCTGTGATCACAGCCGGCATTTGCGTGATCACAAAAACGGAAAATCTGCCCTTATCCGCCTTACGTCTGGCATCCGCCCGTGACAGATGCGACAAGACGGCTAAAAGCAAACCCAATTTCGGCCAGCCCTCGCCGCCAGCCGTAGCGTGCGGGGCCTGAACGCAGGAGAGCGCATCATGGCTGACGTCAACCGGGGCAACCGGCCACTGTCACCGCATCTGCAGGTCTATCGCCTGCCACTTGCCGCAATCACTTCGATCATGACCCGTATCACCGGCCACGCCCTGGTCGCCGGGATCGTGCTGATCGCCTGGTGGCTGGTCGCCGCCGTGACCTCGCCCGGCGCCTTCGCCTGTGCCGACTGGGTGGTGCGGTCCTGGCTGGGCTTCATCATCCTGACCGGCTCGATGTGGGCGCTGTGGTATCACCTGCTCGCCGGGCTGCGCCACCTGGCCTACGACGCCGGCTACGGGCTCGAGATCCGGCAGGCCGAGAAATCCAGTCAGGCGCTGATCGCCGGTTCGGTCGTCTTGGCCGTGCTGACGCTGATCGTGTTCTTCGCGTTCTGAGGAAAGGGCAGGGATCATGCGTTACATCACCCCCCGCAAAGCTGCCGAAGGCCTGGGCTCGGCCCATGAAGGCACCCAGCACCATTGGGCCATGACCGTCAGCGCCGTGGCGCTGACCGTGCTGACGCCGCTGTTCATGATCGTGATCGCCCGCGCCATCGGCCTGCCGCACGAGCAGTTCCTGGCCTATTTCGGCCGGCCCTTCCCGGCGCTCATCACCGCGCTGTTCGTGATCGTGGGCATGGTCCACTTCATCAAGGGCACGCGGATCATGATCGACGACTATTTCCAGGGTGGCACGCGCAAGGCGGCCATCATCTTTTCCGTCATCTTCGGCTGGGCGGTGATCGCCGCCGCCGTCTATGCGCTGGCCCGGATGGGTCTGGGCGCGATCGTCGTCGTCTGAGGTTCCGCCATGGCTGCTTACAAATACGAAACGCACGAATATGATGTCGTGGTCGTCGGTGCCGGTGGCGCGGGCCTGCGCGCGACGCTGGGCATGGCCGAACAGGGGCTGCGCACCGCCTGCGTGACCAAGGTCTTTCCGACCCGCTCGCACACGGTCGCGGCGCAGGGCGGCATCGCCGCCAGCCTGTCGAACATGGGCCCCGACAACTGGCAGTGGCACATGTATGACACCGTCAAGGGCTCGGACTGGCTGGGCGATACCGACGCCATGGAATATCTGGCGCGCGAGGCCCCGAAGGCGGTCTACGAGCTGGAGCATTACGGCGTGCCCTTCTCGCGCACCGAGGAAGGCAAGATCTACCAGCGCCCCTTCGGCGGCCACACGACCGAATTTGGCGAGGGCCCGCCGGTGCAGCGCACCTGCGCCGCCGCCGACCGCACCGGCCACGCCATCCTGCACACGCTCTATGGCCAGTCGCTGAAGGAAAAGGCCGAGTTCTTCATCGAATATTTCGCGCTGGACCTGATCATCACCGACGGCGCCTGCACCGGCGTGGTGTGCTGGAAGCTGGACGACGGCACCATTCATGTCTTCAACGCCAAGATGGTGGTGCTGGCGACCGGCGGCTATGGCCGCGCCTATTTCAGCGCCACCTCGGCCCATACCTGCACCGGTGACGGCGGCGGCATGGTGGCCCGCGCCGGCCTGCCCCTGCAGGACATGGAATTCGTGCAGTTCCACCCGACCGGCATCTACGGCTCGGGCTGCCTGATCACCGAGGGCGCGCGCGGCGAGGGCGGCTATCTGACCAACTCGGAAGGCGAGCGGTTCATGGAACGCTATGCCCCGACCTACAAGGACCTGGCGTCCCGCGACGTGGTCAGCCGCTGCATCACCATCGAGATCCGCGAGGGCCGCGGCGTCGGCCCGCAAAAGGATCACATGTATCTGAACCTGATGCACCTGCCGCCGGAAAGCCTAGCCGAGCGGCTGCCGGGCATCTCGGAATCGGCGAAGATCTTCGCCGGCGTCGATGTCACGCGCGAGCCGATCCCGATCCTGCCGACCGTGCATTACAACATGGGCGGCATCCCCACCAACTATTGGGGCGAGGTGCTGAACCCGACCGAGGACAGCCCCGACGCGGTCTTCCCCGGCCTGATGGCGGTGGGCGAGGCCGGCTGCGCCTCGGTCCATGGCGCGAACCGGCTGGGCTCGAACTCGCTGATCGACCTGGTGGTCTTCGGCCGTGCCGCGGCGATCCGCGCCGGCCAGGTGATCGACCGCAAGGCGGCGATTCCCTCGACCAACAAGGAACAGGTGGACAAGGCGCTGGACCGCTTCGACCGCATCCGCAACGCCAACGGCTCGGTGCCGACCGCCGAGCTGCGGCTGGAGATGCAGCGCACCATGCAGGCCGATGCCGCGGTGTTCCGCACCGACAAGACCCTGGCCGAGGGCGTCGAGAAGATGAAGGTGATCGCCGCCAAGATGAACGACCTGAAGGTCACCGACCGCAGCCTGATCTGGAACAGCGACCTGATGGAAACGCTGGAGCTGACCAACCTGATGCCCAACGCGCTGGCCACCATCGTCGGCGCCGAGGCGCGCAAGGAAAGCCGCGGCGCCCATGCCCATGAAGACTGGCCCGAGCGGGATGATGCCAACTGGCGCAAGCACTCGCTTGCCTGGATCGAAGGCAACGATGTTAAACTGGCCTATCGGCCCGTGCACCTCGAGCCTCTGACCACGCAAGAGGAAGGCGGGATCGACCTGAAAAAGATCGCACCCAAAGCGAGGGTTTACTGATGCGTCTTCCCCTGATCCTGACCGCCGCTGCGCTGGCCCTTTCGGGCTGCGTGGTACAGAACCCCGGCATGGCGCCGGCCCCCGGCCCGTTGCCGCCGGTCGCGGCGCCCGCGCCGGATGCGGCGATCCGCTCCTCGGCGCGCGTGATCGTGAACCGCGAGATGGCGCGGCGCCTGCCGGGCGCCAATGTCGCGCCCTATACGGATTGCGTGATGCAGAACGCCACCACTGCGGAACTGGCCAGCATCGCCGATGCCGGCGCGGCGGGGGCCGGGGATGCGGTGGCCGCCATCGTCGGCCGTCCGGCGACCACGCAATGCATCGCGGGGGCCGCTGCCGCGGCCAAGCGGGCGGCCTGATGGCCGCGCGCCGCGCGCCTTTCCTGCTTGCCCCGGCCTTGCTGGGGCTGGCGGCCTGCGCGCCGGCGCAGATTCCGGTCGAACAGGCCGAGCGCGTCTGCATGGTGAAGGCGCTGGACGCCCGCGGGCCGCGCACCGAGGTCGGCTTCGGCGTCGGCTCGCACGGCTATCGCGGCGGCTTTGTCAGCGTCGACCTGTCCTCGGACTATATCATGGGCCGCGACCCGGCCGAGATCTTCAACCAATGCGTCCTGCGCCGCTCGGGGCAGATGCCTGTCCGGCCGCTTTACGAACAACCGGGCTGGAGGGCGAGTTGACGCCTTTCGCCCAAGCCACCGCATGACGGCGGTCTGACCACCAGGAGTTACCCAATGGTCCAACTTACCCTTCCCAAGAACAGCCGCATGCGGGTCGGCAAGACCTGGCCGAAACCCGAGGGCGCCACCAACATCCGCCGCTTCAACATCTACCGCTGGGATCCCGATACCGGGGAAAACCCGCGCATCGACAGCTATTTCCTGGACATGGACAAATGCGGTCCGATGGTCCTCGACGCGCTGATCAAGATCAAGAACGAGATCGACCCGACCCTGACCTTCCGCCGTTCCTGCCGCGAGGGGATCTGCGGCTCCTGCGCGATGAACATCGACGGCGGCAACCATCTGGCCTGCATCTTCGGCATGGACGAGGTCAAGGGGGACGTGAACATCTATCCGCTGCCGCATATGCCTGTGGTCAAGGACCTGGTGCCGGACCTGACGCATTTCTACGCCCAGCACGCCTCGGTCCAGCCCTACCTGATCACCGAGACGCCGACCCCCGACAAGGAATGGCGCCAGTCGATCGAGGACCGCAAGAAGCTGGACGGCCTCTATGAATGCGTGATGTGCGCCAGCTGCTCGACCGCCTGCCCGAGCTATTGGTGGAACGGCGACCGCTACCTGGGCCCGGCGGCCCTGCTGCATGCCTATCGCTGGATCATCGACTCGCGCGACGAGGCCACGGGCGAGCGTCTGGACGCGCTTGAGGATCCGTTCAAGCTGTATCGCTGCCACACGATCATGAACTGCACCAACACCTGCCCCAAGGGGTTGAACCCGGCCCGGGCGATCGCCTCGATCAAGCACATGATGGTGGACCGGATCGTCTGATCTGCATGGGGGGCATGGCCGGTATGCCGTGCCATACCGTTTGACGCCGCGTCGCAGAGCTGGATTTTTCTGCGGTGCGGCGTTATCTTTTTCGGCGGGGAGAGCACCATTCGACCCGGAGATTCCAAGATGAAATCCCAAGCCGAAACCCGGAAACCGACCGCCAACCTGTCCGTGCTGAAACCGGCCAAGGCCGAGAACCGCGCCGCCCTGGCGGTGCTGGAGCAGATGTACGGCTATTTCAGCTTCGATCCGATGCCGCTCGAAGCCGATATGCGCCGCGCCGCCTGAGGCGCGGCCGCTCGCCCGTTCTTGCGGGCCTTCCAGCGCGGCCGACCGGCCGCGCTCTTGTTTTTGGGTATTTGGAAAACAGAGAAGCCGTCGGGGCGGCGTATGCTTCTCTGTTTTCCAAATACCCATGGGGCAGCACGCGCTTGCGATATCGCGGACGCCCGCATAGCATCGCCTGCATGATCCGCACCATTCCGCAAGACGCCGCCGAGCGCCGGGCCATCCCCCCGGTCATCTGCTATCCGAACCACACGCTTCCCGATCCGGACCTGCCCGGTTTGCAGGAGATCCGCCTGACGGCGCGCAAATCCGGCGAATGCCTGGTCCCGCCGCGCGAGGCGCGCTGCTTTCACGTCCCGGCCGGGCATTTCTTCCGCATCACCAGTATCGAGGGACCGCAGGTCGGCGATCTGAACCTGTGGTCCGCGGCCGATCCGCATGAGCGGTTCTATTCCGGCAAGACCCGGGCGCTGCACGGCACGCATCTGACGCGCGGCGACCGGATGTGGTCGAATTTTCCCAACCTGCGCCCGATGGCCACGGTGACCGAGGACACGCTGGAATGGTATGGCATCGACGAATATGGCGGCTCGGTCCATGACGTGATCGGCACGCGTTGCGATCCCTATACCCATCGTCTGCTGAACGGGCAGGACTATCATCATTGCTGCCACTCCAACCTCGTCAACGCCCTGATGGCCGAACTGGGCCTTGCGCGCGAGGAGGCCGAGCCGCTGGTGCATGACGTGCTGAACGTCTTCATGTGCACCGGCTTCACCCGCGACACCGGGCAGTATTTCATGAAGGCAAGCCCCGTGCGCCCCGGCGACCACATAGAATTCTTCGCCGAGATCGACCTGATCGGCGGCCTGTCAGCTTGTCCGGGCGGCGATTGCGGCAGCGAGCATTCCAGCGACGCCGCCGCCTGCCATCCGCTGCTGGTCGAGATCTTCGCGCCGGCCCGGCCCGCGGCGCGGGCGCAGCCCGGGCCCAGCGCCTATCGTTGGCCCTGAACCATTCCGCCGCCAGTCCGCCGGTCTGCCGGAAATGCGCCAGGGCCTTGTCCTTGCGCATTTCCGCCAGCGCAAAGCCGGCGCCCGCTTTTGCCGGAAATGCCTCAGAGCGCGATCGGCTGCATCACCTCGGGCTCGATCACCTGCACGCCGGGCAGCCCGGCCTTCAGCGCCTCGGCATCCTGCGCCAGCAGCGGGAAGGTCCTGTAATGGCAGGGGATCACGGTCCTGAAGTCGAAATATTTCCGCGCCGCCCAGGCCGCGCGTTCCATGTCCATGGTGAAATGCCCGCCGGCGCAGAGGATGCCGATGTCGGGCCGGTGATATTCGCCCATCCAGGCCATGTCGGCCATGATGTCGGTGTCGCCCGAGACATAGATCACATGGCCTTCGCCGGCGATCATGTAGCCGGATTCGTGGCCCGCATAGACCGGCCCCTCGTTGCCGTCGAAGGACGAGGAATGGCTGGCATTGACCATCGTCACCTTGGCGCCGCCCAGATCGATGGTGCCGCCCTTGTTGAAGCCCAGCCCCTCGATGTCCTGATGCGTCTGCCAGGTGTTGATCAGGTCGTAGATGCCGACCACCGGGATCTTCAGCTCGCGGGCGATCGACAGCGCGTCGCCGGTATGGTCGCCATGGCCATGGGTCAGCAGGACATGGGTGGCGTCCCGGATCGCCTCGTCGCGGCTGTCCTCGGGGAACATCGGATTGCCGGACAGCCAGGGGTCGATCAGGATCACCGCCTGTTCGATCTCCAGCCGGAAGCCGGAATGGCCAAGCCAGGTCAGTTTCATCGGAAGGCTCCTTTGCTTGCGTCGCCGCATCCTGCCAAGCCGGGCGGCGGGCGTAAAGTTCCGCGTGCGCGGGTGCTTGCCCCGCCCCGGCCGCCCCGGTAAAACCCGGCGCAAGCGAAAGGAGCCTCCCATGGCGATCACCGAGGACGAAGCCCGCAAGGTCGCGCATCTGGCGCGGATTGCGGTCAAGGACGCCGACCTGCCCGCGCTGGCGCAGGAGCTGAACGGCATCCTGCATTTCATGGAACAGCTGAACGAGGTCGATGTCGAGGGCGTCGAGCCGATGACCGGCGTCGAGCCGATGCGGCTCAAGCGGCGCGAGGACATCGTCACCGATGGCGAGATGCAGGAGCTGATCCTGAAGAACGCGCCCGATGCGCGCGAGGGCTTCTTTGCCGTGCCGAAGGTGGTGGAATGAGCGATCTGAACAGACTGACCATCGCCGAGGCCCGGGACGGGCTGCGCAAGGGCGATTTCACCAGCCTTGAGCTGACCGAGGCCTGCCTTTCGGCCATCGCGGGTGCCGGCGCGCTGAACGCCTTTGTCCACAACACCCCCGAACGCGCGCGGCAGATGGCCGCCGCCGCCGACAGCCGCATCGCCGCGGGCGACGCGCCCGCCATGTGCGGCATCCCGCTGGGCATCAAGGATCTGTTCTGCACCAGGGACGTGCCCTCGCAGGCGGCCAGCCGGATCCTTGACGGCTTCCTGCCGCAATATGAATCGACGGTGACGCAGAACCTGTGGGATGCCGGCGCGGTCATGCTGGGCAAGCTCAGCATGGACGAATTCGCCATGGGCTCTTCGAACGAAAGCGCCTGTTATGGCCCGGTGGTCAACCCTTGGAAGGTGGACGACCGGCAGCTGACGCCGGGCGGCTCCTCGGGCGGTTCGGCCGCTGCGGTGGCGGCCGACCTGTGCCTGGCCGCGACCGGCACCGATACCGGCGGCTCGATCCGCCAGCCGGCGGCCTTCACCGGCACGGTCGGGCTGAAGCCGACCTATGGCCGGGTCAGCCGCTGGGGGGTGATCGCCTTCGCCAGCTCGCTGGACCAGGCCGGGCCGATGACGAAATCGGTGCGCGACGCGGCGATCATGCTGGGCGCCATGGCCTCGGTCGATCCCAAGGATTCGACCAGCGCCGAGCGCGCGGTGCCCGACTACGAGGCGGCGCTGACCGGCGACATCCGCGGCAAGCGGATCGGCATTCCGCGCGAATACCGCATGGAAGGCATGTCGGACGAGATCGATGCGCTCTGGCACAAGGCGGCCGAGATGCTGCGCGATGCCGGCGCCGAAGTGGTGGACATCACCCTTCCGCATACCAAATACGCGCTGCCGGCCTATTACGTGATCGCCCCGGCCGAGGCGTCCTCGAATCTCGCGCGCTATGACGGGGTGCGCTACGGCCGCCGCGCGAAGCTGGGCGCCGGCGACGGCGTGGTCGAGATGTATGAGAAGACCCGCGCCGAGGGCTTCGGCCCCGAGGTGCAGCGCCGGGTGATGATCGGCACCTATGTGCTGTCGGCGGGCTTCTACGACGCCTATTACAACCGCGCCCGCAAGGTGCGCGCGCTCATCAAGCGCGACTTCGATCAGGTCTATGCCGACGGCATCGACGCGATCCTGACCCCGGCCACCCCCAGCGCCGCCTTCGGCCTGGGCGAGATGGCGGGCAAGGACCCGGTCGAGATGTATCTGAACGACGTCTTTACCGTCACGGTGAACCTGGCCGGGCTGCCGGGAATCTCGGTGCCGGTGGGCCTGGACAGGCAGGGCCTGCCGCTGGGCATGCAGCTGATCGGCCGGCCCTGGGACGAGGGCAACCTGATGAACCTTGCGCAGGCCCTCGAATCTGCGGCAGGCTTCACGGCGAAACCCTCGCGCTGGTGGTGACCGGCTTCAAACGGGAGAGACCGATGCGGAACCTGGCGATCCTGGGCTTTGCCCCGCTGCTGGCGCTGGCCAGCTGCGGCGAGAATACCGGCTGGAACCCGAATTACAGCGCCATGCACAACGGCTCGCGCTATGCCGAATACCTGCAGGCGCGCGAAGTCGCGCTGCAGGGCAGGGGCCCGGTGCCGACAGCGATCCCGGTGCAGTTGCCGGTGCAGGCGCCGACCGCCGCCGATATCGCCGGCACGCCGGCGAAACCGGCGGGGACGACGACGGCGCGCGCCCCAGCGGTTCCGGCCAATGCCCAGGTCGCCGCCACCGGTCCCTATCCCGGCTCGACCCCGGTGCTGGTGCGTTACGCGCATCAGGAAGCGCAGGCGCCGGGCACGCGGAAGTATCAGCGCAGCGGCGGTTCCGAATCGACGGCGGCGCGGGCCTGCCGCGGCTATGCCAGCGCCGATGCGGCGCAGACCGCCTTCATCGCGGCGGGCGGGCCGGTGATCGACCCGCGCGGGCTGGACCCCGACGGCGACGGATTCGTCTGCGGCTGGGATCCGCGCCCCTTCCGCTGGCCCCGGCTTTGAGCCCTTCGCCCAATCACGGCGACCGGCGCGGGCAGCTCCCCTCGCTGGTGGTGATCCATTACACAGGCATGGCGGACGGACCTTCCGCCCGCGCCCGGCTCTGCGATCCCGCGGCCGAGGTCAGCGCCCATTGGCTGATCCATGAGGACGGCGCGGCCGAGGCGCTGGTCCCCGAGGACCGCCGCGCCTGGCATGCCGGCGCCGGCTCCTGGCAGGGGCGCGAGGACATCAATTCCCGCAGCATCGGCATCGAGCTGGCCAATCCCGGCGACCGGCCCTTCCCCGAGCCGCAGATGGCGGCGCTGGAGGCGCTGCTGCACGACATCATGACGCGCTGGTCCATCGGCCCCGCGGGCGTGATCGCGCATTCCGACATGGCGCCGGGGCGCAAGATCGACCCAGGCCCGCGTTTCGACTGGCGGCGGCTGGCCTTGCAGGGGCTGGCGCTCTGGCCGGACGGCGCGGGCGAGGACCGGCCGCTGGCCGCAAGCCTGACCCGCATCGGCTATCCCGAGCACCCCGACCGCCTCGCCGCCTTTCGCCTGCGCTTCCGCCCCTGGGCCAGCGGTCCCGAAGACGCTACCGACCGCCGCCTCGCCGCCGCCCTTGCCGATGGCCGGTTTCTTTCTTGCGCAAATATCCCGCAGGGGGAGGCCGCCGCGCCAGCGGCGGACGGGGGACGCGAAGTCCCCCCGCAGCACGCCTAGACAAGCGGCCCTAGAAAAGCGCCTCGATCCGCCGGGCTTCCTCGGCCAGCCCGTAGGGCGGGTTCAGCACGACCATGCCCGAGCCGACCATGCCATGGCCGGGCCGCGCCGGCGGGAACTGCACCTCCGAGATCAGCGCCCCGGGATGGTCCCGGCGCAGCGCCTCGACCATCGGCGCATGGCGGTCGTCGGCCAGGATCGGATACCACAGCGCGATGACGCCCACGTTCCACTTGCGCACCAGCTTGCCGATATGGCGCGGGATGGCGTCGTAATCCGCCTTGACCTCATAGCTGGGGTCGATCAGCAGCAACCCGCGGCGCGGCATGGGCGGGCAGAGGGCCTGCGCCATCTGGAAGCCGTCCTGCCGGTGCAGATGCGCGAAGCCGGCGACCTGCGCCAGCGCCTCGTGCTCGGCCGGGTGCAGCTCGGCCAGATGCGCCACGTCGCCCGGACGCAGGAAATGCCGCGCGATCAGCGGCGAGCCGGGATAGGCGGTCGCGCCATGGCGGGCGCGCACCGCGTCCAGCGCCAGCCGCAGCGGGTGATCCTCGGACAGCCAGTTTTCGGAAAGCGCGCGGGTGATGCCGGCCTCGGCCTCGCCGGTCTTTTCCGCTTCGGGCGCCGCCAGGTCGTAGAGGCCGCGCCCGGCATGGGTTTCCAGATAGGACAGCGGTTTGGGCTTGGCGGTCAGATAGGCCAGCACCCAAGCCAGCAGCGCGTGCTTGTGCAGGTCGGCCAGGTTCCCGGCGTGATAGGCGTGCTGATAGGACAACATGTCCCGCGATTAACCCGATGGTCCGGAAATGAAAAGCGGCGGCGCCCAGGGAGGAGGAGGGGGCACCGCCGCGCAACGCTGGCCCAGGGAGGAGGAGGGGCCGCGTATGGGGTGCGGCAATGGCAGGGAGGAGGAGGCCATCACCGCGTGCCGACGATCCCAGGGAGGAGGAGAGGACCGTCGCATTCGTCCCGCCCTTCGGCGGTATTTCTTGGCGGCACCCTCAGGGAGGAGGAGGGAGGGTGCCGCCTGAGCCGGGAAGCCCAGGGAGGAGGAGGGGCTTCGCCGTATCGGTTTGGCGGCGCCTCCGGGAGGAGGAGAGAGGCGGCCGCCTGAACCGCGAGACCCAGGGAGGAGGAGGGATCTCGCCGTATGGGGTGCGGCAATGGCAGGGAGGAGGAGGCCATCACCGCGTGCCGACGATCCCAGGGAGGAGGAGAGGACCGTCGCATTCGTCCCGCCTTTCGGCGGTATTTCTTGGCGGCACCCTCAGGGAGGAGGAGGGAGGGTGCCGCCTGAACCGGGAAGCCCAGGGAGGAGGAGGGGCTTCGCCGTATCGGTTTGGCGGCGCCTCCGGGAGGAGGAGAGAGGCGGCCGCCTGAACCGCGAGACCCAGGGAGGAGGAGGGGTCTCGCCGTATCTGAGCGGCGGCATCCTCAGGGAGGAGGAGGGAGGATGCCGCCTGAACCCGGACCCAAGGGAGGAGGAGTGGGTCGGGTGTTCTATGCCTTACTTCGATCCCCAGGCGGCCTCGTAGGCCACGCTGCGGATGTTGCCGCGGTTCAGGCCCAGGTCGGCCAGATCGCGGTTCGACAGCGCGCCCAGTTCGCGCAGGGTCTGGCGATAGACCGCGCGGCGTGCCATATTCTCACGGATATTGGCCACGAATTTCGCGATCGCGCCGTTGCCGGCGATGTCGTTGCGGTGCAGACCGCCATGGATCAGATCGAGAACAGCCATTTCATTCACTCTTTCGTCTTGCGGATGGCGCGGTCGGTTTTCCCTGTCGCGCTGTTGAGACGAACATGGTCCCTTTTCTGCATATGCACAATGGCCGCGGGCGAGATGCTGCTATGCAGAAACCACATGGCTGTTTCTTGGAGGCTGTCACAAAGCGTTAATAATCCGTGAACTTTTCAGCCTTTTTACAAGCTCCATCAAGTTTCTCTAGTAGCCGGGTCGTATTTTACGCGGGGTCACAGGCAGTTAGCGGTATCAGCCTTTTGGTGCGGGTTGCCGACACCCGTCCGAATTGCCATGCTGCGGGCGCTTTGGAATGGGGGTGGCGATGACGATATCACGCGAACGTGTGCTTGCGGAACTTGCGCAGATCGCGGTTCCCGGGGGCGGAACCCTTGTTTCGGCCGATCTGGTGCGCGCGCTCAGCGTCGAATCGGGCGTAGTGCGATTCGTCATCGAGGCCGCGGATGCCGCCGCCGCCCGCGCCCTTGCGCCCGTCGAGGCCGAGGTGCAGCGCCGCCTTTCCGCCCTGCCGGGGGTCGAGAAGGTGCAGATCGTCACCACCGCCCCCGCCGCGCCGCGCGGCGCCGTCCCGCCGCAAGTCACGGCGCGCTCGGGCGGCGAGGCGCCGCCCAGCCTGAAGATCGGCCGCCATCCGACGCCCCAGGCCGGGCCGGCCCCGGTCAGCGGCGTGGCGCGGATCCTGGCCATCGGCTCGGGCAAGGGCGGGGTCGGGAAATCCACGCTGACCGCCAACCTCGCCGTGGCGCTGGCGCGCAAGGGGCGGCGGGTCGGGCTGCTGGATGCGGATATCTACGGCCCCTCGCAGCCGCGGATGCTGGGCCTGACCGGGCAGCGCCCGACCAGCAACGGCCAGATGATCGAGCCGCTGCACGCCCATGGCGTCACCGTCATGTCGCTGGGCCTGATGATGAAGGAAGGCGAGGCCGTGGTCTGGCGCGGCCCGATGCTGATGGGCGCGCTGCAGCAGATGCTGAACCAGGTGAAATGGGGCGAGCTGGACGTGCTGCTGGTCGACCTGCCGCCCGGCACCGGCGACGTGCAGCTGTCGCTGTGCCAGAAGGCGCAGGTCAGCGGGGCGATCATCGTCTCGACCCCGCAGGACGTGGCGCTGATCGACGCGCGCCGCGCCATCGACATGTTCGGCAAGCTCAAGACCCCGGTGCTGGGGCTGGTCGAGAACATGTCCACCTATATCTGCCCGAATTGCGGCCATGAGGCGCATCTGTTCGGCCATGGCGGCGTCGCCGCCGAGGCCGCGGCGCTGGGCCTGCCCTTCCTGGGCGAGATCCCGCTGAACCTCGACCTGCGGCTGTCGGGCGATGCGGGCACGCCGGTCGCCGCCGGCGACGAACCAGCGGCGCAATCCTTTGCCCGGCTGGCCGAACGGCTGATCTCTGGCGGCATGGCCTGAGGCCGGCCGCCCGGGACCCGTCCGGGAAAGCACGGGAACGGGTCCGGGAATTCGCGGGAAAGGCGCTCCGATTCCGAATCACCACGGCGTGATTGGCCGTGAAGAACCGACGAATCCGCGATTCCCGTCGCACTCTCCCCACCCCGAAGGACGTGCCTGGGCGGAAATCGGGCCGATTCCGGGAAACTGTGGGATTTATGTGCCACAGCCCAGGTCGACACCATATCTTGTGGTCATCGGCGAAAAGAATCCGAAACCTTCCGTGTTGATCGCGCTAGCGTGAATTTGTTCGCTTGCCGTTCACCGGCAATGGCCCGCCTGCAGCCTGCTTTCCCCCAAACAAATCCATTGCGTCCCGTAAATTCCCATGGCATCCCTTGGCTCACGGAACGGGCACGAGGGGCATCAAGACCCCAAAAGGCGACAAGCAGCTTTCATACAGGCAACCCGCTTCCGAACGACCTCTGCGGCGCGCGAGCAGCACCTCCCCCAGGTGGCGCGAAACGCAGGGCGCGATCCCCGAAACTACGGGGCCCAGAGATGGGAACGAGGGCGGCGGATCGGGCGGTGGCAGCAGCCCGGTCCGCCTTTCCTTTTCGGGAAAACCGGAAAGGCCGGGACAGTGGAAGGAGTGCGGGCCGTTGGCACGCCGGTTCAGAGGGTCGGAAGAGGTCAAGGTGGACGCGAAGGGTCGCGTTTCCATCCCGGCCAAGTTCCGCCGGGTCTTTGAAGCCTCCGATCCCGACTGGCAGGCCGGCAAGCGCGCGCAGCTCGTCATCGTCTACGGCACCCGCGACTGGAACTGGCTGCAACTCTTCACCATCGAGGCCATGGAAGAGATCGAGGAGGGCATCGCCCGCATGCCGCGCGGCTCGGCCGCCCGCAACCTCTTGGAAAACATCTATCAGGGCCATGCCGACGAGGCCGAGATCGACGGCGACGGCCGGCTGGTCCTGCCGCAGAAGCTGCGCGAGAAGATCGGGCTGACCGACAGCGCCTTCTTCATCTCGGCCGGCGACAGCCTGAAGGTCTGGACCCCCGAAGCCTATGCCGAGGAAGAGCGCGCGCTGGAGGCCCGCGTGCCGGAGCTGGAGCCCGGCGCCGATCCGCTGTCGCTGCTGGCCCTTGGCGGGAGGGATGAGGGATAGATGGCCGAGGCTCCGCATATCCCCGTCCTGCTTGGCCCGCTGTTGCGGGCCGTTGCGCCTGTGAAGGGCATCTGGGTCGACGGCACCTTCGGCGCCGGCGGCTATGCCCGCGGCCTGCTTGAGCAGGGCGCCCAGCGCGTCATCGGCATCGACCGCGACCCCTCGGTCATTCGCATGGCCCAGGCCTGGGCGGGCGAATACGGCGACCGGCTGCATCTGGTCGAGGGCACCTTTTCCGATCTGGACCAGCTGGCCGGCGGGCCGGTCGATGGTGTGGTGCTGGACCTGGGCGTCAGCTCGATGCAGCTCGACCAGCCCGAGCGCGGCTTTTCCTTCCTGCGCGACGGGCCGCTGGACATGCGCATGGGCGGCGACGGGCCCTCGGCCGCAGAGCTGCTGAACACCGCGCCCGAATCGGTCATCGCCGACGTGCTTTACCTTTACGGCGAGGAACGCGCCTCGCGCCGCATCGCCAAGGCCATCGTGGCGGCGCGGCCGCTGTCGCGCACCGGCGAGCTTTCGGACATCGTCGCCGGCTGCCTGCCGCGCCCCAAGCCGGGGCAGAGCCATCCCTCGACCCGCACCTTCCAGGCGATCCGCATCTGGGTGAACGACGAGTTCGGCCAGCTCGTCGCCGGGCTGGCGGCGGCCGAGCGGGCGCTGCGGCCGGGCGGCAAGCTCGCGGTGGTCAGCTTCCATTCGCTCGAGGACCGCATCGTCAAGCGTTTCATGCAGGCGCGCTCGAACAGCGCCGGGGGCGGCAGCCGCCATGCGCCCGTGGCCGCGCGCGAGGAGCCGGCCTTCACGCTGCCCTTCCGCCGCGCCATCGGCCCGGACGAATCCGAGCTGGCGGCGAATCCGCGCGCGCGCTCGGCGCTCTTGCGCGTCGGCATCCGCACCGGGGCGCCGGCCGGCCGGGTCGATCCGGCGGCCCTGGGCCTGCCGGTGCTGTCGGATAGGAGGGGCTGATGCGATCCGTGCTTTACCTTCTGACCACGCTGGCGGTGATGGGCTTGGCCTTCTGGGCCTATCGCGAGAATTACCGCACCCAGGCCGCCATCAGCGAGATGGGCGATATCCAGCGCCAGATCGGCCGCCTGCGCGAGGATCTGGGCGTGCTGCGCGCCGAATGGGCCTATCTGAACCGTCCCGAGCGCCTGCGCCAGCTGGTCGACCTGAATTTCGAGCGGCTGAAGCTGGTGCCCTTCGGTTCGGACCAGTTCGTCGATGTCGGACAGGTGGCCTTCCCGGCGCCCCAGGCGCCCGAGCCCGCCGCCGGTCCCGAGGCCGGCGCCGATCTGCCCGTCGAGCGCCCCGCCGGATATCCGCCCCGCAGACCACAGGAGAGCACGCCATGATCCGCACCCCGCTGCGCCCGCTGGCCCGCATCCTTCGCGCCCGCGAAACCGGGCAGAACCCCGATGCCATCGAGGCCGAGAACCGCGCCCAGAGGCATGCCGTCATTCAGGAAAAGGCGCGCGGCAGCGCCCGCACCCGTCTGTTCTTCATGTCCTGCGCCTTCGCGGTCGCCTTCGGCACCGTGGGCGCCAAGATGGGCGTGCTGGCCTCCAGCCAGCCCAGCGAGCCGCGGGTGCAGACCACGGGCGCGCAGATCATCTCGCAGCGCGCCGACATCACCGACCGGCACGGGCGGGTGCTGGCCACCAACCTGCTGACCCATTCGCTTTATGCCCATCCCCAGCAGATGGTCGAGCCCGAGCGCGCCGCGCGCGAACTGGTCCGCGTCTTCCCGGACCTGGACATCGAGCGTCTGCGCAAGGACTTCACCGGCAAGCGCACCTTCGTCTGGATCAAGAAGAAGATCAGCCCCGAGCAGATGCAGGCCGTGCACGACATCGGCGAGCCGGGACTGCTGTTCGGCCCGCGCGAGATGCGGCTTTACCCGAACGGCCATATCGCCGCGCATATCCTTGGCGGTGCCACCTTCGGCAAGGAGGACGTCGCCAGCGCCGAGGTCGTCGGCGTCGCCGGCGTCGAGAAGGCCTTCGACCACTGGCTGCGCGACCCGGCCAATGACGGCGCGCCGCTGACCCTGTCGCTGGACCTGACCGTGCAGGCCGCGATGGAGGAGGTGCTGGGCAACGGCATGAAGGTGATGAACGCCAAGGGCGCCACCGGCATCCTGATGGAGGTCAAGACCGGCGAGATCGTCGCCATGGCCAGCCTGCCCGATTTTGATCCCAACGACCGGCCGCGGCCGCTGCTCAAGGGCGATCCCTCGGACAGCCCGCTGTTCAACCGCGCGGTGCAGGGCCAGTACGAGCTGGGCTCGACCTTCAAGATCTTCCCGGTGGCGCAGGCCATCGACCTCAAGCTGGTCAGCCCGGCCACGATGATCAACGCGAAGTCGCCGATGCGGATCGGGAAATACCTCATCAACGATTTCCACAATTACGGCGGCCAGCTTTCGGTGGCGGATATCATCGCCAAATCCTCGAACGTCGGCACGGTGCGCATCGCCCAGCTGCTGGGCCCCGAGCGGCAGAGGGATTTCCTGCAGAAGCTCGGCCTGTTCGAGCCGACCCCGATCGAGATGAGCGAGGCGCCGACCGGCAAGCCGCTGGTGCCGCAACGCTGGCCCGCCGTGACCTCGGCCACGGTCGCCTTCGGCCACGGGCTGGCGGCCAGCCCGCTGCACCTGGCCTCGGCCTATGCGACCATCGCCAACGGCGGCAAGCGCGTGCGCCCGACGCTGGTGCATGGCCGCAGCCAGCGCGAGGGCGAGCAGGTGCTTTCGCCGGCCGCCGCCCATACCGCCATGCAGCTGCTGCGCCAGGTGGTGACGCGCGGCACCGCCCGGACCGCGAATATCGACGGCTACGAGGTCGCCGGCAAGACCGGCACCGCCGACAAGCCGCGCCCGACCGGCGGCTATTACAAGAACAAGAACGTGACGACCTTCGCCTCGGTCTTTCCGGCCAGCGATCCGAAATATGTGTTGGTGCTGACGCTGGACGAGCCCTCGGTCGGGCTGGCGGGGGGCGGCGAAAGCCGCACCGCCGGCGCCACCGCGGCCCCGGTGGCGGGCGAGCTGATCCGCCGCGTCGCGCCGCTGCTGGGCCTGAGGCCCAGCACGGAAACCCAGCTGCCGATGGTTGAACGGCCTTTGCCGGATCGGCTAAAGCTCGTCTCGAACTGATGAGCGGAGGTTCCGTGACCGAACGGGTGATGCGGCTGTCCCTTCTGGGGCTTCGGGGGGACAAGGGGCGCGACCCCGAGGTGACGGGGCTGTCCGTCGATTCGCGGCAGGTTCGGCCCGGGCATCTGTTCGCGGCCCTGCCGGGTTCGGCGACGCATGGCGGCGAGTTCATCCAATATGCGCTGCGCCAGGGGGCGGGCGC
The DNA here is from genome assembly GCF_000513975.1 of Paracoccus sp. J55. Classification (NCBI taxonomy): domain Bacteria; kingdom Pseudomonadati; phylum Pseudomonadota; class Alphaproteobacteria; order Rhodobacterales; family Paracoccaceae; genus Paracoccus; species Paracoccus sp. J55. The sequence continues at coordinate 73,087 of NZ_AZVA01000003.1, forward strand.
CATCCTGACCGACCGCAAGGGCGCCGAGATCGCCGCGGCCGAGCTGGCCGGCTCGGACGCGGCGCTGGTGGTGGCCGAGGACCCGCGCGCCGCGCTGGCCGGGGCCGCCGCGCTGTGGTTCGCGGCCCAGCCCGAAACCATGGTCGCCGTCACCGGCACCTCGGGCAAGACCTCGGTCGCCACCTTCACACGGCAGATCTGGCAGGCGCTGGGCCACAAGGCGATCAGCCTCGGCACCATGGGCGTGCAGGGCGATTACCAGGCCAAGCTGGCCCATACCACGCCCGAGCCGATCACCCTGCACCGGGTGCTGGCCGAGGCGGCGAGCGCGGGCGTCACCCATGCGGCGATGGAGGCCAGCTCGCACGGCCTTGACCAGCGCCGGCTGGACGGGGTGCGGCTGAAGGCCGGGGCCTTCACCAATTTCAGCCAGGACCACCTGGATTATCACAAGGATTTCGACGAGTATTTCGCCGCCAAGGCGCTGCTCTTCGACCACCTGCTGGACGAAGGCGCCGGAGCCGTCGTCAATATCGACGACCCGCGCGGCCGGCAGATGGCGCAGATCGCGCGCGAGCGCGGCCTCGACCTGACCACCATCGGCAAGGATGAGCGCGCCGACCTGCGCATCCTCGGCCAGCGTTACGACGCGACCGGGCAGGACCTGCGCTTCAGCCTGCACGGCCAGGCGCATCTGGTGCGGCTGGCGCTGATCGGCGGCTTCCAGGCGGAAAACGTGCTTGCCGCGGCCGGCCTCGCCATCGCCGCCGGCGACGAACCCGCCCGGGTGATCGAGACGCTGCCGGGCCTGACCACCGTGCGCGGCCGCATGGAACTGGCGGCGGTGCGGGAAAACGGCGCGGCGGTCTTCGTCGATTACAGCCACAAGCCCGGCGCGCTGGCCTCGGCCCTGCAATCGCTGCGCCCGCATGTCCTGGGCCGCATCATCGTGGTCTTCGGCGCCGGCGGCGACCGCGACCGGCTGAAGCGCCCGCTGATGGGCGAAGCGGCGCGGCAATTCGCCGACCTGGTCTATGTGACCGACGACAATCCCCGCTCGGAAGACCCGGCCGCGATCCGCGCCGAGGTGCTGGCCGGCGCCGGTCCCGATGCCATCGAGGTCGGCGACCGGGCCGAGGCGATCCTGCGCGCCGTCGATGCGCTGCAGCCCGGCGACGCGCTGCTGATCGCCGGCAAGGGGCACGAGACCGGCCAGATCATCGGCAACGACGTTTATCCCTTCGACGATGCCGAGCAAGCCTCGGTGGCCGTCGCGGCGCTGGATGGCAAGATATGACGCTCTGGACCTCGCAGGATGCCGTCGCCGCGACCGGCGGCCGCGCCACCCGTGACTTCGCCGTCACCGGCGTCTCCATCGACACCCGCACCATCCGGCCGGGCGATCTGTTCGTCGCCCTGCAGGCCGCCCGCGACGGCCATGACTTCGTCGCCCAGGCGCTGGAAAAGGGCGCGGCCGCTGCGCTGGTCAGCCGCATCCCCGCGGGCGTGGCGGATGATGCGCCGCTGCTGGTGGTCCCCGAGGTGCTGGCGGCGCTGGAGGCGCTTGGCCGCGCCGGCCGCGCCCGCATGCGCGGCAAGGTCGTGGCCATCACCGGCTCGGTCGGCAAGACCTCGACCAAGGAGATGGCGCGCATCGCCCTGACCGGGCAGGGCAAGATCCACGCCGCCGAGGCCAGTTACAACAACCATTGGGGTGTGCCGCTGACCCTGGCGCGCATGCCCGAGGACACCGACTTCGCCATCGTCGAGATCGGCATGAACCACCCCGGCGAGATCGAGCCGCTGGCGCGCCTTGCCCGGCCGCAGGTGGCGATGATCACCACGGTCGCCGCGGCGCATCTGGAAGCCTTCGGCGCCATCGAGGGCATCGCCCGCGAGAAGGGCGCGATCTTCCGCGGCCTGACCCAGCCCGGGACCGCGGTGATCCCCGAGGACCTGCCCGTCACCCAGCTGCTGCGCGACTGCGCGGACGAGGCCGGCGCCATCGTCATCGGCTTCGGCCAGCAAGGCATGGCGAGGCCGCTGAAGGCCGAGACCGCGGACGGCGCGACCCGGGTCCGCGCCCGGGTGCTGGGCGAGACGGTGGATTTCACCCTCGCCAGCGCCGGCACGCATTTCGTGATGAACGCGGTCGGCGTGCTGGCGGCGCTTTCCGCCGCCGGGGCCGATGTGAAGCAGGCCGCGGCGCGCCTTTCCGACTGGCGCCCGCCGCTGGGCCGCGGCGCGGTCGAGGATCTGGGCGGCATCCGGCTGATCGACGACGCCTACAACTCGAACCCCACCTCGCTTTCGGCCGGGCTGGCGACGCTCGCGCGGCTGACCGGCGGGCGGCGGGTGGCGATCCTGGGCGACATGCTGGAACTCGGCCCCGACGAGATCGCCATGCATGCCGGCATGGCGCAGGACCCCGCGATGGAGACCGTCGACCTGGTCCACACCGCCGGCCCGCGCATGCGCGCCCTGCACGAGGCGCTGCCGGAAACCCGCCGCGGGCTGCATGCCGAGAGTGCCGCCGAACTGGCCGAGCGCGCGCAGGACCTGGTCGCGCCCGGCGATATCGTGCTCGTGAAGGGCTCGAAATCCTCCAAGGTCTCGACGGTGGTTGACGCGCTCAGGCGGACGCGCCAAAGCACGCCCCCTGGCGAAAGGACAGCGTAATGCTCTATTGGCTCACAAACCTCTCTGACGGCGGGGATTTCTTCAACCTTTTCCGATACATCACCTTTCGCGCCGGCGGCGCCTTCTTTACCGCGCTGGTCTTCGGCTTCTTCTTCGGCCGGCCGCTGATCGACCTTCTGCGCCGCAAGCAGAAGAAGGGCCAGCCGATCCGCGACGACGGGCCCGAGAACCATTTCTCCAAGGCCGGCACCCCCACCATGGGCGGGCTGCTGATTCTCGCCGCGCTGGTGGTGGGCACGCTGCTCTGGGCGCGGCTCGACAATGGTTATGTCTGGATCGTGCTGCTGGTCACGCTGGGCTTTGCCGCCATCGGCTTCGCCGACGACTATGCCAAGGTCACCAAGCAGCACCATGCCGGGCTCTCGGGCAAGGTGCGGCTGCTGATCGGGCTTTGCATCGCTGCCGGCGCGGGGGCCGCCGCCGCCTGGCTGCACCCCGCGGCGCTCAGCGGCGAACTGGCGCTGCCCTTTTTCAAGGATGCGCTGATCAATCTGGGCCTGCTCTACGTGCCCTTCGCGGTGCTGGTGATCCTGGGCGCGGCCAATGCGGTGAACCTGACCGACGGGCTGGACGGGCTGGCGATCATGCCGGTGATGATCGCCGCGGCCAGCTTCGCGGTGATCGCCTATATGGTCGGCAACGCGAATTTCGCCAATTACCTCGGCGTGCATTTCGTCCCCGGCACCGGGGAACTCGCGGTCTTCGTCGCGGCGCTGATCGGCGGCGGCCTGGGCTTCCTGTGGTATAACGCCCCGCCCGCCGCGGTGTTCATGGGCGATACCGGCAGCCTCGCGCTCGGCGGCGCGCTCGGGGCCATCGCGGTGGCGACCAAGCACGAGATCGTGCTGGCCATCGTCGGCGGCCTTTTCGTGGTCGAGGCGCTGTCGGTGATCATCCAGGTGCTCTATTTCAAGCGCACCGGCAAGCGCGTCTTCCTGATGGCCCCCATCCACCACCATTTCGAGAAGAAGGGCTGGGGCGAGGCGCAGATCGTCATCCGCTTCTGGATCATCGCGCTGATCCTGGCGCTGATCGGCCTCGCCACGCTCAAGCTGCGCTGATCCTTCTCTGTTGCACAAATACCCTCGGGGGGTCCGGGGGGCGAAGCGCCCCCGGCCTTCCTTTACCGAAGGCAGAACCATGATCCCCGTCCAAGGCGTCGAAAACCAGACCATCGCCGTGCTCGGCCTCGGCCGCTCCGGCCGCGCCACCGCCGCCGCCCTTGCCGCCGGCGGCGCCCATGTCGTCGCCTGGGACGACGGCGCCGACACCCGAGAACAGGCCGAGGCCGAGGGGCTGCGCATCCTCGACCTGACCCGCGACGCCAGCTGGGAGGGCGTCTCGGCCCTGATCACCAGCCCCGGCATCCCGCATCTCTATCCGAAACCGCATCCGCTCATCGCCAAGGCTTACGCGCTCGGCGTGCCGGTGGACAACGACATCGGGCTGTTCTTCCGCAGCTTCGCCACCGCGGAATGGGAGCGGTTCGATACCACCCCGCGCGTTATCGCCGTCACCGGCTCGAACGGCAAGTCCACCACCACGGCGCTGATCCACCACATCCTGAAGGAAGCCGGCCGCCCGACCCAGATCGGCGGCAATATCGGCACCGGGGTTCTGTCGCTCGACCCCGCCCATGACGGCGAGGTGGTGGTGCTGGAGCTTTCCAGCTACCAGACCGACCTTGCCCGCGCCCTGACGCCCGATGTGGCGGTGTTCACCAATCTCTCGCCCGACCATCTCGACCGCCATGGCGGCCCCGGCGGCTATTTCGCCGCCAAGCGCCGGCTCTTCGCCGAGGGCGGCCCGGACCGGGCAGTGATCGGCGTGGACGAGATCGAGGGATGCTACCTTGCCGGCCAGCTTGCCATGGCCGCCTCGGACGACCGGGTGATCCGCATCTCCTCGGGACAAAAGCTGGAACGCTTCGGCTGGTCGGTCTTTGCCCGCAAGGGCTTTCTTTCGGAATGCCGCAAGGGCCGCCAGGTCGCCTCGATCGACCTGCGCGACATCAAGGGCCTGCCGGGCGAGCACAACCACCAGAACGCCTGCGCCGCCTATGCCGCGGCCCGCGCCGTGGGCCTTGCCCCGCGCGAGATCGAGCGCGCCTTCCACAGCTTCGAAGGCTTGCCGCATCGCAGCCAGACCGTGGCCGAGATCGGCGGCGTGGCCTGGGTCAACGACAGCAAGGCCACCAATGTCGATGCCGCCGCCAAGGCCCTGGCCGCATTCCGCAACATCCGCTGGATCGCCGGCGGTCTGGGCAAGGAGGGCGGCATCGCCGCCCTGCAACCGCATCTGGGCAATGTCGCCAAGGCCTATCTGATCGGCCATTCCGCCCGCGACTTCGCGCTCGAGATCGGCCAGACCCCCTATGAGATCGCCGAGACCATGGAGCAGGCGGTCGCCCATGCCGCCGCCGAGGCCCGGCCGGGCGAGACGGTGCTGCTTGCCCCTGCCGCCGCCAGCTTCGACCAATATCCCAACTTCGAAAAGCGCGGCGAGCATTTCATCGCCTTGGTCGAGGCGCTGCGGCGCTGATCTTCACCGTTTCCCAAATACTCATGCGCCAATGCTCAAGCGCCCATGCCGCCAGGCCCGGCCCATGCAGGAGATGACAACGATCCCGTTGCGTCGATCCGGCCGCGGCACCCGGCTTCTTCGTTCCTCAAATACCCGTAAAACCGTGCAGCCAGGAACCGGGCTTGCATGAAAAAGGCCCCGGCGGAACCGGGGCCTTCATCCTTGCGGCGGCTCAGAAGGAATAGCCGACGCGGACGCCCGCGGCCCAGGCGTGGTTGTCCGACATCCTGGCCCGCGCGACATCCGGCGTCCCGGTCTCGGCATAGGCGTTGCCCAGCTTGATGTAGCTGACGCCGGTCGTCACCTTGATGTTGTCGCGGGTATAGATCGCGGCCAGCGTCACGCCCTTGCGCCCGTTGGTCGGCGCCAGGGGCGAGACCAGGTCGTCGCCGTCGGGTTCGTACATGAAGGACATCGAGCCCGACCAGGTTTCGGTGAACTTGCGGCCGACGCCGATGGTGTAGGTCGTGGTGTCCTCCAGCTCGACCAGGCCATCCGCGATGCCGAAGCCCGCCGGCGGCGTGCCGACCAGGACCTGCGGGTTCACCCTGAACTCGGACCAGTTCACCCAGCGGATCGAGCCGAACAGCAGCGTGTCGGCGGCGATGCCGGTCTGGCCCTCCAGCGTCCAGGAGCGCGGCGTCTTGACGGTGGTCTCGCTGCTGATGCCCGAGGGCGGCAGGGCGGCATGGGTCTCGGTGGTATCGAAATCATGCTCGACGGGCGAGTTGTAGGTCAGCGAGACGCGGGCGGCGATCTCTGGCATCTCATAGGCGACGCCGGCGACCCAGCCGACGCCCCAGGCCCCGTCCAGCTTGACGTTATAGCCGGACAGCGGGCCGTAGGCCGCCCCGCTCAGCGTCACGTCGCCATCGGCGTGCGAGCCGCGGATACCGCCATGGACCGAGAAGTTGTTCTCGAACTTGTAGCGCAGCAGGGCGGTATAGGTCGTCGAATTGACCTCGACGGCGGTGCCGCCGAAGGCCACCGACCTGCCGGGCTCGTAGCGGATATCTGCGCCGAAGGGCTGTTCCAGGATGAAGACGCCCGACAGGGCATCCGTGAACTGGTGCTTGTAGGCGAACCCGGCGAAACCGTAGCCCTGTGCGACATCGCCGGTCTCGCGGCCGCCGAACACCGCCAGGTCCCGGCCCGAGACGTCGGGGGTCACGCCGCCGAAGCTGAGCTCCAGATAATTCCCCTGCTCGAACAGCGGCGCCAGCGATTGCGGCGCGCGTTCGATCCCGCCGGCCAGAACAGGCGCGGCCGTGGCCAGCAGGGCGCCGATGCCGGTGATGATCCTTTTCATGGTTTCCTCCCAGAGACCGGTTCTTTTCAAACCTCTGGGTTCAGCCTGCGGCACGCGCCACAGTTGCGTCAATCTCCCGCATATCCTGACGCGGCGTCCCGGCCCCGCCGCCTTCCGGGCGTGTCCTCTCCGCAACATTTCGTTAACGCGGCGTCCCGGCCCGGCCGTTGCATGCGCCTGCCGGCCGTCATCGGAGCGGTCCGGCCGCGCCAGAGGGCGGCATCCGGAAATCGTCGCCAAATCGCCCCGGATCGCGCCCGGCAGGCTGGACAATCCGCTCCCCGCGTGAAATGGGAAACTGCCAAACGAACCCCTGACAAGGATGCTCCCATGCAGATTCGTGAGGCTCTGACCTTCGACGATGTTCTTCTCGTTCCTGCGGCGTCCTCGGTGATGCCCTCGACCGCCGACGTGACGACCTATGTCACCAAGCAGATCCGGATGAACATTCCGCTGCTCTCCAGCGCCATGGATACCGTCACCGAAAGCCGCATGGCCATCGCCATGGCCCAGGCCGGCGGCATCGGCGTGATCCACCGCAACCTGACCGCCGAGCAGCAGGCCGACGAGGTCCGCCGCGTGAAACGCTTCGAATCGGGCATCGTCTACGACCCGATCACCCTGACCCCCGACCAGACCATCGCCGATGCCAAGGCCCTGCAGGAGCGTTACAACGTCACCGGCTTTCCGGTGGTGGACGCGGCCGGCCGCGTCGTCGGCATCATCACCAACCGCGACATGCGCTTCGCCAACAGCGACGACATGCCGGTGCGGGCGGTGATGACGGCCGAGAACCTCGCCATCCTGCGCGAGCCCGCCGACCGGGCCGAGGCCATCGACCTGATGAAGGCCCGCCGGATCGAGAAGCTGCTGATCACCAATGCCGAGGGCAGGCTGACCGGCCTGCTGACGCTGAAGGATACCGAGAAATCGGTGCTGAACCCGCTGGCCTGCAAGGACGAGCTGGGCCGGCTGCGCGTCGCCGCCGCCTCGACCGTCGGCGACGAGGGATATGAGCGCAGCCTTGCCCTGATCGAAGCCGGGGTGGATCTGGTGGTGATCGACACCGCCCATGGCCATTCCGAGGGCGTGGCCCGTGCCGTTTCCCGCATCAAGGCGCATTCGAACGAGGTGCAGGTGGTGGCCGGCAACGTGGCGACCGCCGAGGCGGCCCGCGCGCTGGTCGATGCCGGCGCGGATGCGATCAAGGTCGGCATCGGCCCGGGGTCGATCTGCACCACCCGCATCGTCGCGGGCGTCGGCGTGCCGCAGCTGACCGCGATCATGGACGCGGCGCGCGGCGCCGGCGACGTGCCGGTCATCGCCGATGGCGGCATCAAGTTCTCGGGCGATTTCGCCAAGGCCATCGCGGCGGGGGCTTCCTGCGCCATGGTCGGCTCGGCCATCGCCGGCACGGATGAATCGCCCGGAGAGGTGATCCTCTATCAGGGCCGCAGCTTCAAGTCCTATCGCGGCATGGGCAGCCTCGGCGCCATGGCGCGCGGCTCGGCCGACCGCTATTTCCAGAAGGACGCGGCCAGCGACAAGCTGGTCCCCGAGGGGATCGAGGGCCAGGTGCCCTACAAGGGCTCGGCCGCGGCGGTGATCCACCAGCTGGTCGGCGGCCTGCGCGCCGCCATGGGCTATACCGGCAACGCCACCGTGGCCGAGATGCGCGGCGGCTGCCAGTTCGTGCGCATCACCGGTGCGGGCTTGAAGGAAAGCCATGTCCATGACGTGCAGATCACCCGCGAAAGCCCGAATTACCGCATGGGCTGATCCGCTTACCGAATCTTAATCGGTTTGCCCTAGAGGTCGTGAGGGAACTTCCTTCGCGGCCTTTCATGCTTTTCCGGGCTTTCCTTTTTCTTCTGGCGCTTGGCACTGCGGCTTTCGGCCCCGGCGGGGGCAGGGCGCTGCCTTCGGCCGATGTCTGCGAATGGGCCGCGCAGCAGGCGGCGCAGGAATATGGCGTGCCGATGGACATCATGGGCGCGCTGACCCTGACCGAGACGGGGCGCCGCCTGGACGGCGTCGTGCGCCCCTGGGCCTGGAGCGCCAATGCCGAGGGCGAGGGGACCTGGTTCGACGACCCCGCCAGCGCGGTGGCCTTTGCCGAGGATCGCGTGGCCCGGGGCCGCACCAATATCGACATAGGCTGCTTCCAGCTGAACTATCGCTGGCATGGCGAGAACTTCTCCTCGGTCGCGCAGATGTTCGACCCGCTGGAGAATGCCCGCTATGCCGCGCGTTTCGTGCGCGATCTGCATGGAGAGATGGGCGATTGGCGCATTGCGGCAGGCGCGTTCCACTCTCGCACCCAGGTCCATGCGCAGCGTTACCTGGCGCGTTTCGACACGCTGCACCAGATGCTGCGCGACCGGGGTTTCCAGGGCATGACCGGTTCGCCCGAGACCTATAACAGCTTCGCCTCGATCGAGTCCGGCCAGCGCCGGCGGGTGCGGGAAAGGGTGATGTTGCTGGGGGCGCCGCTGGGCAGTCAGGTCACTGGCCGGCCCGGCTCGCTGGCGGTGCTGGCCTCGGGACGCTCGCCCCTGGGGGCTCCGGGCGGGCCGATGATCGCGGTGCGCGTCGCCTCGGGGGAAGAGGGGGCCTCGCTCTGGCGGTCCGGTCTGCCGCCCTGACGGGATTGACAAAGCACGGCCGGGGCCGTTTCTGGGCGGGATCCGCCAACCGCCGCGCCGGGGACGCAGCCAGACATGACGCCCGCCGCCCGAGCTGCCGCGGCCATCGCCATCCTTGACGGCATTCTTGCGGGACAGGCCGCCGAGGCGGCGCTGATCCGCTGGGCCCGGGCCAGCCGCTTTGCCGGTTCGGGGGATCGCGCGGCGGTGCGGGATCTGGTCTTCGATGCGCTGCGCCGGCGGCGTTCTCGTGCCGCCCTGGGCGGCGCGCTGTCCGGGCGCGGGCTGCTTCTCGGGCTGTGCCGCGAAGAAGGCGCCGATCCCGCAACGCTGTTCACCGGCGAAGGGCACGGGCCGCCGGCTCTTTCCGCGGCCGAGCTGGCGGCGGGCCGCGCGCCGACGCCGGCAGAGGCGCTGGACCTGCCGGACTGGCTTTTGCCGCTGTGGCACGAGGCGCTGGGCGCCGCTGCCGAGCCGGTGGCATTGGCGATGCGCGACCGCGCGCCGGTCTGGCTGCGGGTCAACCTGCGCCGCGCCGATCCGGCGCGCGCCGCCGCCGCGCTGGCCGAGGAGGGGATCGCGACCGTGGCGCATGCCGAACTGCCCACGGCGCTGCGCGTCTCCGAAGGCGCGCGGCGGCTGTCCGGCTGCCGCGCCTATCGCGAGGGTCTGGTCGAGCTGCAGGACCTTTCGCCCCAGCTGGCCTGCGCGCTTTTGCCGGAGCAGGGCAGTCTGCTGGACTTTTGCGCGGGGGGCGGCGGCAAGGCGCTGGCCATGGCGGCGCGGGGAGCGGGGCCGATCACCGCGCATGACATCGATGCCGGGCGCATGGCCGATCTGCCGGCCCGGGCCGAAAGAGCCGGGGTGCGCATCCGCCTGGCCGCGCCGGGCAAGGTCGCGGGCCGGTTCGATACCGTCCTGGCTGATGTGCCCTGTTCGGGCAGCGGAACCTGGCGGCGCAGCCCCGAGGCGAAATGGCGGCTGACCCCCGAAGCGCTGCGGCGGCTGTTGTCGGTGCAGGGCGGGATCCTGGATCAGGCGGCCGGATTCGTCGCGCCGGGCGGGTATCTCGCCTATATGACCTGTTCGGTGCTTTCTGCGGAAAACCAGGGGCAAGCACATGCATTCCTTGCCCGCAATCCGGGATTCGAACCGGTCGCCGAGCGCCGGTTCACGCCGCTGGAGGCTTCGGACGGCTTCTACCTCGCCTTGATGCGTCGGCGTTAACCTCCGGTTAACCCGCATGCGCTACGCAGAGAGGAAAAGATTGGTTGCGAGGGGACTGATGATTTCGGAACGGGCGGACATCCTGCGCTCGGCGCAAATCCTGGTGCCGTTTCTGACGCTTCCCGCGCTGATCGGCGCGTTGTGGCTGGCGCTGCGCCCGCAGGACGCGCAGGGCGGCGTCACTCTTTTGACCGTCGGTGCGGCGGTGACGGCCTGGTATCTTCTGGGGGGCGCCATTTCGGCCCGTCACCTGTGGCGGGGGCTGGCGACGCGGCGCGATCTGACCCGGCTGCTGCCCGCCGTCCTGGACCATGATCTGCCGGCCTTTGCGGTCGGGCCGGACGGGCTGATCCTGGCGCAGAATCAGATGGCGCTGGACCGGATCGGCGATCTGGTCGACCGACCCGTTCATGATGCGCTCAGCCGCCGCCATGCCGATCCGGCCGCGTTCTGGCAGGACCTGGGTATCGGCCTTTCCCGCAGCGGCAGGGTCCGCGCCGATCTGGGCGAGGCGGGCGATTATATGGTGACCCGCCAGGCGGGCTCGACCGTCCAGCTGTGGCGGGCCGCCGCCCCCGAGCTGCCGGCGCTGCCCGCGCCGGCGCCGCCGCGCAGCGACATCGACGATTTCGATCTGCTTCCGGTCTCGTTGCTGATCCTCGACCCCGCGGCGAATATCCTCCGCGCCAATGCGGCCGCCTGCGACCTGCTGGGGGGGGCGGTCGGGGGACAGAACCTGGCCGCACTGCTCGACGGGCTCGGACGCGAGATGGGCGATTGGGTGGCGGATGTCGGCGCGGGACGGACGATCGGCGGCTCAGAGGTGCTGCATGTTCGGGCCGAGGGCCCCGACCGGTTCGTTCAGGTCTCGCTGACGCGCGGCAAGGGGGATCACGTCACCGCGGTGCTGTCCGATGCCAGCGCGCTGAAGACGCTCGAGGCGCAGTTCGTGCAAAGCCAGAAGATGCAGGCGATCGGCCAGCTTGCCGGCGGCATCGCGCATGACTTCAACAACCTGCTGACCGCGATCACCGGGCATTGCGACCTGCTGATGCTGCGCCATGACAAGGCCGATCCGGACTACGCCGATCTGGACCAGATCAGCCAGAACGCCAACCGGGCGGCGGCGCTGGTGCGGCAATTGCTGGCGTTTTCCCGCAAGCAGACGCTCAAGCCGCAGATCATGGACCTGCGCGACACGCTTTCGGACCTGACGCATCTGCTGAACCGGCTGGTGGGCGAGCGCATCGTGCTGACCTTCGATCACGATCCTTCGCTGCGGATGATCCGCGCCGACCGGCGCCAGCTGGAACAGGTGATCATGAACCTGGTGGTGAACGCCCGCGACGCCATGCCCGAGGGCGGCGACATCACCATCTGCACCGACAATGTCCGGCTGGAGAGCCGCGCCGCCTGCGGGCGCGCCACCTTGCCGGCCGGGGATTATGTCCGGGTCCAGGTCCGCGACCAGGGCTGCGGCATTGCCGCCGATGATCTGGCCAAGATCTTCGAGCCCTTCTTCACCACCAAGCGCACCGGCGAAGGCACCGGACTGGGACTCTCGACCGCTTACGGCATCGTCAAGCAGACCGGCGGCTATATCTTCTGCGACAGCGCGCCGGGCGAGGGCAGCTGCTTTTCCCTGTTCTTCCCGGCGCATGACCGCCGCGATGCCGAAGAGGTGCAGCAACAGTCCCCGACGGCTGCGATGCGCGCGCGTCGCGAGGTCGAGGCGACCGTGCTGCTGGTCGAGGACGAGGCCCCGGTGCGCGCCTTTGCCAGCCGCGCCTTGAAACTGCAGGGGTTCAACGTGCTCGAGGCGGCCTGCGCCGAGGATGCGCTGTCGCTGCTGGCCGATCAGCGCCTGGAGGTGGATGTCTTCGTCACCGATGTGGTGATGCCGGGCATGGACGGCCCGGCCTGGGTGCGCACCGCGCTGCGCGACCGGCCTGACACCAAGGTGATCTTCATGTCGGGCTATGCCGAGGACATCTTCTCGGAGGGCCGTCCGCCGGTGCCGGATGCCGCCTTCCTGGCCAAGCCCTTCTCGCTTTCGGACCTGACCGCGCTGGTGAGCCGGCAGCTGGGCGGCAATCGCTAGGTCGCCGCCGGACCGGGATCAAAGCGAATCGTAAAGCGCGAAATCCGCCGCCATCACCTTGCGCAGCCCCGCCTCCTGTTCGGGGTTCAGGCTGACGTCGACCGTCGGCGGCACGTTCACCCGCGGCAGGCTGATCGCGCAATCCAGCCGGTCCTCGAGGAAATGGGTAAAGGTTTCCATGTCCTCGTAGCGGAAGATGCGATCGACATGATCGGCTTCCGTGGTCAGGAAGGCGGCCTGGCTGCCCACCCGCGCCACCTCCGGCCCGTCGGGATCGGCATAGGCGCTGGCGAAATCCGCGAAGCTGACGCCGATCATGGGGTGTTCCGGGTCCTCGTCATCGTCGCGCAGGCGAAAGCGATACCAGCTGCGCAGCCAGCCGATCGGCTCGCGCATCAGGGCGATGGTGGTGAATTTCTCGCCGGTGGCCGAATGCAGCCAGGGCTCTATATGGCGTCGATAGGTCTGCAGGTCGGCATGTTTCAGCGCGGCCGGGCGCTGGACGGCGACATTGGCCAGGGCTTCAAGCGCGGATTCCACCGCGGTGGACCCGGCCTTGGGTGTCGCGAGGAAGACCAGCCGCCTTTCCCAGAAGATCAGCATTTTCCAAATACTTTCAGCCGTTGCGGCATGCGCGCCGGGATAGCCATCCGCCCTGCGGCTGTAAACCGTTTCTTAATCCTTTCGCGGCAGTCTGGGGCAGGAGGTCGCGATGCGGCCTCTGATTCGCCAACCAGGACTTGCATTTCGGCGCAATAGGGCGCAGATAAGAACAACCCGTGAACAAAATGGCGGGCGGGCGCTGATTGCCCCGGATGGCGGGGTGTGAAATAAGCATGAGGACCGCATGGCAGGGGCAACACTTTTCGACATGAACGACAAGCGATCCGCAGACAAGCAGAAGGCGCTGGACAGCGCGCTGGCCCAGATCGAACGGCAATTCGGCAAGGGCTCGATCATGAAGCTGGGCGCCGACAGTCCGGTGGCCGAGATCGAGGCGACCTCGACCGGCTCGCTGGGGCTCGACATCGCCCTGGGGATCGGCGGCCTGCCCAAGGGCCGGATCATCGAGATCTTCGGCCCGGAAAGCTCGGGCAAGACCACGCTGACGCTGCATGTCGTGGCCGAGGAGCAGAAGAAGGGCGGCGTCTGCGCCTTCGTCGATGCCGAACATGCGCTGGACCCGCAATATGCCAAGAAGCTGGGCGTCAACCTGGACGAGCTCTTGATCAGCCAGCCCGACACCGGCGAACAGGCGCTGGAGATCGTGGATACGCTGGTGCGCTCGGGCGCGGTCAGCCTGGTCGTGGTCGATTCGGTGGCGGCGCTGACGCCCAAGTCCGAGATCGAGGGCGATATGGGCGACATGCAGATGGGCAGCCAGGCCCGGCTGATGAGCCAGGCGATGCGCAAGCTGACCGCCAGCATCGGGCGGTCGAACTGCATGGTGATCTTCATCAACCAGATCCGCATGAAGATCGGCGTGATGTTCGGCAACCCCGAGACCACCACCGGCGGCAACGCCCTGAAATTCTACGCCTCGGTGCGCCTGGATATCCGCCGCACCGGCTCGATCAAGGACCGAGACGAGGTGGTCGGCAACTCGACCCGGGTCAAGGTGGTCAAGAACAAGGTGGCGCCGCCCTTCCGCCAGGTCGAGTTCGACATCATGTATGGCGAGGGCATCTCGAAGGTCGGCGAACTGATCGACCTCGGCATCAAGGCCGGCGTGGTCGAGAAATCGGGCAGCTGGTATTCCTATGGCGATGAGCGCATCGGCCAGGGCCGCGAGAATGCCAAGCAATATCTGCGCGACAATCCCGACGTGGCCTATGCCATCGAGGACAAGATCCGTGCCAGCCACGGCCTGGATTTCGGGGCTGCGGAGGATGGCGACGAGGCGCTGACCGAGGATTGATCCCGGACCGACCCGGCGGGCATCGGTGGCTTCCGACAGGGCTTGCATGCGGTGCGCAGGGAAGTTCCCGTGCATTTCCATCGCCAAGGGGGCTTTGCCCCCACGCCTCACGCGCCCCTCGACGGGGCGCATGAGTCGCTCCCCCAGGATATTTGCCCAAGAGAGATGCCGGGAGGCCGCCCGGCCACGCGGGATTGCTGGACAGCCGCCATGGCTGGGGCTAGACCGGGCGGCAAACCGGTTCTGGCCGGAAAAACCGCTTTGCGATGAAGGCCCGATATGCCCAGCTTGAATGAGATCCGCTCAACCTTCCTGAACTATTTCGAACGCAACGGCCATCGCGTCGTCGACTCGAGCCCGCTGGTGCCGCGAAACGACCCGACGCTGATGTTCACCAATTCGGGCATGGTGCAGTTCAAGAACCTGTTCACCGGCGTCGAGACGCGGGACTACAAGCGCGCCACCACCGCACAGAAATGCGTGCGGGCCGGCGGCAAGCACAACGACCTGGACAATGTCGGCTATACCGCGCGCCACCATACCTTCTTCGAGATGCTGGGGAATTTCAGCTTCGGCGACTATTTCAAGGACGGCGCCATCCCCTTTGCCTGGGAGCTTCTGACCAAGGATTTCGGCATTCCCAAGGACAAGCTGCTGGTCACCGTCTATCACACCGACGACGAGGCGGCGGAGATCTGGAAGAAGGTCGCGGGGCTTCCCGATGACCGCATCATCCGCATTCCGACCAGCGACAATTTCTGGCAGATGGGTCCGACCGGTCCCTGCGGTCCCTGCACCGAGATCTTCTATGACCACGGTGAGCAGATCTGGGGCGGTCCGCCCGGCAGCGCCGATGAGGACGGCGACCGCTTCATCGAGATCTGGAATCTGGTCTTCATGCAGAACGAGCAGTTCGAGGATGGCTCGATGCGCGCGCTCGACATGCAGTCGATCGACACCGGCATGGGGCTGGAGCGGATCGGCGCGCTTCTGCAGGGCAAGCATGACAATTACGACACCGACCTGATGCGGAGCCTGATCGAGGCCAGCGCGCATGCGACCAGCGCCGACCCGGACGGTCCCGGCAAGGTGCATCATCGCGTCATCGCCGATCACCTGCGCTCGACCAGCTTCCTGATCGCCGACGGGGTGATGCCCTCGAACGAGGGGCGCGGCTATGTGCTGCGCCGCATCATGCGCCGCGCCATGCGGCATGCGCATATGCTGGGCGCCAAGGACCCGGTGATGCATCGGCTGGTGCCCTCGCTGGTGCGCGAGATGGGTGCCGCCTATCCCGAGCTCGGCCGCGCCCAGGCGCTGATCGAGGAGACGCTGAAGCTGGAGGAGACCCGCTTCAAGCAGACGCTGGACCGCGGCTTGCGGCTCTTGGACGACGAGCTCGCGAAGCTGCCCGAGGGGGCGAACCTGCCGGGCGAGGCGGCGTTCAAACTTTACGACACCTATGGCTTCCCGCTGGACCTGACCCAGGACGCGCTGCGCGAAAAGGGCCGCGCGGTCGATACCGCCGGCTTCGACGCCGCCATGGCCGAGCAGAAGGCCAAGGCGCGCGCCGCCTGGGCCGGCTCGGGCGAGACCAAGGATGCCGCGATCTGGTTCGATATCGCCGAAGAGCACGGCGCCACCGAATTCCTGGGCTATGACACCGAGATCAGCGAGGGCCAGATCCTGGCCCTGGTGCAGGACGGCGCCGCGGTGGATGCGGCCTCCGAGGGCCAGCAGGTGCAGATCGTGGTGAACCAGACGCCCTTCTATGCCGAAGCCGGCGGCCAGGTCGGCGATACCGGCCTGATCAAGACCGAGACCGGCGCGGCGCGCGTCACCGACACCAAGAAGTCGGGCGGCGTCTTCATCCATATCGCCGAGGTGACGCTGGGCACGATCCAGCGCGGCCAGGGGGCGCAGCTTTCCGTCGATCACGACCGCCGCAGCGCCATCCGTGCCAACCATTCGGCCACGCATCTGCTGCACGAGGCGCTGCGCCGCGCCTTGGGCGAGCATGTCGCGCAGCGCGGCAGCCTGAACGCGCCGGACCGGCTGCGCTTCGACTTCAGCCATGCCAAGGCGATGACACCCGAGGAGCTGGCCCAGGTCGAACGCGAGGTGAATGATTTCATCCGCCAGAACAGCCCGGTCGAGACCCGGATCATGTCCCCCGACGATGCCCGCGCCCTGGGCGCCCAGGCGCTGTTCGGCGAGAAATACGGCGACGAGGTGCGCGTGGTCTCGATGGGCGAGTTGGCGGGCTCGGGCAAGGGCACCGGCGGCCAGACCTATTCGCTGGAGCTGTGCGGCGGCACCCATGTCGCGCGCACCGGCGATATCGGCATGTTCGCGCTGACCGGCGAGACCGCCTCGGCCGCCGGCATCCGCCGCATCGAGGCGCTGACCGGCCAGGCGGCGATGGACGAATTGCGTCGCGTGGACGCCGAGCTTTCCGAAATTGCCGGCATCGTCAAGGCGCAGGCCGGCGACGTGGTGAACAAGGTCCGCGCCCTGGCCGATGAGCGCAAGGCGCTGGCCAACGAGGTGGCGCAGCTCAAGCGCCAGCTGGCGATGGGCGGCGGGTCCGAGGACAAGCCCAAGGACATCAACGGCATCAAGCTGATCGCCCGGCGCGTCGAGGGCGTGACCGGCAAGGAGCTGGGCCCGCTGGTCGATGAGATGAAGTCGCGGCTCGGCTCCGGCGCCGTGGTGGTGCTGGCCGAGGCGGACGGCAAGGCGACGGTGGCGGCGGGCGTCACCCCCGACCTGACCGGCCGGATCAGCGCCGTCGAACTGGTGCAGACCGCGACCGCGGCGCTTGGCGGCAAGGGCGGCGGTGGCCGTCCCGACCGCGCCCAGGGCGGGGCGCCCAGCCTTGCCGCGGCCGATAGCGCCATCTCGGCCGTCGAAACCCTGATCGGAGAGAAAGCATGACCGCCTTGTGGATCGCCCATGTGACCGTGACCGACCCCGATGCCTATGGCGAATATGCCCGGCTGGCGGGGCCGGCGATCGCCGCGCATGGCGGGGTGTTCCTGGCCCGCGGTTCGCGCTACGTGCAGCTTGAAGGCAAGGAGCGCGCCCGCAATGTCGTGGCGCGCTTCCCCAGCGTCGAGGATGCGGTGGCCTGCTACCGCTCGGCCGAGTATCAGGCGGCGCTGGACCATGCCCGGGATGCGGCCGAACGCGACCTTGTGATCGTGGAAGAAAACCCCGCCTGAGACTTTTTGGTGATTCGTCAGGCTTTTCGTGCTAGCCCTAGGAAAAAGCGCGGAAAGGGGCAGGATAATGTGCCGCTGGGCAGCCTATGTCGGCAGTCCGATCTATCTTGAGGATGTCATCTGCCGGCCCGGCCATTCGCTGGTCCGGCAAAGCCACGGGGCGACCCGCTGTCACACCCCGGTCAATGCCGACGGCTTCGGCATCGCCTGGTATGGCGAGCGCGAGGAGCCGGGCCTTTACCGCGACATCATGCCGGCCTGGTCGGACAGCAACCTGCGCAGCCTGACCGCCACGGTGAAATCGCACCTGTTCCTGGCGCATGTGCGGGCCTCGACCGGCACGGCGACCAGCCGCAACAATTGCCATCCTTTCGTCGTCGGCAAATGGTGCTTCATGCATAACGGCCAGTTCGGCGGCTACGACGGCTATCGCCGCCATGCCGAGGTGCTGATCCCCGACGAGCTCTATCCGCATCGCAAGGGCGCCACCGACAGCGAGGCGCTGTTCCTGATGGCCCTGGGCGAGGGGCTGGAGGACGACCCCGCCGGCGCCATGGCCCGCGCCACCGCGAAATTCGAGGCACTGGCCCGGCAAAAGGGCGCGGCGCCGCATGTGCGGCTGACGGCGGCCTTCTCGGATGGGACCAGACTCTATGCCCTGCGCTATGCCAGCGACGAACATGCGCCGACCTTGTTCCACCGCTGGTCCGACACGCGCGGCGGCCGCGCGGTGGTCTCGGAACCGCTGGAGAGCGACGAAACCGGCTGGCTGGAGGTGCCGGCGCAAAGCTTCTGCATCTTCGACGGCGCCGAGGTGACACTCACGCCTTTCCGGCCGGGGCCGCTGCGCGCCGTCGCCTGAGCCACGAAACCCCCCGCGAAAGTCGGCGCCATCCGCCTTGCGACGGCCCGGAACCCGGTGGGGCTGCTTGCCCCGGCCGGAAAGGCATCGCAGCCGGCCAGCTGTGCCAAGCCGGACCTCCTCCGGAGGCGGCCGTTACCCGCGGCGATGGGAATGGGGCGATGTCGGCCAAGGCCGGCCGGTGGCCGGGCGCCTTTCTCCGGTCTCTTCTCTGTTGCCCAAATACCCTCAGCCACGGTGCAGGTGCAGCGTCCGTGCCGGGCTCGCGCGGCCGGATCGTTCACGGGTCAGCGCAGGGCCAGCCCGCCCTCGCGCAGCAGGAAATCCACGATCTCGCGGACCCCCTTGCCATGCCGCAATTGCGCCATGACGAAGGGCCGCGTGCCCCGCGCCGCCCGTGCATCGCTTTCCAGCAGCGCCAGATCCACCCCGACATGCGGCGCAAGGTCGGTCTTGTTCACCACCAGCAGGTCGGATCGGGCCAGCCCCGGCCCGCGCTTCCTGGGGATGTCCTGCCCGGCAGTGGTGTCGATGACATAGATCGTCAGATCGGCGAGCTCGGGCGAGAAGGTCGCGGCCAGGTTGTCGCCGCCCGATTCGATCAGGATCAGCGCCAACTCGGGGAAGGCGGTGCGCAGATCGGCCACGGCGGCCAGGTTGATGCTGGCATCCTCGCGGATCGCGGTATGCGGGCAGCCGCCGGTCTCGACGCCGCGGATGCGCTCGGCCGGGAGCACCTGGGCGCGCATCAGCGCCTCGGCATCCTCGCGGGTATAGATGTCATTGGTGATGACCGCCATGGACAGGCGCGGCGCCAGCGCCCGGGCCAGCTGCTCGGTCAGGGTGGTCTTTCCGGCGCCGACCGGGCCGCCGATGCCGACGCGCAAAGGTCCGTTCATCATGTGCGGAAGATCCTTACCTCCAGGGTTTCATGCCGCATCGCCGCCAGATCGGCGCCGAAGCAGCAGCTTTCCAGCCGGTCGCGCCCGGCCGTCGCGGCTTCGGCCGCAAGCGCGGCGATCAGGGGATGCAGGCGGGAAAGCGCCGCCTGCGCCTCGGCCTGGCCCAGCGGCAGGAAGCGCGTCGCGGCCGAGATCAGGTTCGCGGCGAAGGCGTGCAGGTAATGCGCGATCACCTCTTCGGCCGGCAGGGTCAGTCGGCGCGCGGCCTCACCCACCGCGACGGGCAGCGGCCGCGCCGGCAGCGTCGCGGCCGAAAGCGCCGAGACGGTGGCGGCAAAGGCGCGGCCCTGGTCCGCGGTTTCCGCCAGCCGCTCGGCTGAGCCGGCCAAGGCACGGGCAAGATCCGCGATCTCCTCGGCATCCTCGCCGCGCAGCACCAGCGCCAGCAGCACCGCGTCGAGCCGGCCGCCGCCATGGCGCAGCACATCCGCGACCCAGTCCGAAACCGCATCGGCGTCCCGCACGCCCTCGGCCATCGCCTGTTCCAGCCCGTGCGAATAGGCGAAGCCGCCGGTGGGGAAGGCCGGCGACAGCCATTGGATCAGCGACAGGCGGTCCAGCGCGGACATCGGCTAATGCGCATGGTCATGGCCCATGGTGCGGCCATGGCCATAGGCGCCGCCCTCGGGGGCAAAGGGCGCCATGGTCGGGGTGATGCGGGCGCCGAGGCCGCGCAGCATGGCCTCCAGCACATGATCGGCGCGGATCAGCAGGTGGTCGGGCTCGATCTGGCAGGGGGTGTGGCGGTTGCCGATATGCCAGGCGAGGCGGGGCAGCGGCCCCTCGATGCGCAGGCAGGGCTCCAGCGCGGCGGCGATGCCGACCAGACGCCCGTCCTCCAGCTGCAATGCGTCGCCGGGATCAAGGCTGACCGTCTGGGGCAGGTCGACCAGAAAGGACAGCCCGCCGCGCGAGGTCAGGCGCTTGCGGCGCAGGAAGCGGCCCTCGTAGTCGAGGACCACCGTGTCGTCGGCGGGGGTCGCGCGAAGCACCGCGACGGCCCGCAACGGCAGGGGCGCGCTCATCGCGGCGCCCCCTTGCAGGTCAGAACCAGATGCGGTCGCTGAAGACGTAATGCACGATCCGGTCGCGGGTGATGCCCATCCGGGCCAGTTCGGCGTCGGATTTCGCCTCCAGCGCCTCGATCTCGGCACGGCGCGAATGCTTCTCGATATAGGCCTCGGTTCCGCGCGCGAACCGCTTGAGGAATGCGTCGAACAGTTCCGGCAGGCGGGGCGAGAAGATGTTGGTCGAGATGGTAGCCATTGGAAACCCTTTCGGTATTGGCGAATGGTTTCCTCCCCTGGCGTCGAATGTAGGTCTGTTTCGCGGTCATCACCATGGCTTCTTTTGCAATGCTGCATTGCAGCGGGGGCGTAAGCGGCTTTCAGAACAGGAAATATCTTTGCGCCAGCGGCAGTTCGGTGGCGGGCTGGCAGGCCAGAAGCTCGCCATCCGCCCGCACCTCGTAGGTTTCGGGGTCCACCTCGATCAGCGGTGTCGCGTCGTTCAGCCGCATGTCGGCCTTGCCGATGCCGCGCGTATCCCGCACCGCCACCGCCGCTTTCAGCATCCCCTCGGCGCAGCCGGCATCCAGCCCGGCCCGGCTGACGAAGGTCGTGCCCGAGGCATGCCGCGCCCGGCCCATCGCGCCCCACATCGGCCGCATATACATGGGCTGCACCGGGATCGAGCCGTTCGGATCGCCCATCTGCGCCCAGGCGATCATGCCGCCGACCAGCACCATTTCCGGCTTGGCGCCGAACATGGCGGGGTCCCAGATCACCAGATCGGCGCGCTTGCCCGGCTCGACGCTGCCGATCTCATGGCTGATGCCATGCGCGATGGCGGGGTTGATGGTGTATTTCGCCACGTAGCGCCGGGCGCGCAGGTTGTCGTTCCGGCCCGTCTCTCCGGCCAGCCGCCCGCGCTGCAGCTTCATCTTGTGCGCGGTCTGCCAGGTCCGCGTCACCACCTCTCCCACCCGGCCCATGGCCTGGCTGTCGGAGGAGATCACTGAAAAGGCGCCCATGTCGTGCAGGATGTCCTCGGCCGCGATCGTCTCGCGGCGGATGCGGCTTTCGGCGAAGGCCACGTCCTCGGGCACGCGCTTGTCGAGGTGATGGCAGACCATCAGCATGTCCAGATGCTCCTCGACCGTGTTGGCGGTAAAGGGGCGGGTCGGATTGGTCGAGCTGGGGATGACGTTCGGCGCACCGACCAGCCGGATGATGTCCGGCGCATGGCCGCCGCCCGCGCCCTCGGTGTGGAAGGCGTGGATGGTGCGGCCCTTGATCGCCGCCAGCGTGTGCTCGACAAAGCCGGATTCGTTCAGCGTGTCGGTATGGATCGTCACCTGCACGTCCATCGCATCGGCGACGGTCAGGCAGCAGTCGATGGCGGCCGGGGTGGTGCCCCAGTCCTCGTGCAGCTTCAGCGTGGCGGCGCCGGCGCGGACCATCTCCTCCAGCGCCTCGGGGCGCGAGGCATTGCCCTTGCCCGAGATCAGCATGTTCACCGGCACCGAATCCATCGCCATCAGCATCCGCCGGATGTGCCAGGGCCCCGGCGTGCAGGTGGTGGCCAGCGTGCCATGCGCCGGGCCGGTGCCGCCGCCCAGCATGGTGGTGATGCCCGAGGCGATGGCGTCCTCGACCTGCTGCGGGCAGATGAAATGGATATGCGCATCCATGCCGCCGGCGGTGACGATGCGGCCCTCGGCGGCGATGATCTCGGTGCCGGGGCCGATCACCAGCGTCACGGCCGGCTGGGTATCGGGATTGCCGGCCTTGCCGATGCCGTGGATGCGCCCGTCGCGCAGGCCGATATCGGCCTTGTAGATGCCGGAATGGTCAAGAATCAGCGCATTGGTGATGACGGTGTCCATGGCCCCCTCAGCGTGGCTGGCCTGCGACTGGCCCATGCCGTCGCGGATCACCTTGCCGCCGCCGAACTTGACCTCTTCGCCATAGGTGGTCAGGTCGCGCTCGACCTCGATGACGATCTCGGTATCGCCCAGCCGCAGGCGGTCGCCGGTGGTCGGGCCATACATCTGCGCATAGTCGCCGCGGGAAATGGTCAGCGCCATGATCCTCTCCTTAATCCAGCGGGCCCATGACCGTGCCGTTGAAGCCATGGACCGCGCGCCGGCCGGCAAGCGGGATCAGCCGCACCTCGCGCCGCTGGCCCGGCTCGAAGCGGACGGCGGTGCCGGCGGCGATGTCCAGCCGCATGCCGCGCGCCGCCGCCCGGTCGAAATCGAGCCCCGGATTGGTCTCGGCGAAATGGTAGTGGCTGCCGACCTGCACCGGCCGGTCGCCGGTATTGGCGACCATCAGCGTGATCGCCTCGCGCCCGGCGTTCAGGACGATCTCGCCCTCGGCCGGAAAGAGTTCGCCCGGGATCACGGCAGCACCGCCAGCGCGACGCCCGCCGCCGCCGTCGCCGCGCCCAGCAGGCGCGTGGCGCCCAGCCGGCCAAGCGCGATCCCTGCCAGATGCAGCGCCGCGGTCGCCAGCACGAAGCCCGCCGCATAGGCGGCAAGACGCGAGGCCGGCCCCTCGGCCCCATGCGCATGGCCGTGCATCAGGCCGAAGACAGCCACCACCGGCAAGGCAAAGCCCAGCGAGGGCCGCAGCGCCAGCGCCACGGCAAGGCCGAGGATGACGGACGAAGCCAGGATCATCGGCTCGACCGCCGGCAGGGGCAGGCCCGCCGCCCCCAGCGCGCCGCCGGCCAGCATGGCGGCGACGAAGCATAGCGGCAGCGCCCAGAGGCCCCGCCGGTCCGCCGCCGTCGCGGCCCATAGCCCGACTGCAACCATCGCCAGCACATGGTCGGTGCCGCCCAGGGGGTGCATCCAGCCCTCGGCGAAGGGCGCGGCATGGCCGACATGGCCGGGATGGGCAAAGGCCGCCGTCGGCATCAGCAGCAGGGGAAGGATAGGTTTCATGGCAGCCTCTCAGCGGATGGGATCGTGGACGGTGACCAGCTTGGTGCCGTCCGGAAAGGTGGCCTCGACCTGCACGGAATGGATCATCTCGGGGATACCCTCCATGCATTGCTCGCGGGTGATGACATGGGCGCCGGCCTCCATCAGCTCGGCGACCGTGCGGCCGTCGCGCGCGCCCTCGACCACGAAATCCGAGATCAGCGCGATGGCCTCGGGGTGGTTCAGCCTGACGCCGCGGGCCAGCCGGGCGCGCGCCACCATGGCGGCGACCGAGACGAGCAGCTTTTCCTTTTCGCGGGGACTCAGGTTCATCTTGGGCTTCCTTCAGATTTGCCAGACGCGGGGCAGGGGGCCGGGCCGGATCGCCCGGATCAGCCGCATCAGCGCCTGCCGCAGCTCCCAGCCATCCGGGGCCATCAGCCGCGCCACGAGCTTGCCGTCGAAGGCGCTGGCGGCGCCGTCCGCGCCAAGCGCATCCCGCGCCCGCCCCAGGCGGTCGGCGGCGTCGGGGGCCACCAGCACCAGCGTCGCAAAGGCGCGGCATCCGGCTAGCATCGCCGGCCCGCATCCGGCCAGCGCGGCATCGGTGATGCGCAGGTTCTCGACAAAGACCGGCCGGCCGTCGCGGCTGATGCGGCGCCGGTCGCTCAGGTCCAGCCGCGTCACCGTCTCGCCCATGGCCGCGCGGCCCAGCACCAGCACCTCGGCCCAGAGGCAGCTGGCCGTGCCGGCCAGCGCCACCTCCTGCTCGCGCACCAGCGCGGCGCGGTCGAACAGGATCGTCTCCTGTGGCAGCAGGTCCAGATGCGCGCCGTCCGCCACCGCATAGCGCGCTTGCACCCCCGCGCGCCCGGTCACCGAGCGATAGGCGCGCTCGGCCGTCTGGGTCGTCACCACCAGCCGCGTGCCCGGCCCTTGCCCGACCGCGATCTCCATCCGGTCGCCGCCGGTCAGCCCGCCCGAAGTGTTCAGCAGCACCAGCTCGCAGCCCCCTGCGGGCGGCAGCATGGCCTTGCCGCTGCCGGACTGGTGCAGCCGCTCCAGCCGGGTCGTGCCGCCGCGCAGCGCGAATCCGGCGCGGACACGCCCTTGGGCGCGGGGAAGCTGGCAGGGGATCGTCTGGTGCAGCATCGGGACCTCTTTGCCCGAAGCATCGGCAGAGCCGCGCCGCGACTGCAAGGAAAGGCACCAGATCCGCCGGCCCGATCCCCGATCTGCGCGAAATCGGGGCAGGCTGGGCATTTCGCAGGCAGGGCGGAATGCGCTTCCCCCCAAGGGCTTCGGCCATTATACGGTTCGCGGCATTCATGACCGCAAGGGGAAGCACAATGGCCAATGTGGTGGTCGTCGGCGCGCAATGGGGCGACGAGGGCAAGGGCAAGATCGTCGACTGGCTGTCGGAACGCGCCGATGTGATCGCGCGCTTCCAGGGCGGCCACAACGCCGGCCACACGCTGGTCATCGGCAATCAGGTCTTCAAGCTGTCGCTCCTGCCCTCGGGCATCGTGCGCAAGGGCAAGATGGCGGTCATCGGCAACGGTGTGGTGCTGGACCCCTGGTCGCTGTTCGCCGAAATCGACAAGCTGGCCGCGCAGGGGGTCGAGATCAGCCCGGAAAACCTGATGATCGCGGAAAACACCCCGCTGATCCTGCCGCTGCATCAGGACCTCGACAAGCTGCGCGAGGAAGCTGCCGGTGCCAGCAAGATCGGCACCACCGGCCGCGGCATCGGTCCCGCCTATGAGGACAAGGTCGGCCGCCGCAGCATCCGCGTCGCCGACCTTGGCGACGAGGAGACGCTGGACTCGCGCCTCGACCGCCTGCTCGCCCATCACGACGCCCTGCGCCAGGGCCTCGGCGCCGCGCCCATCGACCGGGCGGAGCTGCGCGCCAGGCTGCTGGAAATCGCCCCGAAACTGCTGCAATACGCCCAGCCGGTCTGGAAGGTGATGAACGACTACCGCAAGGCCGGCAAGCGCATCCTGTTCGAGGGCGCGCAGGGCAGCCTGCTCGACATCGATTTCGGCACCTATCCCTATGTGACCAGCTCGACCACCATGTCGGGCATGGCGGCCAGCGGCACCGGGCTCGGCCCCTCGGCCATCGGCTTCGTGCTGGGCATCGTCAAGGCCTATACCACCCGCGTCGGCGAAGGCCCGTTCCCGACCGAGCTCGACGATGCCGACGGCCAGCGCCTGGGCGAGCGCGGCCATGAATTCGGCACCGTCACCGGCCGCAAGCGCCGCTGCGGCTGGTTCGATGCGGTGCTGGTGCGCCAGACCTGCGCCATCTCGGGCGTGGACGGCATCGCGCTGACCAAGCTCGACGTGCTGGACGGCTTCCAGACGCTCAAGATCTGCACCGGCTACGAAGTGGACGGCCAGCATTACGACCACCTGCCCACCGCCGCGGCGCTGCAGGCCCGCGCGAAACCCGTCTACGAGGAGATGGAGGGCTGGCAGGATTCGACGCAGGGCGCGCGCAGCTGGGCCGACCTGCCGGCCAATGCGATCAAATACGTCCGCCGCATCGAGGAATTGATCCAGTGCCCCGTCGCGCTGCTCTCGACCTCGCCCGAGCGCGACGATACCATCCTCGTGACCGATCCCTTTGCGGACTGACGCGGGCTGACATGGACCTCAAGACGCGCAAACGCTGGTCGCTGGTGATCCTGCTGGTCGGGCTGCCGCTCTATATCGTGGTGGCGGTGAGCCTGGTGAACTGGATGGACCGGAGCTGGGGCCGCCAGCCGATCCTGGTCGAGCTTGCGGTCTATGTGGCCCTGGGCATCCTCTGGGCGCTGCCCTTCCGCAAGGTCTTCTCCGGCATCGGCAAGGGCGAATGAGGTTCACCAGCGCCCGCCCGGTCACGCTGATCGGCGGCGCGCCGGTCAGCCGCGCCGACCTGCAGCAGGCGCTGCGGCTCGCGCCGGTGGTGGCCGCCGCGGACAGCGGCGCCGATACCGCGCTGAGCCACGGGCTGATGCCGGCGGCGGTCTGGGGCGATTTCGACAGCATCTCGGCCCGCGCCCGGGCCGAGATCCCGGCCGAAAACCAGCATCCCATCGCCGAGCAGGACAGCACCGATTTCGAGAAATGCCTCTCCCGGCTCGGTGCGCCCTTCATCATTGCGCTGGGTTTCTCGGGCGCGCGCCACGATCATTTCCTCTCGGCGCTCGGCGTGCTCGCCCGCCGCATCGGCCCGCCCTGCATCCTGATCGCCGGCGAGGACGCGATCACCCTCGCCCCCCCGCATCTCGCGCTGGACCTCGCCCCCGGCACCCGGGTCTCGCTGTTCCCGATGGGCCCGGCCTCGGGCAGCTCGACCGGCCTGAAATGGCCCATCGACGGGCTGGCCTTCGCGCCGGCCGGACGCAGCGGCACCTCGAACGAAGCCACGGGCCCGGTCACGCTGGAATGCGAGGGCCCGATGCTCCTGATCCTGCCGCGCGCGGAACTGCCGCGCCTGGCCGCGGCGCTCTAGGCTTCTTTGCTCGCCAAATACCCATGCAACCGCGCCGTTCAGCGCTTGCGGATCCGCGGGTCCATGGCATCGCGCAACCCGTCGCCGATATAGTTCACCGACAGCACCGTCAGCGAGATCAGCAGCCCCGGCAGCACCACCCGCCAGGGATACATCTGCATCTGGTCCACCGCGTCGTAAAGCAGCCGCCCCCAGGTCGGGAAATCCGGCGGGAAGCCCAGCCCCAGGAAGGACAGCGCGCTTTCGGTGATGATCGCCGTGGCGATGCCCAGCGTCGCCGCCACCACGATGGGCGAGACCACGTTGGGCAGCACATGGCGCAGGATCATCCGCGGCGCCGGCGTGCCGATGGATTTCGCCGCCAGGATGAACTCGCGCTCCTTCAGGCCCAGCACTTCGCCGCGCACGATGCGCGCGGTCTGCATCCACGAGGTGACGCCGATGGCGCCGACGATCAGCAGGAAGGTGCCGCCCGCCGGGCCCATCGCCTTGCCCAAAGGCTCGCGGAACAGCGTCACCATCAGAAGCAGCAGCGGCAGCAGCGGCAGGGCCAGGAACAGCTCGGTCAGCCGCATCAGCGGCGCGTCGAGCCGGCGGAAATAGCCCGAGCTGATGCCGATCAGGCTGCCCAGGCTCAGCGCGATCGCCATGGCGGTCAGCCCCACCGCCAGCGAGACCTGCCCCCCCGCCATCAGCCGGGCCAGCAGGTCGCGGCCCAGCTGGTCGGTGCCCAGCGGATGCGCGGCGCTGAAGCCCTGGTTGCGGGCGCGGATGTCGACGAAGGTCGGCTCGATGGTCCAGACCAGCGGCCCGACGGCCACGAACAGGATGATCGCCACGAACAGCACCAGCGCCACCATGGCGCCGCGATGGCTGCGGAACTGCCGCCAGATGTCGCGCCACTGGCTGCGGGCCGGGGCCTCGGGCGTTGGGGCGGCCGGTGGCAGCGCCTCGGCCCCCGGTGCCGCGGCATTGACCGCGCTTTCCTCGATCAGCAGCCGGTCAGTCATAGCGGATCCTCGGGTCCAGCACGCCATAGAGCAGGTCGGCGATCAGGGTGAAGGTGACGATCAGCACCGCGAAGATGAAGGTCAGCGTCATCACCATCGGGATGTCGTTGGCGTTGATCGCCAGGATCAGCAATTGCCCCAGCCCGTTCACCTTGAACACCTGCTCGGTGATGATGGCGCCGCCGAAGACCGCCGGCAGACCCAGCGCGATCACCGTGACCACCGGGATCAGCGAATTGCGCAGCACGTGCTTCAGCACTACGACGCGCTCGGACAGGCCCTTGGCGCGGGCGGTACGCACGTAATCCTGCCGCAGGTTGTCCAGCATGGAGGCGCGCATGAAGCGGCTGATCTGCGCGGCGTTGTAAAGCGCCAGCACCGTGACCGGCATCACCATCTGCCGCACCTGCTGGGCGAAGCTGTCCCAATCCGTCACCCGCAAGGTGGTGTCGTAGATCGACGGGAACCATTGCAGCTTGATGCCGAAGACGATGATCAGCACCACCCCGGTGAAGAAGGTCGGCAGCGAGAAGCCGACCATCGACACGAAGGTGCCGATCTGGTCGAACCAGCTATATTGCTTGTAGGCCGAGACGATGCCGATCGGGATCGCGATCAGCACCCCGATCAGGTAGGACATGCCGACGACGGTCAGCGTCTGCGGCAGCCGCTGCGCGATCACGTCGAAGACCGGGCTGCGGCTCTGGAAGCTGATGATGCGCTGCATGCCTTCGCTGAACCCGGTGCCGAAGGCGCGGTCGAACCAGTGAAGCGGCTCGACCCAGAAGAACTGCTTCAGCCACAGCACATAGCGGATATACCAGGCCTGCCCCAGCCCCAGCGCCTCGCGCATCCGCTCCTTGACCTCGGGCGGCACGGTCAGCGGCACGTCGCCCAAGGGATCGCCGGGCGAGGCTTCCAGCAGCAGGAAGATCACCAGCGAGATGAACAGCAGCGTCGGGATTGCCAGCAAGAGCCGGCGCAGGGCGAAACTCAGCATGGCGATCCTTTCGCGCTCACGGCTTTTTCCTCACTCGACGCGGCTCCAGTCGGCGACGTTCCACAGCTGCCCCTCCCAGCCGTTCGGGGCGACGCCCCGCAGGCTGCCCGCATGGGCCGAGACCATGCCGCGATGCACCAGCGGCAGCAGGTAATTGCCCTCGGCGGTCAGCGTGTCGGTCAGGCGTTTCGCGATCTCCTGCCGCTGTTCCGGCTCGGCGCTGCGATGCAGCTCGGCGATGCCCGCGTCATAGGCCTTGTCGCAGAAGCGCACGGAATTGTTGCCCTGCCACTGGTTTTCCGCCGAGGGGATGCGCGAGCAGACGAACTTGTTCAGGAACGAGGCAGGGTCGGGGATATAGAAGGCATCGGTGAACATCTGCGCATCGGCATAGAATTTCTGCTGCGAATCGGGATTGCCCGGATCGCCGCCGAAGAAGGCCGCGCCGTCCACCGCCTTCAGCTCGGTCTCGACGCCGATCTCGGACCACCATTGCTTGACCAGCGCCTGCACGTCCTGGCGCACCGGGTTCACCGTGGTCTGGAACACGAGCGACAGCCGATGACCGTCCTTTTCACGCACGCCGTCGCCGCCCGGCAGCCAGCCGGCCTGGTCCAGCGCCGCTTTCGCGCCCTCGATGTCCTGCGCCAGGCATTCGTCGCGTCCCGAGGCATAGGCGGCCGGCACCGGCACGATGGTGCAGGTCGGCTTGCCGGCCGGGCCATAGGTCAGCTCGGCCAGCAGCGGCCGGTCGATGGCCATGGACAGCGCCCGGCGCACCGCCGGATCGCCCAGGACCGGATGCGGATGCGCGGCGGTGGACCGCTCGCCCTCGGGCAGGTCCGAGCTGGGATCGGTCTGGTTCAGCTCGATCCGCTCGACCATCGAGCCGAAGCTGGCGACCAGCCTGCCCTTGCCCTGCGCCTCCATCGCCGCCACCGACTCGGGCGGCAGCTGCAGGTTCCAGGCGAAATCGTACTCGCCCGATTCCAGCACCGCCCGCGCCGCCGCCATGGCATCGCCGCCGCCCTTGACCGTCACCCGGTCGAAGGCGGGTTTCGCGGGGTCGCGGTAATGCTGGTTGATCTCGAACACCGCCACGTCGCCGGGCCGGAAATCCGTCACCCGATAGGGGCCGGTGCCGATGGGGCCGAAATTCTGCGCCGTGCAGCTGGCGCCCGCCGCGCCCATGCAGGGCTGGAACTGCGCCTTTTGCAGCACCGGCGTGCGCCCGCCGACGAAGGCTTGCAGGGGCGCATAGCGCGGCGCGTCGAAATTCAGCCGCACCCTCTGCGCATCCAGCGCCTCGACCGAGGCGATGCCCTCGAACTCGGCCAGCACCGCGCAGCCGAAGGCCGGGTCCATGCAATATTCGGCGGTGAACTTCACGTCCTCTGCGGTGACGGGCGAGCCGTCCGACCAGACCAGCCCCGGCTTCAGCCTCCAGGTGACCGAGGTGAAATCCTCGGCGATGCCGCCATTCTCGCGGCTGGGGATCTCGGCCGCCAGCACCGGAACCAGGCTGCCGTCGTCGGCGACGATGGCCAGCGGCTCGATCACCATCGAGGCCGGGTCCACGTCCTTGGCGCCGGTCGACAGATAGGGGTTCAGCACCGTGGCGGCCTGCCAGTAAAGCACGCGCAGCTCGCCGTCGCCGCCGCGTTCGGCCAGGGCGGGCGAAGCGACGGCCAGCGCCAGCGCCGAAACGATCAGTCGGGAAATCATCATGGTCTTTCAGCCTGTTGACGGGTCAGGGGCCGGCCCCCGCGACGGGGCCGGTCTTTCGCCAGCATGGCCTATTGCTTGATGCGATGCCAGTCCGCGACGTTCCACAGCTCGCTGTCCCAGGCGTTCAGCTTGACGCCGCCCAGCGTGTTCGACACGGCCGAGGCGGTGCCGCGATAGACCAGCGGAATGACGGCATTGCTGTCCTTGGTCAGCATGTCGTTCAGCTTGCGACCCATGGCGCCGCGCTCGGCCGGATCGACGATCTGCGTCATCTCGCCGATCAGCCTGTCGAATTCCGGGTCGCAATAGCGGCTGGTGTTCTCGCCCTGCCACTGGTTTTCCGGACCGGGGATCTTGTCGCAGGTCTGGCGCGCCAGATAGGGCTCGGGGTTGTTGCCTTCGAAGTTGTTGGCGTACATCTCGATATCGGCATAGAACTTCTGGAAGGTGTCGGGCGATCCCGCGTCGCCGCCGAAGAACACCGAAGGGTCGACCGTCTTCAGCTCGGTCTCGACGCCGATCTCGGACCACCATTGCTTGATCAGTGCCTGGAAGTCCTGCCGCACCGCGTTGACCGAGGACTGGAACACGAAGCTCAGCCGCTTGCCGTCCTTTTCACGGATACCGCCTGCGCCGGGCGTCCAGCCGGACTCGTCCAGCAGCTTCTTGGCGCCCTCGATGTCCTGGGTCAGGCATTCGGTATTGTCCGAGGCCCAGGCCGCCGGCGCCGGCACCAGGTTGCAGGTCGGCTGGCCGGCCGGGCCATAGCCGAGCTCGGTCAGCAGCTCGCGGTCGATGGCCATGGACAGCGCCTTGCGGACATTGGCATCGGTCAGGATCGGGTGCGGATGCTTGGCGGTGGAGCGTTCGCCCTCGGGCAGGTCCGAGGAGGGATCGGTCAGGTTCACATGGATGCGCTCGACCAGAGAGCCGAAGGCGGCGACGTTCTGGCCCTTGCCGGCCGCCTCCATGCCGGCGATCACGTCGGGGGCCAGCTGGGTGTTCCAGGCATAGTCGAATTCGCCCGTCTCCAGCACGGAACGCGCCGCCGCCGCCGCATCGCCGCCGCCCTTGACCACCAGCCGGGCGAAGGCGGGCTTTTCGGGGTCGCGATATTCCGGGTTCGCCTCGAAGGTGATGGTGTCGTTGGTGCGGAACTCGACCACCTTGAACGGGCCGGTGCCGACGGGGTTGAAGTTCTGCTGGGTGCAGGTCGGGGCCTTCTCGCCGGTGCAGTTCTCGAACTGCGCCTTTTGCAGCACCGGCGACTGCGCCCCCACGAAGGCCGAGAACGGGTCGGGCCGCGGCGAGACGAAGGTGATCTTCACCGTCAGCTCGTCCACCGCCTCGACCTTTTCGACGCCCTCGAACTTCGCCAGCTGCGCGCAGCCGCCCGAGGGGTCCATGCAATAGGCGGCGGTGAAGGCCACGTCCTCGGCGGTGAAGGGGCTGCCGTCGGCCCATTTGATCCCCGGCTTCAGTTTCCAGGTGACGCTTTTCAGGTCCTCGGCGATGCCGCCGTTCTCGACCGAGGGCAGCTCGGCCGCCAGCCGCGGCTCGATGGTGCCCTCGGTGGTGAAGCTCGCCAGCGGCTCAAGCGCGATGGAACTGGCAATGATGTCCTTGGTGCCGGCCGAGAGGTAGGGATTCATCGTCGAGGGTGCCTGCCACATGATGACGTTCACCTGCCCGTCGGCGCCCCGCGCGGCAAAGGCGGCGGGGGTCATGGCGGCGGCAAAGGCGGTGGTTGCCGCCGCGCCCAGCATCAGGGTTTTCAGTTTCATCGCTCTCTCCTGTCGGTGGATCTGCGCGGGACCTCTGGCGCTGCCGGTTCCGGTGGTGTTTTGCCTTCTGCCGTTTCCCCGGTCTTGCTGTCCCTCGGATGCGCCGAGTTTCAGACAGGTCCCGGATGAAAAGCAAGAAACAAGTTCCCGCCCCGCTTTGCGATTGCAATGTGACGGCGGGGCATTAGCCTGAATGCCGCAACAATGGTCGGGCAATGGTCAGGGGGTGCGGATGCTGGACGGAAAGCCGCTGGTCCGGGTCGAGGGATTGCGGGTCGAATTCCAGACCCATGACGGCCCGGTTACCGGGGTCGAGTCGCTGTCCTTCGACATCCGGCCCGGCGAATGCCTTTGCGTGGTGGGCGAATCCGGCTCGGGCAAGTCGGTCAGTTCGCTGTCCTTGATGCGGCTGGTCGAGTTCGGCGGCGGCGAGATCGCCCAGGGCCGGCTGCTTTTCCAGCGCGAGCGGGGCGAAGTCGACCTGGCCAAGGCCCCGCCCGCCGCCATGCGCGACATCCGCGGCAACGAGATAGCGATGATCTTCCAGGAGCCGATGACGGCGCTGAACCCGGTTTTCACCGTGGGCGAGCAACTCTCGGAAGGGCTGATGGTGCATCGCGGCCTGTCGCGGCGCGAAGCCCGCGCCCGGGCGCTGGAGCTTCTGGCCGAGGTGCGCATCCCCGAGCCTGAGCGGCGGCTGCGGCAATACCCGCACGAGCTGTCCGGCGGCATGCGCCAGCGCGTCGTCATCGCCATGGCCATGGCCTGCCGGCCGCGCCTGTTGATCTGCGACGAGCCGACCACGGCGCTGGACGTGACCATCCAGGCCGAGATCCTGGCGCTGATCGACCGGCTGAAGCGCGAAACCGGCATGGCGGTGCTGTTCATCACCCATGACATGGCGGTGGTGGCGCAGATGGCCGACCGCGTCGTGGTCATGTTCCGCGGCAACAAGGTCGAGGAAGGCCCGGTCGAGCAGATCTTCGAGGCCCCGCGCGAGCCCTATACCCAGGCGCTGCTGGCCGCCGTGCCGCGGCTGGGCGAGATGGCCGGCCGCGACGCGCCCGAGCCGATGCGGCTGATGCGCGAAGGGCAGGCGGCCCGGCCCGAGCCGGTCGTCCCCCGCACCCCCGAGCCGCTGCTGGAGGTCAGGCATCTCTGCACCCGCTTCCCGGTCAAGGGCGGCATCCTGCGCCGCACCGTGGCCCAGGTCCATGCGGTCGAGGACGTCAGCTTCACCGTCAATGCCGGCGAGACCCTGTCGCTGGTCGGCGAATCGGGCTGCGGCAAGTCCACCACCGGCCGCTCGATCCTGCGGCTGGTCGAGCCGACATCGGGACAGGTCAGCCTGGGCGGACGCGACATCCTGGCGCTTGGCACCCGCGATCTGCGCAAGGCGCGGCGCGACATGCAGATGATCTTCCAGGATCCTTTCGCCAGCCTCGACCCGCAGATGCGGCTGCTGGACCAGATCGAGGAGCCGATGCTGAACTATGGCATCGGCAACCGCACCGAGCGCCGCGACCGCATCGCCCAGCTCTTCGACCGGGTGGAGCTGCCGCGCGGCTTCATGAAGCGTTACCCGCACGAGATGTCCGGCGGCCAGCGCCAGCGCATCGCCATCGCCCGCGCCCTGGCGCTGGACCCCAAGCTGATCGTGGCGGACGAGGCGGTCTCGGCGCTGGATGTCTCGGTCCAGGCGCAGGTGCTGAACCTGCTGATGGAACTGCAGCGCGACCTGGGCATCTCGATGCTGTTCATCAGCCATGACATGGCGGTGGTCGAGCGGGTCAGCCACCATGTCGCGGTCATGTATCTGGGCCGCATCGTCGAGATCGGCAGCCGCCGGCAGGTGTTCGAGAATCCGCAGCACAGCTATACCCGCCAGCTCATGGCCGCTGTCCCGGTCGCCGATCCGCGCCGCCGCAAGATCAGCGAGGATCTGCGCTTCCGCCCGATCCCCTCGCCGATCCAGCCCATCGGCTACGTCCCGCTGCCCTCGACCTATGCCGAGGTCGCGCCCGGCCATCTGGTGCTGACCGAGCCGGTGACGCATGGCTGAGGCGCGGGCATCGGCGTCGCCTTGCGTATTGCCGGCCTGCACGGCCTTGCGGCGCGGGGCGAAAGGCGTAACCTGCGGGCCGAAGGAGATCGTCACATGCCCGTCAAGAACCGCTTTGCCGAATTGCTGCCCGAGATCACCGCTTGGCGCCGCGACTTTCACCAGAACCCCGAGCTTGACTATCAGGTCCATCGCACCGCCGGCCGGGTGGCCGAGCTGCTGCGCAGCTTCGGCGTGGACGAGGTCACCGAGGGCGTCGGCCGCACCGGTGTGGTCGGCGTCATCAAGGGCCGCAGCGACAGCAGCGGCCGGGTGATCGGGCTGCGCGCCGATATGGATGCGCTGCCGATCAAGGAACAGACCGGTGCGGAATATGCCTCGAAGAATCCGGGGGTCATGCATGCCTGCGGCCATGACGGCCATACCGCCATGCTGCTGGGCGCGGCGAAATACCTGGCCGAGACGCGGAATTTCGACGGCACCGCCGTGGTGATCTTCCAGCCCGCCGAAGAGGGCGGGGCGGGGGGCCTGGCCATGGTGCAGGACGGGCTGGTCGATCGCTGGGGCATCCAGGAATTCTATGGCATGCACAACATGCCCGGCTATCCGGTGGGCAGCTTCGCCATCCGCGAGGGCGCGATGATGGCCGCCGCCGACCAGTTCGACATCCTGGTCACCGGCAAGGGCGGCCATGCCGCCAAGCCGCATGAGGCCATCGACACGCTTCTGGTCGCGGCGCAGATCATCGTGGCGCTGCAATCGGTGGTGTCGCGCAATGTCGATCCGCTGAAGAGCGGCGTGGTCTCGGTCTGCGTGGTCGAGACTGATTCGACCGCGCATAACGTCATCCCGCAGGTGGTGAAGCTGAAGGGCACCGCCCGCAGCCTCGCGCCCGAGGTGCGCGACCAGCTGGAAGAGGGCATCAAGCGCGTCGCGGGAAATGTCGCCGCCGCCTTCGGCGCCACGGCCGAGGTGCGCTATGACCGCGGCTATCCGGTGACGATGAACCACCCGGAAGCCACCGGATTCGCGGCCGAGGTGGCGCGCCAGGTGGCGGGCGAGGTGAACATGGAGATGGAGCCGCTGATGGCGGGCGAGGATTTCAGCTATATGCTGAATGAACGGCCCGGCGCCTATATCTTCGTCGGCAATGGCGACACGGCGATGGTGCATCACCCGGCCTATGACTTCGACGACAATGCGATTCCGGCGGGGTCGAGCTGGTATGCCGGCATGGTCGAGGCGCGGATGCCGATCCCGGCGTGACGGCCGGACCGGGGGCTGTCTGCCCCCGGACCCCCGAGAGTATTTGTGAAACGGAGAAATCAAGGGGCCGCGAGGCCCCTTTGTCGTTCAGAAATGGATCGCGCGGCCATAGGCCGAGAGCGTGGCCTCGTGCAGCATCTCGGAAAGCGTCGGGTGCGGAAAGACCGTTTCCATCAGCTCGGCCTCGGTGGTTTCCAGCGTGCGGCCGACGACATAGCCCTGGATCAGTTCGGTGACTTCCGCGCCGACCATGTGGGCCCCCAGAAGCTCGCCGGTCTTGGCGTCGAAGACGGTCTTGATCAGGCCCTCGGGCTCTCCAAGCGCGATGGCCTTGCCGTTGCCGATGAAGGGGAAGCGGCCGACCTTGACCTCGTAGCCCGCGGCCTTGGCCTTTTCCTCGGTCAGGCCGACGGAGGCGACCTGCGGGTTGCAATAGGTGCAGCCGGGGATCGAGTTCGGCTTGATCGGATGCGGGTGCCCGCCGGCGATCAGTTCGGCCACCATGACGCCTTCATGGCTGGCCTTGTGCGCCAGCCAGGGCGCGCCGGCCACGTCGCCGATGGCATAGAGCCCCTCGACCCCCGTGCGGCAATATTCGTCGGTGACGACATGGGTGCGGTCGATCTTGGCGCCCAGCTTTTCCAGGCCGAGGTTTTCGACATTGCCGACGATGCCGACGGCCGAGATCACCGTGTCAAACTCATGCGTCTCGGTCTTGCCGCCCATCTCGATATGGGCGGTGACCTTGCCCTTGGCGCGGTCGAGCTTCTTGACCGCGGCCTTTTCCAGGATCTTCATGCCCTGCTTGACGAATTGCTTCTTGGCCAGCGCCGAGATCTCGGCATCCTCGACCGGCAGCACGCGATCCATGACCTCGACCACCGTGGTGTCGGCGCCCAGCGTGTTGAAGAAGCTGGCGAATTCGATGCCGATGGCGCCCGAGCCGATGACCAGCAGCTTTTTCGGCATCCGCGGCGGCTGCAGGGCGTGCTTGTAGTTCCAGACCAGGTCGCCGTCCGGTTCCAGCCCCGGCAGCTCGCGGGCACGGGCGCCGGTGGCCAGCACGATGGCCTTGCCCGTGATCTCTTCGCTGCCCTTGTCGGTCTTGACGCTGATCTTGCCGGGGGCGGTGAGGCTGGCCTCGCCCATGATGACGGTGACCTTGTTCTTTTTCAGCAGGTGGCCGACGCCGCCGGCGAGATGCTTGGCCACGCCGCGCGAGCGTTGCACCACGGCACCGAGCTCGTAGCCGATCTTGTCCGCCGAGAGGCCGAATTCCTTGGCGCGGTGCATGAGGTGAAAGACCTCGGCCGAGCGCAGCAGCGCCTTGGTCGGGATGCAGCCCCAGTTCAGGCAGATGCCGCCCAGATGCTCGCGCTCGATACAGGCCACCTTCAGCCCCAGCTGCGCGCCGCGGATGGCGCAGACATAGCCGCCAGGGCCGGAACCGATCACCACCATGTCGAAGCTCTGCGCCATGGATGTCCCCCTATCAAAAAAGATAGTTCAGCGTTAAACCATTTTTCAGAGGTCAGCAAGCGACAGCTTGCCGGCGACCAGCGCGCCATAGCCGCCGGCCTCCATCACGCGGGTTTCCGCCGCCGTGGGCACGCGCTTCAGCGCCGCGTTGCGCCAGGGGAAGCGGCCGAATTTGGCTATGGTGTCGCGATGCAGCTCGGCATGGCGCAGGTTCTCGCCGGGCATGAACTCGGCGAAGAGGCTGACGGCGCGGTCCTGGTCGGCCAGGTCCTCGGAATGCTCGAAGGGCAGGTAGAAGAACTGCCGGCCGGGCGGCTCGATGCGCAGGTGGAAGCCGTTCTCGACGGCCTCGCGGGCCAGGCTGCGGGCCAGGGGGTCGGTGTCGAAGGCGCGGGCATCCTCGCGGAACATGTTGCGCGGGAACTGGTCGGTCAGGATCAGCGCGGCCAGCGCGCCCTCGGGCGTCCGGGCCCAGCCGGGCGCCAGATCGGCGGCGCGCTCCCAGACCGGCAGGAAGCGTTGGCGGATGGTGTCGTCCAGCGCGTCCGAGCGGACATACCAGCCCTTCTCGCCGATCTCGTCGAGCCAGAAGCGGTTGATGCTTTCGGGTGTCACGGTGTCGGTCATGCTGCGCCCTCCGTTTTCCCGGATGGTTGCAGAGCCGGCGGCGCGCCGCAACCCCGTCAGGCGGGTTTGTCGGCGTCGTCCGAGCTGGCGGTTTCCAGCGCCGCCTCGACCGCGACGGGGGTGGCCGAGGGGGCGATGACCGCGAAGCTCTGCTGATCCGCCACCGGGGCCGCCGGACGGCGGGTGCGGCGCCAGCCGGCATAGAAGGCCAGCATCGCCAGCAGCAGGCCGATATAGACCCAGAACCCGTCCGGGCCCAGCAGCGACATCAGCCAGCCGGTGATCAGCGGCCCGGCCATGGCGCCGATGCCGTTGATGAACAGCAGCCCGGCCGAGGCGGCGGCCATGTCGCTGTTGTCCAGGAAATCGTTGGTATAGGCCAGGAGCAGCGAATAGACCGGATTGGCCACGCCGCCGATCAGCGCCGCGGCCAGCAGCAGGCCCCAGATGCCCGGCTGCAGCGTCACCGTGGCCAGGCTGACCGCCGCGCCCAGAACCGACAGGCCCAGCACGATGAAGCGCCGGTCGCCATGGTCCGAAAGCCAGCCGATCGGGTACTGCAGCAACAGCCCCCCGGCATAGATCGCGGCGACGAAGGCCGAGATCTCGCGCACCGAAAGGCCCTTGGTCGAGCCCCAGACCGAGGCCATGCCGAACAGCGCCGAGAACACCCCGCCCATCAGGAAGATGCCGATGCAGCCCAGCGGCGAGACGCGGAACAGGCTGCCGAAGCTCATGCGCTTCAGGGTCGAGAATTGCGGCGCGGGCTGCGTCGAAAGCAGGATCGGCAGGAAGGAGACGCTGACCAGGACCGAGGGGATCACGAACAGCAGATAGCCCGCCGGATCGGCCGTGTTCATCAGGAACTGCGCCGAGATGATGCCCAGCATCTGCATGATCATATAGGCCGACATGGCCTGGCCGCGGTTCTCGTTGGTGGTGCCGGCGTTCAGCCAGCTTTCCGCGGTGATGTAGACGCCCGAGAAGCAGAAGCCGATCAGCAGCCGCATCAGCGACCACGAGATCCAGTGCGGCGCCGCTGCGTAAAGGATCAGCACCGAGGAAATCAGCGAGCCGAGCGCGGCAAAGACCCGCACATGGCCGACCTTGCGGATCAGTTCCGGCACCACGCGCGAGCCCAGCAGGAAGCCGCCGAAATAGGCCGACATGACCACCGACATCTGGGTGGTCGAAATGCCCTCGATCTTGCCGCGGATGCCCAGAAGCGTGCCCTGCATGCCGTTCCCGACCATCAAGAGCAGGATGCCCAGAAGCAATGGCCAGGTGGTGCGCAGCACGGTCAGCATCACGGGTCCTTCGGAATCAGCAGGGAGGCGTCGCCATAGCTGAAGAAGCGATAGCCCGATTCCACCGCATGGCGATAGATGCCGCGGATGCGGTCCGGCCCCATCAGGGCGCTGACCAGCATCAGCAGGGTCGATTTCGGCAGGTGGAAATTGGTCATCAGCGCATCCGTCACGCGGAAGCGATAGCCGGGATAGATGAAGATTTCCGTAACGCCCTGGAAGGGCTGCACGGTGCCGTCCTCGGCGGCCGCCGATTCGATCAGGCGCAGCGCCGTGGTGCCGACCGGGATCACCCGCCCGCCTTCTGCGCGGGTGGCGTTGATCGCCGCGGCGGCCTCGGGCGTGACCTCGCCCCATTCGCCGTGCATCTTGTGGGTGGTCACGTCCTCGACCTTGACCGGCAGGAAGGTGCCGGCGCCGACATGCAGGGTGACATGGGCGAAGCGCACGCCGCGGGCGGCCAGCCGCTCCAGCAGGTCGCGGTCGAAATGCAGGCTGGCGGTCGGCGCGGCCACGGCGCCCGAGCGCCGCGCCCAGACGGTCTGGTAATCCTCGCGATCGGCCTCGTCGGGCGCCCGCAGCGCGGCGATATAGGGCGGCAGCGGCATGGCGCCGACCTGCGCCAGCGCGGCATCGAACGCCTCGCCCGTGGCGTCGAAGCGCAGGGTCAGCTCGCCCCCGGCGATCCCGGCCACCTCGGCGGACAGCGCCGCGCCGAAGCGGATCACCTCGCCCGGCTTCAGCTTGCGCAGCGGTTTCGCCAGCGCCTTCCAGCCATTGGCGACGGGTTCCAGCAGCGTGACCTCGACCTTCGCCACCGCCTCGCCCTGCGGGGTCTGGCGGGCGCGGGTGCCGTTCAGCCGCGCCGGGATGACCTTGGTGTCGTTCAGCACCAGCAGGTCGCCCGGTCCCAGCAGGTCGACAAGGTCGCGCACGTGCAGGTCGCGAATCGAATCGCCCTGCGCCAGCAGCAGCCGCGCCGAGGAACGCGGCCGTGCCGGGCGGGTCGCGATCAGCGTCTCGGGCAGGTGAAAATCGAAATCGTCCAGCTTCATGGGCTTAGGTTCTGTCCGCGCCGTCCGGAAGCGTCAAGGCGGGCTTCATCACAAAGTGAAAAACTCAGGCTTTACTTATCCGAGGAAATGGGTAAGTTTTGCCCAACCGAGGTGAGTAAATGATCGTCTGCCACTGCACCCAGATTTCGGACCACGACATCAAGGCCGCCATTGACTGGATGCGTGCCGCGGACCCCGAAACGATCATCACCCCCGGCAAGATCTACCACGCACTCGGCAAGCGCGCCGATTGCGGGAGCTGTATGCCTTTGTTTCTGGACACCATGCGCGGATGCGATAATCTGGCCGTGCCCCCCATCCTTCGGGGGCTGAAAGCCAACCGCACAGGGGTAAGCCATGAAGGGCGACGCAAAGGTCATCGAGTATCTCAACGCAGCGCTACGGTCTGAACTCACCGCGGTCAGCCAGTATTGGCTGCACTACCGGCTGCAAGAGGACTGGGGTTACGGCAAGGTCGCCGACAAGTCGCGCGCCGAATCCATCGAGGAAATGCATCACGCGGATCGGCTGATCCAGCGAATCATTTTCCTGGAAGGCCATCCCAACCTGCAAAAGCTGGACCCGCTGCGGATCGGCCAGAACCTCAAGGAAACGCTGGAATCCGACCTGGCGGCCGAATACGATGCCCGCACCCTTTACATCGAAGCGCGGGAATATTGCGACAAGGTCGGGGATTACGTCAGCAAGAACCTGTTCGACGCGCTGCTGACCGATGAAGAGGGGCATATCGACTTCCTCGAAACCCAGCTGGGCCTTTACGAAGAGATCGGGGCGCAGAACTACGGCCAGCTCAACGCCAAATCCGCCGACGAGGCCGAATAGGGGCCGTCCCGTCCCGGGGCAATTCCGCGCATCAGGGGGCCCGTCGCGGCCCCCTTTCACTTTGGCTCAGGCCAGCCAGTCGGCGGCCAGCCGCGGCAGGTCGTCGAAATGCGCCAGCATCGCCTCGGGCGCCAGCCTGCGCAGCGCCTCGCCCTCGGGGCCGAAGGCGACCAGCGCGACCTTGACGCCGGCGGCGGCGGCGGTCCTGCGGTCGGTCTCGGTATCGCCGACCAGGAAGGATTGCGCCACCTTGCCGCCCGCCGTTTCGACCGCGGCCTGATAGGGGCGGGGATCGGGCTTGCGCACCGGCAGCGTGTCGGCGCCGATCATGGCCGCGAACCGGTCGCGGATGCCCAGTTCGCGCAGCAGCGTCTCGGCCAGCGCGGCGGGCTTGTTGGTGCAGACCGCCAGCCGGTGGCCGGCCTCGGCCAGCCGGTCCAGCGCCGCCTCGGCCCCGGGATAGAGCCGGGTGTGGATGGCGATCGCCTCGCCGTAATGGCCCAGCAGGCGCGGATAATCCTCGTCCTCGGCGCCGGGCGGCAGGATGGTGTCGCCGGGCAGCCGCGCATAGCCCTCGCGCAGCATGGCGCGGCCGCCGTGAAAGGCGATCAGCGCGTCCTCGAGGGGATCCAGCAATGCGCCCAGGCCGCGGGCATGGAAGCAGGCATTGGCCGCCGCGATCAGGTCGCCGGATGTATCGGCCAGCGTGCCGTCCAGATCGAAGACCACCGTTCCCGCCATGCTGTAACCTTCCGTCAAGATGTTTGATCCGCCGGGGCCTTTCCCGACCGCCGCCCTCTAGGTAGAACGCCCGGCAAGGATAAGGAACAGGCAAGAGGGCAGAGATGACCGAGAAACCCGTCGCGCTGATCGTGCTGGCCGCTGGACAGGGCAGCCGCATGCAGTCGGACCTGCCCAAGGTGCTGCACCGGCTGGGCGGCGTGCCGCTGGTCGGGCACGCGCTGGCCACCGGCCGCCTGCTGGAACCCGAAGAGGTGATCGTGGTCGCCGGCCATGGCGCCGAGGCGGTGGCCAAGGCGGTGGCGAAGCTGGACCCCGAGGCACGCATCGCCCTGCAGGAAGAGCAGCTCGGCACCGCCCATGCCGTGCGCCAGGCCATGCCGCTGCTGGAAGGGTTCGAGGGCCGGGTGATCGTGCTTTACGGCGACACCCCCTTCATCGGCGAGGAAACCCTGGCCAATCTTGCCAGCCATGCCGCCGACGTGGTGGTGCTGGGCTTCGAGGCCGCCGATCCCGGCCGCTACGGCCGGCTGGTCACCGGCCCCGAGGGGCTGGAGCGCATCGTCGAATACAAGGACGCCGACGAGGCGACGCGCGCCATCCGCCTGGTCAATTCCGGCGTGCTGGCGGCGGATGCGGCGCTGTTGCGCGAATTCCTGCCCCGGATCGGCAACCGCAACGCGGCGGGCGAATACTACCTGACCGACATTCCCGAACTGGCCCGCGCCGCCGGCCACCGGGTCGAGGTGGTGACCTGCGACGAATCCGAGACGCTGGGCATCAACACCCGCGCCGAACTGGCGCAGGCCGAGGCCGCCTTCCAGGCCCGCGCCCGCGCCCGGGCGCTGGAGGACGGCGTGACGCTGAGCGATCCGGCGACGGTCTGGTTCGCGCTCGACACCTGCATCGGCCGCGACGCGGTGATCGGGCAGAACGTAGTCTTCGGCCCCGGCGTGACCGTCGAAAGCGGCGCCGAGATCCTGCCCTTCTGCCATCTGGAAGGCTGCCATGTCAGCGCCGGCGCCACGGTCGGCCCCTTCGCCCGGCTGCGGCCCGGGGCGGAGCTGGGCGGCGACGTGCATGTCGGCAATTTCGTCGAGATCAAGAACGCCGTGCTGGACGAGGGCGTCAAGGTCGGCCACCTGACCTATCTCGGCGACGCCCATGTCGGCGAGGCGACGAATATCGGCGCCGGCACCATCACCTGCAATTACGACGGCGTCGGCAAGCACCGGACCGAGATCGGCGCCCATGCCTTCATCGGCTCGGACACCATGCTGGTGGCGCCGGTGCGGGTGGGGGCGCGGGCGATGACCGGCTCGGGCTCGGTCATCACCCAGGACGTGCCGGACGACGCGCTGGCGCTGGGACGCGCGCGCCAGATCACCAAGCCCGGCCTCGCCACGCGGCTGATGCAGGCCCTGCGCCAGAAGAAGGGGAACTGACCCATGTGCGGCATCATCGGCATTCTCGGCGATCACGAAGTTTCGCCCCAGCTGGTCGAGGCGCTGAAGCGGCTGGAATATCGCGGCTATGACAGCGCCGGCGTGGCGACGGTGGATGCCGAGGGACGGCTGGACCGTCGCCGGGCGGTGGGCAAGCTGGTGAACCTGTCCGACCGGCTGGTGCATGAGCCGCTGACCGGCCATGCCGGCATCGGCCATACCCGCTGGGCCACCCATGGCGCGGCGACCGAAGCCAATGCCCATCCGCATCGCCGCGGTCCCGTCGCGGTGGTCCATAACGGCATCATCGAGAATTTCCGCGAGCTGCGCGACGAGGTGGTGGCGCTGGGGCTGCAGCCGGAATCGCAGACCGATACCGAGACGGTGGCGCTGCTGACCGCCTGGCACATGGGCCAGGGCCTGTCGCCGGTCGAGGCGGCGCGGGCGACTTTGGCGCGCCTGCATGGCGCCTTCGCGCTGGCCTTCCTGTTCGAGGGCGAGCCCGACCTGATGATCGCCGCCCGCAAGGGCAGCCCGCTGGCCGTGGGCCATGGTGAGGGCGAGATGTTCATCGGCTCGGATGCCGTGGCGCTGGCGCCCTTCACCGACCGGATCACCTATCTGGAAGACGGCGACCATGCGATCATCCGCCGTTCGGGCGCCGAGATCTTCGACGCCGAGGGCCGCCCCGCCAATCGCGAGATCCAGCAGATCGACGTCGGCGCGACCCAGATCGACAAGGGCGGCTACCGGCATTTCATGGCCAAGGAGATCGCCGAGCAGCCGGTGGTGTTGGGCGATGCGCTGAACCACTACATCAAGGGCGACCGGATCGTCCTGCCCGAGGCGCTGGATTTCCGCGACGTGGACCGTCTGACCCTGGTCGGCTGCGGCACCGCCTTCTATGCGGCGCATGTCGCGCGCTATTGGTTCGAATCGCTCGCGGGCCTGCCCTGCGACCTGGATGTGGCGTCCGAGTTCCGCTATCGCGAGCCGCCGCTTTCGCCGCAAAGCTGGGCGATCTTCGTCAGCC
Source organism: Paracoccus sp. J55 (assembly GCF_000513975.1). Taxonomy (NCBI): domain Bacteria; kingdom Pseudomonadati; phylum Pseudomonadota; class Alphaproteobacteria; order Rhodobacterales; family Paracoccaceae; genus Paracoccus; species Paracoccus sp. J55. Next base: position 117,433 of record NZ_AZVA01000003.1, read on the forward strand.
AGTCGGGCGAGACGGCGGACACGCTGGCGGCGCTGCATTATGCCCGGGACAAGGTGGCGCGGACGGTGGGGGTGGTGAATGTCGGCACCTCGGCCATCGCACGCGACGCCGACATCGCCCTGCCGACGCTGGCGGGGATCGAGGTCGGGGTGGCCTCATCGAAGGCTTTCACCTGCCAGCTGGCGGTGCTGGCGGTGCTGGCGCTGAAGGCGGCGCGGGATCGCGGCCGGCTGACGGAGGCCGAGCTGGCGGCGCATCTGGCGGATCTGCGCGCGCTGCCGGGCCTGCTGAACCAGGCGCTGGCGGTCAGCGACGAATGCCGCCGCCTGGCCGGCTGGCTTTCCGAGGCGCAGGACGTGCTGTATCTGGGCCGCGGGCCGCTTTACCCGGTGGCGCTGGAAGGCGCGCTGAAGCTCAAGGAGCTGAGCTATATCCATGCCGAGGGCTACGCCTCGGGAGAGTTGAAGCACGGGCCCATCGCGCTGATCGACCGCAATGTGCCGGTGGTGGTGCTGGCGCCGCGCGACGGGCTGTTCGAAAAGACCGTCTCGAACATGCAGGAGGTCATGGCGCGGCACGGCCAGGTGTTGCTGATCTCGGATGCCGACGGGCTGGCGACTGGCGGCCAGGGCGTCCGGGCCGGGCTGGCGATGCCTGCGGGCGGCGGGCTGTTCCAGCCGATCCTTTACGCGGTGCCGATGCAATATCTGGCCTATCACACCGCGGTGGCCAAGGGCACCGACGTGGACCAGCCGCGCAACCTGGCGAAATCGGTGACGGTGGAGTAGGGGGCTCTGCCCCCGCCCTCGCAGGCCCCTCGACGGGGCCGGCGAGGGCTCCCCCGGGAGTATTTGGAAAACAGAGAAGATGCGGGAACTGGACGAGCTGAAGGCGCGCGGCGATGCCGGCAAGGCGGCCGGGATGGCGGCCTATCACAAGGCGCCGCGGGTCTATCTGGGCGTCGCCGTGCCCGAGATCGACGCGCTGGCCCGCGGCTGGCGCGAGGGCAGAGATGTGCCGGCGCGGGTCGATCTGGCGCGGCGGCTCTGGGACAGCGACGTGCATGAGGCGCGGATCGCGGCGGCGAAGCTACTGACCCAGGCGCGCATCCGGCCGGACGAAGCGGTCTGGCGGCTGATCGCCGGCTGGGTGCCGCAATTCGATGGCTGGGCGATCGCCGATCACGCCATGAAGGCGGGCGAGCGGCGGTTGCTGGCCGAGCCGGCGCGGCTCGACGAGGTCGCGCTGTGGCTGGATCATCCCAGCCTGTGGGTGCGGCGCGCGGCCCTGGTCGGGACCTTGCCCTGGACGCGCATCCGCAACCCCAAGCCGCAGGATCTGGAACGGCGCGAGCGGGTGCTGTCCTGGCTCGCGCGTCTGGCCGAGGACCGGGAATGGTTCATCCAGAAGGCCATTGGCTGGTGGCTGCGCGATCTCTCCAAGCATGATCCGCAACGCGTCCGCGACTGGCTGGCGGCGGATGGGGCGCGGCTGAAGCCCTTTGCCCGGCGCGAGGCAGGGCGGTGGCTGCCCGAGAATCGCAAGGGCTTGCCGGGCGGCGGCGCTCAGCTGCCATAGACCTCGATGGTGGGCAGGTCGGTCAGGCTGACGCCGATCAGCTGCAGCGCCGGCAGCGAGACCTGGCTGCCGCCGCTGGCCGGGCCGCCCATCGGGATCAGCCGCACCTTGGCGGATTTGCCGTTCGCCGGGTTCACGATCCGACCCTCCGATTCGGACTTCGCCAGCGGCGTCTTGATCCAGAAGCCCGGCTGCGACGGATCGCCGAGCGAAGCGATGGTGGTGCCGAGCCGGCGTTCCCCCGTGGTCGGTGCGGCGGCCGCCGCGGCCCTTTGTTCGCGCGTCGTGGTGTCGAATTCCGCCGCGGTGCGGGCGGCGGGCGCGGGGGGCGAGGCGGTGCTGAGCGTCTTGCCCGGCGTGCGCGGCGCCGTGCCGGTCAGGACCGGGCCCGGGATCACCGGCTGGCCGGTCGCGGGGTCGATCATGCTGTCCATCACCCGGCCGGCGGGCGCATCCCCCGTCTGCGGGTTCTGGGTGCAGGCGGCCAGAGCCAGCAGCGTCAGCGCGCCCAGAAGGCGCAGGATCGGCTTGGTCATGGGCGGTTCCCCTCGTCTTGCCTGTGCGGTCGGGTCGAGGCTAGACCCGCCGGCGCCCCTCTGTCCACCCGAGCTTCCATTCGTGGTTACGACAGTATTAACGGATCGGCCGGCTTGTGCCGATGCGGGCCCCGTCCTATCTTTGCGGCATGGACGCGCAGGCCCCGCTGATAGACCCCTTTGCCAGGCCGATCACCTATCTTCGGGTATCGGTGACGGACCGCTGCGATTTCCGCTGCACCTATTGCATGGCCGAGCACATGCAGTTCCTGCCCAAACGCGACCTGCTGACGCTGGAGGAACTGGACCGGCTGTGTTCCGCCTTTGTCTGCCTGGGCGTGCGCAAGCTGCGCGTGACCGGCGGCGAGCCCCTGGTGCGGCGCAACATCATGGAATTCTTTCGCGCCATGTCGCGGCACCTGGGCGCCGGCCTGGACGAATTGACGCTGACCACCAACGGCAGCCAACTGGCGCGATTCGCGGCTGAGCTGGCCGATTGCGGCGTGCGGCGGGTCAATGTCTCGCTGGACACGCTGGACGAGGAGCGTTTCGCCCGGATCACCCGCTGGGGCCGATTGCCGCAGGTCCTGCAGGGCATCGAGGCCGCGAAAGCCGCCGGCATGCGGGTCAAGATCAACACCGTGGCGCTGAAGGGCTTCAACGAGGACGAGCTGTTCCGCCTGGCCGACTGGTGTGCCGCCAATGACCACGACCTGACCTTCATCGAGGTCATGCCCATGGGCGAGATGGGCGAGGAGCAGCGGCTTGACCAGTATTGGGCGCTGTCCGACCTGCGCGACCGGCTGGCGGAACGCTTCACCCTGACCCTGCTGGCCGAACGGACCGGCGGGCCGGCGCGCTATGTCCGGCTTGAGGAAACCGGGCAGAAGATCGGCTTCATCACCCCGCTGACGCATAATTTCTGCGAAAGCTGCAACCGCGTCCGCGTCACCTGCACGGGCGAGCTGTTCATGTGCCTGGGCCAGGAGGACCGCGCCGACCTGCGCGCGCCGCTGCGCGCCAGCCAAAGCGACGCGCCGCTGCGCGATGCCATCCGCGAGGCCATCGCCCGCAAGCCGAAGGGCCACGATTTCGACTATTCCCGCCGGCATGTCGCCGGCCAGGTCAGCCGCTTCATGAGCCATACCGGCGGCTAGGAGCTGGCCCCGTCCACCGCCTGGCTGGCCAGCGCGCGCGGATCGACCCCTTCCAGGCAATTCACGTTCACCGCCACCATCTCGGCCCCGTCCGGTCCGGTGCCGAAGGCATAGGATTCCACGCCGCAGGTCGGGCAGAAGCGGTGGTGGATCTGCTTGCGGTTGAACAGGTATTCCGTCACCGGCCCGTCGCTGGTCAGGTGGAAATCCGCCCGCGGCACGAAGGCCAGCACGAAGCCCAGCCGCTGGCAGCGCGAGCAGTTGCAGGTGAAGGTCTGGTCCAGATCGGCATCGACCTCATAGGCGACGCTGCCGCATTGGCAGCTGCCCTTGTAATGCTGTCGGCTCATCGGCGCCTCCTTTCGCGACTCACCTGCATGGTGGGGCAGGGGACCCGGCGCCGCAAGCAGAAATGTTCCCGAGTTGTTCCGTTCCGGGTTGCCATTTCGGCGCGGATGCCTATCTGATGCGCTTGGCGGAATCAGGACTGGCGCGATGGAACAGAAGTTCATCGAGGTTCGCGGCGCGCGCGAGCACAATCTGAAGAACGTGGACATGGACATCCCGCGCGACCAGCTGGTGGTGATCACCGGCCTGTCGGGCTCGGGCAAGTCCAGCCTCGCCTTCGACACCATCTATGCCGAGGGGCAGAGGCGCTATGTCGAAAGCCTGTCGGCCTATGCCCGGCAGTTTCTCGACATGATGGGCAAGCCGGATGTCGACCATATCAGCGGCCTGTCGCCGGCGATTTCCATCGAGCAGAAGACGACCTCGAAGAACCCCCGCTCGACCGTCGGCACGGTGACCGAGATCTACGACTATCTGCGGCTGCTGTTTGCCCGCGCCGGCACGCCCTATTCGCCGGCGACCGGCCTGCCCATCGAGGCGCAGCAGGTGCAGGACATGGTGGACCGGGTGATGGAGCTGCCCGAGGGCACGCGCGCCTATCTGCTGGCGCCCATCGTCCGCGACCGCAAGGGCGAATATAAAAGGGAATTCCTTGAGCTGCGGAAGCAGGGCTTCCAGCGCGTCAAGGTGAACGGCCAGTTCCACGAGCTGGACGAGCCGCCGACCCTCGACAAGAGATTCCGCCACAATATCGACGTCGTCGTGGATCGCATCGTCGTGCGCGAGGGCATGGAGACGCGGCTGGCCGACAGCTTCCGCACCGCGCTGGACCTGGCCGACGGCATCGCGGTGCTGGAAACCGCGCCCTCCGAAGGTGAAGCCGAGCGCATCACCTTCTCCGAGAATTTCGCCTGCCCGGTCAGCGGCTTCACCATCCCCGAGATCGAGCCGCGGCTGTTTTCCTTTAACGCGCCCTTCGGGGCCTGTCCGGTCTGCGACGGGCTGGGGGTCGAGCTGTTCTTCGACGAGCGGCTGGTGGTGCCCGATTCGGCGTTGTCGGTGGCGCAGGGTGCGATCGCGCCTTGGGCCAAGTCGAAATCGGCCTATCTGACCCGGACTGTCAACGCTCTGGCCAAGTTCTACGGCTTCGACAAGAAGACGCCATGGAAGGACCTGCCGGAATCGGTGCGCCAGATGTTCCTGCGCGGCTCGGGCCAGGACGAGATCCCGTTCCGCTTCGACGATGCCGGCCGGGTCTACGAGGTCACCCGCCAGTTCGAGGGCGTGATCCCGAACATGGAGCGGCGGCTGCGCGAAAGCGACTCGGCCTGGGTGCGCGAGGAGTTCGAGAAATACCAGAACAACCGGCCCTGCGGCGCCTGCGAGGGCTACCGGCTGAAGCCCGAGGCGCTGGCGGTCAGGATCGCGGGCGCGCATATCGGCAATGTCACCGAACTGTCGATCCGCGAGGCGCTGGCCTGGGTCGAGGCGGCGCCGAAGCACCTGACCAAGCAGAAGAACGAGATCGCCGCCGCCATTCTCAAGGAGATTCGCGAGCGGCTGGGCTTCCTGGTGAACGTGGGTCTCGACTACCTGACCCTGTCCCGCGCGGCGGGCACGCTGTCGGGCGGCGAAAGCCAGCGCATCCGCCTGGCCAGCCAGATCGGCTCGGGGCTGACCGGGGTGCTTTACGTGCTGGACGAGCCCTCGATCGGTCTGCATCAGCGCGACAACGACCGGCTGCTCTCGACGCTGAAGGGGCTGCGCGACCAGGGCAATTCGGTGCTGGTGGTCGAGCATGACGAGGACGCGATCCGCCATGCCGATTACGTCTTCGACATGGGGCCGGGCGCGGGCGTGCATGGCGGCCAGGTGGTTGCCCGCGGCACCCCGGCCGAGATCGCCGCCGATCCCTGCAGCCTGACCGGCCAGTATCTGTCCGGCGCGCGCGAAATCGCCGTGCCGGCCGAGCGCCGCAAGGGCAATGGCAAGGCGGTGAAGGTGGTCGGCGCCACCGGCAACAACCTCAAGAACGTCACCGCCGAATTCCCGCTGGGCAAGTTCGTCTGCGTCACCGGCGTCTCGGGCGGCGGCAAGTCGACGCTCACCATCGAGACCCTGTTCAAGACGGCGAGCCTGCGGCTTAATGGCGCACGCCAGACCCCCGCGCCCTGCGAGACGATCAAGGGGCTGGAGCTGCTGGACAAGGTGATCGACATCGACCAGAGGCCCATCGGCCGCACGCCGCGCAGCAACCCGGCGACCTATACCGGCGCCTTCACCCCGATCCGCGACTGGTTCGCCGGCCTGCCCGAGGCGAAGGCGCGCGGCTACAAGCCGGGCCGCTTCAGCTTCAACGTCAAGGGCGGCCGCTGCGAGGCCTGCCAGGGCGACGGCGTCATCAAGATCGAGATGCATTTCCTGCCCGACGTCTATGTCACCTGCGAGACCTGCAAGGGCAAACGCTACAACCGCGAGACGCTTGAGGTGACCTTCAAGGGCAAGTCCATCGCCGACGTGCTGGACATGACGGTCGAGGACGCGCAGGAATTCTTCAAGGCCGTGCCCTCGATCCGCGAAAAGATGGACGCGCTGGTCGAGGTGGGGCTGGGCTATATCAAGGTCGGCCAGCAGGCCACCACGCTCTCGGGCGGCGAGGCGCAGCGGGTAAAGCTGTCCAAGGAACTGTCGCGCCGCGCCACCGGCAAGACGCTGTATATCCTGGACGAACCGACCACGGGCCTGCATTTCGAGGATGTGCGCAAGCTGCTGGAAGTGCTGCATTCCCTGGTCGACCAAGGCAATACGGTGGTGGTGATCGAGCATAACCTCGACGTCATCAAGACCGCCGACTGGATCATCGACATCGGCCCCGAGGGCGGGGACGGCGGCGGCCGCATCGTCGCCACCGGCACGCCCGAGGACGTGGCCAAGGTCGAAGCAAGCCATACCGGCCGCTATCTGGCGCCCATGCTTGGCGCCCCGCGCAGCCGGGCGGCGGAATGAGCCCGGTGCTGTGGCAGCGGGCCGAGGGCGCGGGACTGGCGCTTGGCGGGCTCGCCGTCGCGGCGCTGGCTTCTCCGGGCTGGGGGGTGCTGGCCTGGCTGGCGATCCTGCTGGCGCCGGATCTGACGATGGCCGGCTATCTGGCCGGCCCGCGCACCGGCGCGGCGCTTTACAACCTGGGCCATCTCTATGCGCTGCCCTTCCTGCTGATGGTGCTGGGCGTGGCGCTGGGATCGACCGGGCTGATCGCCGGCGGCGGGCTCTGGCTGGCGCATGTCGGCTTCGACCGGATGCTGGGATACGGGCTGAAATCGCCCTCGGGCTTTCACGACACGCATCTGGGTCGAATCGGCCGGGAAGCCGAGTAAAATACCTTGAAAATCCCGTGCCGTGACCTGCGGTTTTCTCGCGTCGCAGCGGTTGCAAAGCCGGTCTGACGCGGGGTGGCACCGTTGACCATATCCGCGACCGGGGATAAACGGACCTTAGCCAAACCCATCGCGGGGCGCCAGTCGGGTTCCTGCGAGCGAAAGGGAGCCCAACCCAGTGGAATATCTGCTGCAAGAATACCTGCCGATCCTGGTTTTTCTGGGAATGGCCTCGGCGCTTGCCATCGTGCTGATTCTGGCGGCCGCGGTGATCGCCGTGCGCAACCCGGACCCGGAAAAGGTCAGCGCCTATGAATGCGGCTTCAACGCCTTCGACGATGCGCGGATGAAGTTCGACGTCCGCTTCTATCTGGTGTCGATCCTGTTCATTATCTTCGACCTGGAAGTGGCCTTCCTGTTTCCCTGGGCGGTGAGCTTCGGTAGCCTGTCGGACGTGGCTTTCTGGGGTATGATGGTGTTCCTGGCGGTCCTGACCGTGGGCTTTGCCTATGAATGGAAGAAAGGGGCGCTGGAATGGGCGTGATGACCGGCCTGAACACCGCGGGCGCCGACCGTGAATTCGCCACGGCCGAGCTGAACCGCGAATTGCAGGACAAGGGCTTCCTGCTGACCACGACCGAGGACATCATCAACTGGGCGCGCAACGGCTCGCTGCACTGGATGACCTTCGGCCTGGCCTGCTGCGCGGTCGAGATGATGCAGACCTCGATGCCGCGCTACGACCTGGAACGCTTCGGCACCGCGCCGCGCGCCAGCCCGCGCCAGTCGGACCTGATGATCGTCGCGGGCACGCTGACCAACAAGATGGCGCCGGCGCTGCGCAAGGTCTATGACCAGATGCCCGAGCCGCGCTACGTCATCAGCATGGGCAGCTGCGCCAATGGCGGCGGCTATTACCACTATTCCTATTCGGTGGTGCGCGGCTGCGACCGTATCGTGCCGGTGGACATCTATGTCCCGGGCTGCCCGCCCACCGCCGAGGCGCTGCTTTACGGCATCCTGCAACTTCAGCGCCGCATCCGGCGCACCGGCACGCTGGTGAGGTGAGCCATGTCCGACGTCTCTGACGAAGCCCTGCTGGAACTGGCCGAGCACATCTCCCTGCGCCGGGAAAGCGACGTGATCTCGACCCAGATCGCCTTTGGCGAGCTGACGGTGAATGCCACGCTGTCGGGCGTGATCGGCCTGATCGAGTTCCTGCGCAACGATCCGAACTGCCGCTTCTCGACGCTGATCGACATCACGGCGGTGGACAACCCGGCGCGGCCGGTGCGCTTCGACGTGGTCTATCATCTGCTGTCGATGTATCAGAACCAGCGCATCCGGGTGAAGGTCCAGGTGCGCGAGGACGAGCTGGTCCCCAGCCTGACCGGCGTCTTTCCCGGGGCCGGCTGGTATGAGCGCGAGGTCTTCGACCTGTTCGGCATCCTGTTCTCGGGCCATCCGGACCTGCGCCGCATCCTGACCGATTACGGTTTCCGCGGCCATCCGCTGCGCAAGGATTTCCCGACCACCGGCTATGTCGAGGTGCGCTGGAGCGACATCGACAAGCGCGTGGTCTACGAGCCGGTGAACCTGGTGCAGGAATACCGCCAGTTCGACTTCCTGTCCCCGTGGGAGGGCGCGAAATACGTGCTTCCGGGCGACGAGAAGGCGCCGGAGGCGAAGAAGTGAAACCCGGCCTGACCCCCGGCGCCCGCGCCCGCTTCAGCATGACGGTGGCCGAGGGCGATACCGTGCGCGCGCTGTTCTCGGACCGGGGCGCCTTTCCGCGGATGCCGGCGGTCTTCGCCACGGCCAAGATGGTCGGGCTGATGGAATGGGCCTGCGTCGAACAGCTGCGCCCCTATTACGAGGACGGCGAGGATTCGCTGGGCGTCCATGTCGATGTGGACCACAGCGCCCCGACCCTGCCCGGACAGGCGGTGACGGTCGAGACCGAGGTCGAGGAGATCGACGGCCGCTTCATCTGGTTCAAGGTCGTAGCCCATGACGGGGTCGACCGCATCGGCGCGGGCCGGCACCGCCGCGCGCTGATCAACACCGCGAAATTCAACGACCGGCTCGAGGCGAAGCGCGCCAAGGCCGGGCTGGAGGGATGACCATGGACGGCGACATCCGCAAGAACAGCTATGACGACGGCTCGATGGACGCCCTGACCGGCGAGCAGAGCATCCGCAACTTCAACATCAATTTCGGTCCGCAGCACCCGGCCGCCCATGGCGTGCTGCGCATGGTGCTGGAGCTGGACGGCGAGATCGTCGAGCGCGCCGACCCGCATATCGGCCTGCTGCATCGCGGTACCGAGAAGCTGATGGAAAGCCGCACCTATCTGCAGAACCTGCCCTATCTGGACCGGCTCGACTACGTGGCGCCGATGAATCAGGAACATGCCTGGTGCCTGGCCATCGAGCGGCTGACCGGCACCACGATTCCGCGCCGGGCCAGCCTGATCCGGGTGCTTTACTCCGAAATCGGCCGCATCCTGAACCACCTGATGGGCATCACCACCGGCGCCATGGACGTGGGCGCGCTGACGCCGCCGCTCTGGGGCTTCGAGGCGCGCGAAGAACTGATGGTGTTCTACGAACGCGCCTGCGGGGCGCGGCTGCATGCCGCCTATTTCCGTCCCGGCGGCGTGCATCAGGACCTGCCGCCCGCCCTGCTGGACGATATCGAGGAATGGTGCGAGCGTTTTCCGAAGCTGGTCGACGACCTCGACACGCTGCTGACCGAGAACCGCATCTTCAAGCAGCGGCTGGTCGATATCGGCATCGTGACCGAGGAGGACGCGCTGGACTGGGGCTATAGCGGCGTCATGGTGCGCGGCTCGGGCCTGGCCTGGGACCTGCGGCGGGCGCAGCCCTATGAATGCTATGACGAATTCGACTTCCAGATCCCCGTGGGCAGGAATGGCGACTGCTATGACCGCTATCTGTGCCGCATGGCCGAGATGCGCGAATCCTGCAAGATCATGCAGCAGGCGGTGCAGAAGCTGCGCGCCGAGCCGGCCGGAGACGTGCTGGCCCGCGGCAAGCTGACGCCGCCGAAGCGCGCCGACATGAAGCGCGACATGGAAGCCCTGATCCATCACTTCAAGCTTTACACCGAGGGCTTCCGGGTCCCGGCGGGCGAGGTCTATGCCGCCGTCGAGGCCCCCAAGGGCGAGTTCGGCGTCTATCTGGTCGCCGACGGCACCAACAAGCCCTGGCGCGCCAAGCTGCGCGCGCCCGGTTTCGCGCATCTGCAGTCGATCGACTGGATGTCGCGCGGCCACATGCTGGCCGACGTTCCGGCGATCATCGCCACGCTCGACATCGTTTTCGGAGAGGTTGACCGCTGATGCTGCGCCGTCTGTCCCCCATCCAGCCGGACTCTTTCGAGTTCACCCCCGCGAACCTGGAATGGGCCCGCGCCCAGATGACCAAATACCCGGAAGGCCGCCAGCAATCGGCGATCATCCCGGTCCTGTGGCGTGCCCAGGAACAGGAGGGCTGGCTGAGCCGTCCCGCCATCGAATATTGCGCCGACCTGCTGGGCATGCCCTATATCCGGGCGCTGGAGGTCGCGACCTTCTATTTCATGTTCCAGCTCTATCCGGTCGGCACCGTCGCCCATATCCAGATCTGCGGCACCACGACCTGCATGATCTGCGGCGCCGAGGACCTGATCCGGGTCTGCAAGGAAAAGATCGCGCCGGCGCCGCACACGCTTTCGGCCGATGGCCGGTTCTCGTGGGAAGAGGTCGAATGCCTCGGCGCCTGCACCAACGCGCCCATGGCTCAGATCGGCAAGGATTTCTACGAGGACCTGACCGCCGAGAAGCTTTCGGCGCTGATCGACCGTTTCGCCGCGGGCGAGGTGCCGGTGCCGGGCCCGCAGAACGGCCGCTTCTCGGCCGAGGCCCTGGGTGGTCCGACCGCGCTGGCCGACCTGAAGGGCGGTGAGCAGTATAACGGCAGCGTGGCGCTGGCGGTGCGGCTTGGCGACACGGTCAAGCGCATCGACGGGACCGAGGTTCCGGTCACCACGCCTTGGCTTGCGACGCAGAACGGCGCTTAATCGTTACGGGACAGGAGCGGTCGGGTCACGATGGAACGGGCGGAGTGCAACAGGAACTGCTGGATCTCGGCGGCAATCGCCGGGGTCGTGGTGCTGTTGTTCACCTCGGGCATCGGCGATCTGCACTGGCTGGCCGGGCTGTTCCTCGGCGCCGTCACCTTCGTGCTGTTCGGGGCGCTGATGGTCTGGCTGGTCTGCCACGAACGGCCCGAGCTCTTCGCCGAGGGAGACGGCCTGACCGGTACGGACTGGCAGCGCGCGGCGGTGGACCGCCAGCCCGAGACATTGCTGGTCGGCGGCTCGCTGGGACCGGAGCCTTTCACCTCGGGCACGCAGATGTCGGGCAGGCAGATGCCCATCGTCGCCGGGGCCATGCCCGCCGCGGCATCGCTGCCTGACCCTGCGCCCGCGGCGCCGGCACAGCCCGCCGGGACCGCGCCGGGCACCGACGATCTGAAGCGGATCAAGGGCATCGGCCCCAAGATCTCGGACTGGCTGAACGCGCAGGGCGTGACGCGCTATGAGCAGATCGCCGCCTGGGATGCCGCCGCCGTCGCCGATTTCGCGCAGCGGCTGGGCCGGATGGGCGGGCGGATCGAGGCCGACGACTGGGTCGGCCAGGCGAAGCTTCTGGCGGCGGGGGGCGAGACCGCCCATTCCCGCCGCATCGACAAGGGCGAGGCCGTCTGATGGCCCGCCCGACAGGACAACAGGCGTCGCAAGCGGGCAGGACCGCTGCGGCGGATGCCCGGCAGATGCGGCTTGTGGCGGTGGTGATCGCCGTCACCATGGCGCTGTGGCTGGGGGTGCAATGGCTGGGGGGCCAGCAGGACTGGCCCGCGAAATACGCCTTTCTCGCCGATCTGGCGGCGATTGGGGCCTTGATCTGGTCGCTGTTGGTGACCTGGCGGATCTGGCGGCGGCGCAATGCGTCCTCGCAGGGACAAGGATAAGACGATGCTGAACGATCAGGACCGGATCTTTACGAACATCTACGGCATGGGCGACCGCAGCCTGGCCGGCGCGAAATCGCGCGGCTGCTGGGACGGCACCGCCGCCATCATCCAGCGCGGCCGCGACAAGATCATCGACGAGATGAAGGCCTCGGGCCTGCGCGGCCGTGGCGGCGCCGGTTTTCCGACCGGGATGAAATGGTCCTTCATGCCCAAGGAATCGGACGGCCGCCCCTCCTACCTGGTCATCAATGCCGACGAATCCGAGCCCGCGACCTGCAAGGACCGCGAGATCATGCGCCACGACCCGCATACGCTGATCGAGGGCGCGCTGATCGCCAGCTTCGCCATGGGCGCCCATGCCGCCTATATCTACATCCGCGGCGAGTTCATCCGCGAGCGCGAGGCGCTGCAGGCCGCCATCGACGAATGCTATGACGCGGGCCTGCTGGGCCGCAACGCCGCCGGGTCGGGCTGGGATTTCGACCTTTACCTGCACCACGGCGCCGGCGCCTATATCTGCGGCGAGGAAACCGCGCTGCTGGAATCGCTTGAGGGCAAGAAGGGCATGCCGCGGATGAAGCCGCCCTTCCCGGCGGGCGCCGGCCTCTATGGCTGCCCGACCACGGTGAACAACGTCGAGTCGATCGCCGTGGTGCCGACCATCCTGCGCCGCGGCGCGGAATGGTTCGCCAGCTTCGGCCGCCCGAACAATGCGGGCGTGAAGCTGTTCGGCCTGACCGGCCACGTCAACACCCCCTGCGTGGTCGAAGAGGCCATGTCGATCCCCATGCGCGAGCTGATCGAGAAGCATGGCGGCGGCATCCGCGGCGGCTGGAAGAACCTCAAGGCGGTGATCCCCGGCGGCGCCTCCTGCCCGGTGCTGACCGCCGAGCAATGCGAAAACGCCATCATGGATTACGACGGCATGCGCGAGCTGAAATCCAGCTTCGGCACCGCCTGCATGATCGTCATGGACCAGTCCACCGACGTGGTGAAGGCGATCTGGCGGCTGTCCAAGTTCTTCAAGCACGAAAGCTGCGGCCAGTGCACCCCTTGCCGCGAGGGCACCGGCTGGATGATGCGGGTCATGGAGCGGCTGGTGCGCGGCGATGCCGAGGTCGAGGAGATCGACATGCTCTTCGACGTGACCAAGCAGGTCGAGGGCCACACCATCTGCGCCCTGGGCGACGCGGCCGCCTGGCCGATCCAGGGCCTGATCCGCAACTTCCGCGAGGAGATCGAGGACCGCATCAAGGCCAAGCGCACCGGCCGCATGGGCGCGATGGCGGCAGAGTAGAGGCGCAGGGCCCATCCATGAAACGCAAGACGCATCTGATCGTGGCGATGGTGGCGCTGGCCGGGCTTGCCGCTTGCAACGGTCCTGCGCCCTCTTCGGAGACGGGGTTCAATTTCTTCCTGAACGGGGTGCCCGGCTCGACCGACTGCAAGCTGGTCGGGTCGCGGGGCAAGTCGTGGCAGGAAAAGACCGTGATCAATCGCGGGGTTGTCCTGAAAGCGCGCGGCTATGCCGATGAAGGAACGATCCGCTGCACCATGGCCGATGGCGCGGTCTACGAATCGAACTGGAACCAGCTTGCGCTGGGTCCGCAGGGCGCGCGGATGCTCGCTGGCGAGACCTGGTTCAGCAAGGGCCATGCCGAGCAGGGCGTCAAGGTCACCTACGGCAATTTCTATCGGATGTTCAGCTTCAAGCGCGTGCAATAGTCATGGATCTGTTTTGCCAAGCACATGTCCCGCCCGTCCCGGATGATCTCTCCGGGGCGGTCGAGGCTGTGCGCGGCAAGGATCGGCGGGCCGGCGATGTCGCTGCGGCCGATCACGGCCAAGTGACGCGAGATGGCCGGATGGCGGGGCGACCCCATGTTATGGCTCAGGGCCATGACAAGGAGGCTATTGCCATGAAACTCATCCCTGCCGCCCTGATCGGCGCGGCCATGCTGGCGACGCCGGCCCAGGCGCTGGAGCCGCTGAGCCAGGAGAAATACATCAACGACCGGCTGATCGCGGCCCGCATCGCCGACCGCATCCGCCGCACCTGTCCCAGCATCAACGGCCGCATCCTCTACGCCTATGGCGAGGCCCGCAAGCTCAAGCGCTATGCCGAGCAGAAGGGCTATTCGCGGTCGCAGATCGACGCCTTCCTCGACAGCAGGGAGGACAAGAAGCGCATCTATGCCGTGGCCGAGGACTATCTGGTCCGCAACGGCGCCAGGGCGGAGGACCCCGAGAGCTTCTGCCGCATCGGCCGGCAGGAGATCCAGAAGAACACGGTTATTGGCAGCCTGCTGGTGGCGAAATGAGAAAATGGCTCAACTGGATCGGGCTGGGACTGATGGCCGCCGCCGCCGCCTCGATGATCGCGGCGGATGCCTTCGCGGGCGAACCCTCGGACCCGCTGCAACCGACGGCGCAAAAGTTCTACCTGCAATTCTCGATGTTCGCGCCGGGCGACATGCAATGTGACGCGACCGGGCCGGGCGTGCGCACCAAGCTCAGCCGCGGGATGACGGGGGCGCCGCTGCTGCGCATCACCGGCAATGCGGCCGGGGCGCAGATCCTTTGCTGGCGCCCGGATGGCAGCCGCTATACGACCGACGTGAACCGCAGGGTGCGCTATAATACCGCCGGGGCCGTTCGCGCGACGGTGACCTTTCACGCCGGGCAGGACGCTGCCGGCATCATGGTCCAGCGCGACGGCGAAGAAGACAGGATGGTGCCGACCATCTTTCCCCGTGCCTTCGTGAGGGTGCAGGAATGACGGCACAGAAGACAACCGGGCCAGCCTTCGGCCAGCATTTGCATCGCGCGGAACCTGCCGGAAATCGTGCCGGCAGCCGACTTCGTCGCGCGGGATAAGGGAAGACAAGATGGCAGATCTTCGCAAGATCAAGATCGACGATGTGATTATCGAGGTCGATCCGAACCTGACCCTGATCCAGGCCTGCGAGCAGGCCGGGATCGAGGTGCCGCGCTTCTGCTATCACGAGCGGCTGTCGATCGCCGGCAACTGCCGCATGTGCCTGGTCGAGGTGGTGGGCGGCCCGCCCAAGCCCGCCGCCTCTTGTGCCATGCAGGTCAAGGACCTGCGCCCGGGGCCGGACGGCGCGCCCTCCGAGATCCGCACCAACTCGCCCATGGTCAAGAAGGCCCGCGAGGGGGTGATGGAGTTCCTGCTCATCAACCACCCGCTGGACTGCCCGATCTGCGACCAGGGCGGCGAATGCGACCTGCAGGACCAGGCCGTGGCCTATGGCGTCGATTTCAGCCGCTATCGCGAGCCGAAGCGCGCCAGCGAGGACCTGAACCTCGGCCCGCTGGTCGAGACGCATATGACGCGCTGCATTTCCTGCACCCGCTGCGTGCGCTTCACCACCGAGGTCGCCGGCATCACCCAGATGGGCCAGACCGGCCGCGGCGAGGACAGCGAGATCACCAGCTATCTGAACGAGACGCTGAACTCGAACCTGCAGGGCAATATCATCGACCTGTGCCCGGTCGGCGCGCTGGTTTCCAAGCCCTATGCCTTCACCGCCCGGCCGTGGGAACTGACCAAGACCGAATCCATCGACGTGATGGACGCTCTGGGCAGCAATATCCGCGTCGATACCAAGGGCCGCGAGGTCATGCGCATCCTGCCGCGCAACCATGACGGCGTGAACGAGGAGTGGATCAGCGACAAGACCCGCTTCGTCTGGGACGGGCTGCGCCGCCAGCGCCTCGACCGCCCCTATATCCGCGAGAACGGCAAGCTGCGCCCGGCCTCCTGGCCCGAGGCGCTGGAGGCCGCCGCCCGCGCGATGAAGGGCAAGAAGATTGCCGGGCTGGTCGGCGATCTGGTGCCGGTCGAGGCGGCCTTCAGCCTCAAGCAGCTGGTCGAGGGGCTGGGCGGCAAGGTGGAATGCCGCACCGACGGCGCGCGGCTGCCGGCCGGCAACCGCTCGGCCTATGTCGGCACGGCGCGGATCGAGGATATCGACCACGCCAAGCGCATCCTGCTGATCGGCACCAATCCCCGCGACGAGGCGCCGGTGCTGAACGCCCGCATCCGCAAGGCCTGGGCGCATGGCGCGCAAGTGGCTCTGATCGGCGAGGCAGTCGATCTGACCTATGACTATCTGCATCTCGGCACCGACCGGCAGGCCCTGCTTGATCTGGTCAATGAGGCGCCGGGTCCGGACGGCACTCCGGGGCTGGTGATCGTCGGGCAGGGCGCGCTGCGCGAAGCCGATGGCGAGGCGGTGCTGGCCAATGCGATGAAGCTTTGCGAGCTGGGCGACGCCCGGCTGCTGGTTTTGCACAGCGCCGCCGGCCGCGTCGGTGCCATGGACGTGGGCGCGGTGACCGAGGGCGGCCTGCTTGCCGCCATCGACGGCGCGGAGGTGGTCTACAACCTCGGTGCCGACGAGGTCGACATCGCTGCCGGTCCGGTGGTGATCTATCAGGGCAGCCATGGCGACCGCGGTGCGCATCGCGCCGACATCATCCTGCCCGGCGCCTGCTATACCGAGGAAAGCGGCCTGTTCGTGAACACCGAGGGCCGTCCGCAACTCGCCATGCGCGCCAATTTCGCGCCGGGCGAGGGCAAGGAGAACTGGGCGATCCTGCGTGCGCTTTCGGCCGAACTGGGCGCGACCCAGCCCTGGGACAGCCTGGCCGGGCTGCGCCGCGAACTGGTCGCGGCGGTGCCGCATCTGGCCCAGATCGACCAGGTGCCGCAGAACGAATGGCAGCCGCTGGACCGTCTTGACCTGGGCCAGGCCGATTTCCGCAATGCGATCAAGGATTTCTATCTGACCAATCCCATCGCGCGCTCCTCGCCGCTGATGGGAGAGCTTTCGGCCATGGCCGCGGCCCGCAGGGCTCCGGCCCTGGCGGCGGAGTGACGGGGATGCGGCCCCGCCTTGCCCTTCTGACCGGGATCGGCCTTCTCGCCCTGCTGGCGGGTTGCGGCGAAAGCAAGGACGCGCGCCCGCGGCCCAAGCCGGCCCAGCTGGGCGTCGCGGTGCTGCAAAGCGATGCCGGCGCGCCGGACAAGAAGGTGCTGACCAAGGGCCGGATCTCGACCAAGTCGGGCGAGATCCTGATTCTGGAACCCGACGGATCGGTCAGCGAGATGGCGCTGGACAGCCCCGAGGGCCGCGATGCCTTCGCGGTGACCGAGGCCGAGCTGATGGCGCTGAATGCGAATCTGGATCTGGACCTGTCGGGAATGCCGGACATGGCCCCGGTGCGGCAGCGCCAGCCGACGGCGCAGGAAAAGGCGCTGGCCGATTTCGCGGCCCGCACCCGTCCGCTGCGGCTGAACCTGCCCAAGAGCTTCGAGGCCGATCCCAAGGATTTCCAGGGCGCCCAGGTCTCGGGCCTGGCCAGTTCGCGCAAGGGGGCGGACGGGCTGGTGGAAGTGACGGCAAACCTGCGCGCCGGGGTGGACGCCGACACCGCCTTCGCCTATGCCACATGCGCGCTGGCCAGCTGGGCCGATGCGAAGGGGGCGCCCTATGCCCGGCACATCCGCACGCTCAGGGACAAGCGCAACGGCAAGATGGTCGTCGGCTCGGTCTTTACCCTGTCCGAGAAGAAACCGATGGGCCTGACGGTGATGACAACGAATGAGACCTTGCAGGAATGCAAGGCACGCGGCATTCCCGCGGCGTGATGAGAGGGACGAAAGATCATGGCTGAATTCTGGGCCTCGCCCTACGGTTTCGCGCTCAGCCTGCTCTTGCAGGGTCTGGCGGTCATCGCCTTTGTCATGGGCTCGCTGATCTTCATGGTCTATGGCGACCGCAAGATCTGGGCGGCGGTGCAGATGCGCCGCGGTCCGAACGTGGTGGGCCCCTGGGGGCTGCTGCAGACCTTCGCCGATGCGCTGAAATACGTCGTCAAGGAAATCGTCGTCCCGGCCGGGGCGGACAAGTTCGTCTATTTCCTGGCGCCCTTCCTGTCGATGATGCTGGCGCTGTTCGCCTTTGTGGTCATCCCCTTCGACGAGGGCTGGGTGATGGCGAACATCAATGTCGGCATCCTGTTCATCTTCGCCGCCTCCTCGCTGGAGGTTTACGGCGTCATCATGGGCGGCTGGGCCTCGAACTCGAAATACCCGTTCCTTGCCTCGCTGCGCTCGGCGGCGCAGATGATCTCCTACGAGGTCTCGCTGGGGCTGATCATCATCGGCGTCATCATCTCGGCCGGCTCGATGAACCTGACCGCCATCGTCGAGGCGCAGCGCGGCGATTACGGCCTGCTGAACTGGTTCTGGCTGCCGCATCTGCCGATGGTGGTGCTGTTCTTCGTCTCGGCGCTGGCCGAATGCAACCGCCCGCCCTTCGACCTGGTCGAGGCCGAATCGGAACTGGTGGCGGGCTTCATGACCGAATATTCGTCCACGCCCTACCTGCTGTTCATGGCGGGCGAATACATCGCCATGTATCTGATGTGCGCGCTTCTGTCGCTGCTGTTCTTCGGCGGCTGGCTGTCGCCGGTGCCCTTCATCGCGGACGGCTGGTGGTGGATGGTCATCAAGATGTGGTTCTGGTTCTACATGTTCGCCATGGTCAAGGCGATCGTGCCGCGCTACCGCTACGACCAGCTGATGCGCATCGGCTGGAAGGTGTTCCTGCCCCTGTCGCTGGGCTGGGTGGTGCTGGTGGCGATCCTGGCCCGCTACGAAGTGCTGGGCAGCTTCTGGGCCCGTTTCGCAGTCGGAGGATAAGCCATGTATTCCAACAAGCTAGCCGAGGCATTTGCCAAAGCCAGTGAGACCGACAAGGTAGAGCTGGCGCATTTCCTCGCCAACAATCTGGACAGTGCGGAACAGGCGCAGGACAGCGCCCGCATCCGCGACTATGTCGCCGCGTTCGACCGTTTCGCGGCGCCGCGGGAAGGGGAGCGTTTCTGATGGCCTTCGATTTCGCGCGGGCGACCAAGTATTTCCTGATGTGGGACTTCATCAAGGGCTTCGGCCTGGGCATGCGCTATTTCGTCTCGCCCAAGCCGACGCTGAACTATCCCCACGAAAAGGGCCCGCTTTCGCCGCGCTTCCGGGGCGAGCACGCGCTGCGCCGCTATCCGAACGGCGAGGAACGCTGCATCGCCTGCAAGCTCTGCGAGGCTGTCTGCCCGGCCCAGGCCATCACCATCGACGCCGAACCGCGCGAGGACGGCTCGCGCCGCACCACGCGCTACGACATCGACATGACGAAATGCATCTATTGCGGCTTCTGCCAGGAGGCCTGCCCGGTCGATGCCATCGTCGAGGGGCCGAATTTCGAATATTCCACCGAGACCCGCGAGGAGCTGTTCTACGACAAGCAGAAACTGCTTGCGAACGGCGAACGCTGGGAGGCCGAGATCGCCCGCAACCTGCAGCTGGATGCGCCCTACAGATGACTCCCGTCGCCGCATATCAGCGCGGCCGCGCCCTGGCCGAGCATCTCAATCCTGGGATGGAGGCGGCCCTGCGCGACCGCTATGGCCATTGGCTGCCCGATGCGGTGGCCGAAACGGTCGTGGGTCACGGGATGGGCGAGGTCTATGCCCGCGAGGGGCTGGATCTGAAGACCCGTCTGCTGGTCACGGTCGGCGCGTTGGCGGCGATGGGCGGGCAGACCCGGCCGCAGCTCAAGGTGAACGTGGCCTCGGCCCTGCGCGCAGGCGCAAGCGCGCGAGAGATCTGCGAGGCGATCTTCCAGATGCATCTCTATGGCGGAATGCCGGCGGCGATCAACGCGCTGAATGCCGCCATCGAGGTTTTCGAAGCGGAGGGAACAAGTCCATGACCGATGCCTTCCAGAAGCTGTTCCAGCAGATGCTGCAATCCGGCCAGGAGATGGCGCGCGTCTTCAACCCGGCGCTGGAACATTTCGACATGCGCGCCATGGAAAAGCTGGTGCCGACGATCCCCGCCGACATGCTGGAAATGTGGTTCGGCAAGACCTTCAACCGCGAGGGGCTGGACGCCAAGACGCGCCTGCTTCTCACCATCGGCGCGATCACCGTTCAGGGCGCGCTGGCCGAGCCGCAGCTGCGCATGACCATCCGTCAGGCGCTGGCGGCCGGCGCCACCAAACGCGAGATCGCCGAGACGATCTTTCAGATGAGCATGTTCGGCGGGCTGCCTGCGATGCAGAAGGCGCTGGAAATCGCCCAGAGCGTCTATGCCGAGGAGGACGACGAATGATGACCTTCGCTTTCTACCTGTTCGCGATCAGCGCCTGCGTCGCGGGCTTCATGGTCGTGATCGGCCGCAATCCGGTGCATTCGGTGCTGTGGCTGATCCTGGCCTTCCTCGCCTCGGCGGGCCTGTTCGTGCTGCAGGGCGCGGAATTCGTCGCCATGCTGCTGGTCGTGGTCTATGTCGGCGCCGTGGCGGTGCTGTTCCTGTTCGTCGTCATGATGCTGGACGTGGATTTCGCCGAGCTCAAGGGCGAGCTGGCGCGCTACCTGCCGCTGGCGCTGCTGATCGGTGTGGTGCTGCTGGCGCAGCTGGGCATCGCCTTTTCCGGCTGGACGCCCTCGGACAGCGCCGAGAGCCTGCGCGCCGCGCCGGTGGACGCGACGGTCGAGAACACCTTCGGCCTGGGCCTCGTGCTTTACGACCGCTATGTGCTGATGTTCCAGCTGGCCGGTCTGGTGCTGCTGGTCGCGATGATCGGGGCGATCGTGCTGACGATGCGCCACCGCCGCGACGTCAAGCGCCAGAACGTGCTGGAACAGATGTGGCGCGACCCGGCCAAGACCATGGAGCTGAAGGACGTCAAGCCGGGACAGGGGCTTTGAACGCGGCAAGCTGGACCGCGATAGCCATCGGGATCGCCACGGCGGTCCTAGTAGCAAACGGATATTTCAACGGGTGAACGACCCGGAGGGACCAGGACGATGATCGGATTGACTCATTATCTTGTTGTGGGGGCGATACTGTTCGTCACCGGCATTTTCGGGATCTTCGTGAACCGAAAGAACGTCATCGTCATCCTGATGTCGATCGAGCTGATGCTCCTGGCGGTGAACATCAATTTCGTCGCCTTCTCGACGCATCTGGGCGATCTGGCCGGGCAGGTCTTCACCATGTTCGTGCTGACCGTCGCCGCCGCCGAGGCCGCCATCGGCCTGGCGATCCTGGTGGTCTTCTTCCGCAACCGCGGCACCATCGCGGTGGAAGACGTCAACGTGATGAAGGGGTAAGCGAGCATGGAAAAATTCGTCCTCTTCGCGCCGCTCATCGCGTCGCTGATCGCCGGGCTGGGCTGGCGCGCCATCGGCGAGAAGGCCGCGCAATACCTGACCACGGGCGTGCTGTTCCTAAGCTGCCTGATCAGCTGGTATCTGTTCCTGTCCTTCGACGGCGTGCCGCGGCACATTCCGGTGCTCGACTGGGTCGTGACCGGCGATTTCCATGCCGAATGGGCGATCCGGCTGGACCGGCTGACCGCGATCATGCTGATCGTCGTGACCACCGTCTCGGCCCTCGTGCACATGTATTCGCTGGGCTACATGGCCCATGACGACAACTGGACGCATGACGAGCATTACAAGGCGCGCTTCTTCGCCTATCTCTCGTTCTTCACCTTCGCCATGCTGATGCTGGTGACGGCGGACAACCTGTTGCAGATGTTCTTCGGCTGGGAGGGCGTGGGCGTCGCCTCCTATCTGCTGATCGGATTCTACTACAAGAAGGCCAGCGCCAATGCCGCGGCGATCAAGGCGTTCATCGTCAACCGGGTCGGCGATTTCGGCTTCCTGCTGGGCATCTTCGGCCTTTACTGGCTGACCGGCTCGGTCCAGTTCGACGAGATCTTCCGCCAGGTGCCGCAGCTTGCGCAGACCGAGATGCATTTCCTGTGGCGCGACTGGAACGCCGCGAACCTGCTGGGCTTCCTGCTCTTCGTCGGCGCCATGGGCAAATCGGCGCAGCTCTTGCTGCACACCTGGCTGCCGGACGCGATGGAAGGCCCGACCCCGGTCTCGGCGCTGATCCACGCCGCGACCATGGTGACGGCGGGCGTGTTCCTGGTCTGCCGCATGTCGCCGCTTTACGAATTCGCGCCGGATGCCAAGAACTTCATCGTCATCATCGGCGCCACCACCGCCTTCTTCGCCGCGACCGTGGGCCTGGTGCAGAACGACATCAAGCGCGTCATCGCCTATTCGACCTGCTCGCAGCTGGGCTACATGTTCGTGGCGGCGGGCGTCGGCGTCTATTCGGCGGCCATGTTCCACCTGCTGACCCATGCCTTCTTCAAGGCCATGCTGTTTTTGGGCGCCGGCTCGGTGATCCATGCCATGCACCATGAGCAGGACATGCGGAACTATGGCGGGCTGCGGAAAAAGATCCCGCTGACCTTCTGGGCGATGATGATCGGCACCTTCGCCATCACCGGCGTCGGCATCCCGCTGACCCATCTGGGCTTCGCCGGCTTCCTGTCCAAGGACGCGATCATCGAAAGCGCCTATGCCGGCAGCGGCTATGCCTTCTGGCTGCTGGTGATCGCCGCCTGCTTCACCAGCTTCTACAGCTGGCGGCTGATCTTCCTGACCTTCTACGGCAAGCCGCGCGGCGACCATCATGCCCATGACCATGCGCATGAAAGCCCGCCGGTGATGACCATCCCGCTGGGCGTGCTGGCCATCGGTGCGGTCTTTGCCGGCATGGTCTGGTATGGTCCCTTCTTCGGCGACCATCACAAGGTGACGGAATATTTCCACATCGCCGGCGCGCATCACGAAGCGGCCGAGGGCGGGGAAGCGGAGCACGCGACCGCCGAGGCTCCGGTGGAGCATGTCGCCGCCGATACCGCCGAGGGCGAGCCGACTGACGAGGCCGCCCATGCCGAGGTCGCGGCCCCGGTCGGCGGTGCGATCTACATGCATCCCGACAACCATATCATGGACGAGGCGCATCATGCGCCGGCCTGGGTCAAGGTCTCGCCCTTCATCGCCATGGTGCTGGGGCTGATCACCGCCTGGACCTTCTACATCGCCAATCCGTCGCTGCCGCGGCGGCTGGCGGCGCAGCAGCCGGCGCTGTATCAGTTCCTGCTCAACAAATGGTATTTCGACGAGATCTACGACTTCATCTTCGTCCGCCCGGCGAAATGGCTTGGCCGTGCGCTGTGGAAGGGCGGGGACGGCGCCGTCATCGACGGCACCATCAACGGGGTGGCCATGGGGTTGATCCCGCGGCTGACCCGCGCGGCGGTCCGGGTGCAATCGGGCTATCTGTTCCACTACGCCTTCGCGATGGTTCTGGGCATCGTGGGCTTGCTGATCTGGGTGATGATGCGGGGCGCGCACTGACATGACGAACCTTCTTTCCATCATCACCTTCCTGCCGATCGTCGCCGCGATCATCATGGCGCTGTTCCTGCGCGGCCAGGACGAGGCGGCGGCCCGCAACGCCAAGTGGCTGGCGCTGCTGACCACCAGCGCGACCTTCGTGATCTCGCTTTTCGTGCTGTTCCGCTTCGACCCGGCGAACACGGGCTTCCAGTTCGTCGAGGATCACGCCTGGATCATGGGGCTGCGCTACAAGATGGGCGTGGACGGCATCTCGGTGCTGTTCGTGCTGCTGACCACCTTCATGATGCCGCTGACCATCCTTTCGACCTGGGCGGTCGAGGACAAGGTCAAGGAATACATGATCGCCTTACTGGTGCTGGAAGGGCTGATGATCGGCGTCTTCACCGCGCTCGACCTGGTGCTGTTCTACCTGTTCTTCGAGGCGGGGCTGATCCCGATGTTCCTGATCATCGGCATCTGGGGCGGCAAGGACCGCATCTATGCGTCCTTCAAGTTCTTCCTCTACACCTTCCTCGGCTCGGTGCTGATGCTGGTGGCGATGATCGCCATGTATCGCATGGCGGGCACCACCGACATTCCGACGCTGCTGACCTTCGACTTCCCGTCGGACAACTTCCGCCTGCTGGGCATGACGGTGGTCGGCGGCATGCAGATGCTGCTGTTCCTGGCCTTCTTCGCCAGCTTCGCCGTGAAGATGCCGATGTGGCCGGTCCATACCTGGCTGCCCGACGCGCACGTCCAGGCGCCGACCGCCGGCTCGGTCCTGCTGGCGGCGGTGCTGCTGAAGATGGGCGGCTACGGCTTCCTGCGCTTCAGCCTGCCGATGTTCCCGGTCGCCAGCGGCGTGGCCCAGCCCTATGTCTTCTGGCTGTCGGCCATCGCCATCGTCTACACCTCGCTGGTGGCGCTGGCGCAGTCGGACATGAAGAAGGTCATCGCCTATTCCTCGGTCGCCCATATGGGCTACGTGACCATGGGCGTCTTCGCCGCGAACCAGATCGGCGTCGACGGCGCGATCTTCCAGATGCTGTCGCACGGCTTCATCTCGGGCGCGCTGTTCCTGTGCGTCGGCGTGATCTACGACCGCATGCACACGCGCGAGATCGACGCCTATGGCGGGCTGGTGAACCGGATGCCGGCCTATGCGGCGGTCTTTATGTTCTTCACCATGGCGAATGTGGGCCTGCCGGGCACCTCGGGCTTCGTGGGCGAGTTCCTGACGCTGATGGGGGTCTTCCGCGTCGATACCTGGGTGGCGCTGGTCGCGACCTCGGGGGTGATCCTGTCGGCGGCCTATGCGCTCTGGCTCTATCGCCGGGTGACGCTGGGCCAGCTGATCAAGGAAAGCCTGAAGTCGATCACCGACATGACGCCGCGCGAGCGCTGGGTATTCGTTCCGCTGATCGCCATGACGCTGATCCTGGGCGTCTATCCGCGGCTCGTCACCGACGTGACCGGCCCGGCGGTCGCAGCACTCGTCCAAGACTACAACCAGAGCCAGCCGGCGGCGCCCGTCGCCACGGCCCAAGCCAGCCACTAGGGGACGGATATGACCTCGCTCGATTTCTCGACCATTCTGCCCGAGGTGGTGCTGGCCGGTTACGCCCTCGCCGCGCTGATGGCAGGGGCCTATCTCGGCAAGGACAGGCTGGCGCGCACGCTGCTCTGGGTCACGGTCGCGGCCTTCCTGATCGTCGCGGCCATGGTGGGCCTGGGCAACCATGTCGACGGCACCGCCTTCCACGGCATGTTCATCGACGACGGCTTTTCACGCTTTGCCAAGGTGGTGACGCTGGTCGCCGCCGCCGGGGTGCTGGCGATGAGCGCCGATTACATGCAGCGCCGCAACATGCTGCGCTTCGAGTTCCCGATCATCGTCGCGCTGGCGGTGCTGGGCATGATGTTCATGGTCTCGGCCGGCGACCTCTTGACCCTCTACATGGGGCTGGAACTGCAATCGCTGGCGCTTTACGTCGTCGCCGCCATGCGCCGCGATTCGGTGCGCTCTTCCGAGGCGGGGCTGAAATATTTCGTCCTCGGTTCGCTTTCCTCGGGCCTGCTGCTCTATGGCGCCTCGCTGGTCTACGGCTTTGCCGGGACCACCGGATTCGAGGGCATCATCTCGACCATCCAGGGCGGCCACCTGTCGCTGGGCGTGCTGTTCGGGCTGGTGTTCATGCTGGTGGGCCTGTCGTTCAAGGTCTCGGCCGTGCCCTTCCACATGTGGACCCCGGACGTCTATGAGGGCTCGCCGACGCCGGTGACCGCCTTCTTCGCCACCGCGCCCAAGGTCGCGGCCATGGCGCTGATCGCGCGGCTGGTCTTCGACGCCTTCGGCCATGTCATCGGCGACTGGAGCCAGATCGTCGCGGCGCTGGCGGTGATGTCGATGTTCCTGGGCTCGATCGCCGGGATCGGCCAGACCAACATCAAGCGGCTGATGGCCTATTCCTCGATCGCGCATATGGGCTTCGCGCTGGTCGGCCTTGCCGCCGGCACCGCCATCGGCGTGCAGACCATGCTGCTTTACATGACCATCTATGCGGTGATGAACATCGGCACCTTCGCCTTCATCCTGTCGATGGAGCGCGACGGCGTGCCGGTCACCGATCTGACCGCGCTGAACCGGTTCGCCTGGACCGATCCGGTCAAGGCGCTGGCCATGCTGGTGCTGATGTTCAGCCTTGCCGGCGTGCCGCCGACGCTGGGCTTCTTCGCCAAGTTCGGCGTGCTGACGGCGGCGGTCGATGCCGGCATGGGCTGGCTGGCGGTGCTGGGCGTGATCGCCTCGGTCATCGGCGCCTTCTATTACCTGCGCATCGTCTATTACATGTATTTCGGCGCCGAGACCGAAGGCATGACCTCGCGCATGGGTGCGGTGCAATATCTGGCGCTGATGCTGCCGGCGCTGGCCATGCTGGTGGGTGCGATCAGCATGTTCGGCGTGGATGCCGCCGCCGGCCGCGCCGCCGAGACTCTGGTCGGCCCGGTCGCCGCGGCCGAACAGCCGGCCGAATCCGCGCAAGCCGAGCCCGCGCAAGGTGAGTGACGCCTGGCCCGAAGGCGTGGCCCGCCATGTGCTGGCCCGCGCCGACAGCACCAATGCCGAGGCGTTGCGGCTGGCGCCCGGCCTTTCGGGGCCGGCCTGGGTAATGGCCCGCGAGCAATTCGCGGGCCGCGGCCGTCGCGGTCGGGATTGGGTGATGCCGGCCGGGAATTTCGCCGGGACGCTGGTCGTCCGGCCGCAGGGCGGGGCGCTGGCCGCCGCGCAGCTGTCCTTCTTGGCGGCGCTGGCGCTTTACGACGCGCTTGGCGATGCCTGCGGCCCCTCGGTCCGGCTGGCGATCAAATGGCCGAACGACGTGCTGCTGAACGGCGGCAAGGTGGCGGGCATCCTGCTGGAAAGCGCGGGCTCGGGTCCGGGCGTGCAGGCCGTCGCGGTCGGCATCGGCGTCAACCTGGCCGCCGCGCCGGATGCGGCGGCGGTCGAGCCGGGCGCGACGCCCCCGGTCTCGGTCCTGGGCGAGACCGGCCATGTCGTCGATCCCGAGGATTTCCTGGACCTGCTGGCGCCGGCCTTCGCGCGCTGGCAGGCGCAGCTGGACATCTATGGCTTTGCGCCGATCCGCAACGCCTGGCTGGCCCGCGCCGCCCGGCTGGGCGAGCCGATCACCGCCCGCACCGGCGCGACCGAGAGCCACGGCATCTTCGAGGGGATCGACGACAGCGGCGCGCTGATCCTGCGCGGCCCGGCGGGGCGGCAGGTCATTCCCGCCGCCGACGTCTATTTCGGAGCTTAGCCCATGCTGCTTTGCATCGACACCGGCAACACCAACACGGTCTTTTCGGTCTGGGACGGCGAGAAATTCGTGGGCCTCTGGCGCATCTCGACCGACCATCGCCGCACGGCGGACGAATATTTCGTCTGGCTGTCCACGCTGATCTCGCTGCAGAAGCTGGAGCTGAGCATCGATGCCTGCATCATCAGCTCGACCGCGCCGCGGGTGGTGTTCAACCTGCGCGTGCTCTGCAACCGCTATTTCGACACCCGCCCGCTGGTGGTCGGCAAGCCCGACTGCCTGCTGCCGGTGGCGCCGCGGGTGGATTTCGGCACCGTGGTCGGTCCCGACCGGCTGGTGAACACCTGGGGGGCGTTCCAGCGGCACGGGCCTGACCTGATCGTGGTCGATTTCGGCACCGCGACCACCTTCGACGTGGTCGATACCGACGGCGCCTATGTCGGCGGCGTCATCGCCCCGGGGGTGAACCTGTCGCTGGAGGCGCTGCATATGGGCGCGGCCAGCCTGCCGCATGTCGATGTGACCATGCCGGCCAAGGTGATCGGCACCAATACGGTGTCCTGCATCCAGTCGGGCATCTTCTGGGGCTATATCGGCCTGGTGCAGGGCGTGGTGGACAAGATCCGCGAGGAACGCGGCCGGCCGATGAAGGTTATCGCTACGGGCGGGCTGGCGCCGCTGTTCGACCAGGGGTTTGATTTGTTTGACGCGATCGAGGACGATCTGACCATGCACGGCCTGCGCCTGATCCACGATTACAACAAGGAGATGGGCAATGGCTGAGCGCCTGATCTATCTGCCGCTGGGCGGCGCGGGCGAAATCGGCATGAACGCCTATGTCTATGGCTATGGCCAGCCGGGGCGTGAACGGCTGATCGTCGTCGATCTGGGCGTGACCTTCGGCGACATGGATTCTTCGCCCGGCATCGACCTGATCATGGCCGATGTCGCCTGGCTGGAAGCCAATCGCGACCGCATCGACGCCATCTTCATCACCCATGGGCACGAGGATCACGTCGGCGCGCTTGGCCTGCTCTGGCCCAAGCTGCAAAAGCCGGTGCATTGCCGCCGCTTCACCGGCGCGCTGGCGCGGCTGAAGCTGGAGGAGGCCGGCCAGCCGGTCGATCAGCTGCATATCCACGCGCCGCGTCCCGATGCGGTGACGGTGGGCCCGTTCCGGGTGCAATTCGTCCCGATCAGCCATTCGATCCCGGAAAGCTCGGCGCTGATCATCGACACGCCGGCGGGGCGGATCGTGCATACCGGCGACTTCAAGCTGGACGGCACCCCGGTGGTGGGCGAGGCCTTCGACCCGATCCTGTGGCACGACATTGCCAACGAGGGGCAGGGGATCAAGGTCCTGACCTGCGATTCCACCAATGTCTTCTCGCCCCATCCCGGCCGGTCCGAAGCGGTGCTGGCAAATCCGCTGCTGGATTTCGTCATGGCGCAGCGGCAGCTGGTGGTGGCGACGACCTTCGCCAGCAACATCGCCCGGCTCAAGACCCTGGCCGAGGCCGGCATCGCCGCCGGCCGCAAGATCTGCCTTCTGGGCCGGGCCATGCGCCGCATGGTGACCGTCGCGGTCGAGACCGGCATCCTGACCAGTTTCCCCCCGGTCATCAGCCCCGAGGAAGCCTCGGAGCTGCCGCGCGACAAGGTGATGCTGATCGTCACCGGCAGCCAGGGCGAGCGCCGCGCCGCCAGCGCCCAGCTCTCGCGCGGCCGCTATCTGGGCATCCAGCTGAAGGACGGGGACAGCTTCCTGTTCAGCTCGCGCACCATCCCCGGCAATGAGCGCGGGGTGATCCGCATCATGAATGCGCTCTCGGAAATGGGCGTGGACCTGCATGACGCCGATGACGGGCTCTATCACGTCTCGGGCCATGCCAACCGTCCGGATATCGAGGCGGTGCACGACCTGCTGAAGCCGCAGATCGTCATCCCGATGCATGGCGAGCACATGCATCTGCGCGAACATGCCAAGCTGGCCGAGGCACGCGGCATTCATTCGGTGGTGGCGACCAACGGCACCATGCTGGACCTGTCGGGCGAGGCGCCGCGGGTGGTGGACCAGATCGACACCGGGCGGATTTATCTCGACGGCACGGTGCTGATCGGCGCCATGGACGGGGTGGTGCGCGACCGCATCCGCATGGCGCTGAACGGCCATGCCATGGTCTCGGTCATCATCGACGAGGACGATACGCCGTTGCCCGACGCCTGGGTGGAGCTCTCGGGCCTGCCCGAGAAGGGCCGGGCCGGCGTGCCGCTGGCCCGCAATATCGAGGCCGAGCTGGCCGAGTTCCTGGAACGCGCCGACGACCGCACGGTGATGGACGACGACCGGCTGGAGGAGGCGATCCGCAAGATCACCCGGCAGGTCTCGATGGAGGAGATCGGCAAGAAGCCCGAGGTGACGGTGGTGATCTCGCGCCTGGCTGCGGAATGACTTGACCTTGCCCCGCGCCCGAGGCATGGGCGCGGGCATGAGTGAATTCGATCCGAACCCTCCGCGTCGCAATTTCTACGGCCGCCGCCACGGCAAGACCCTGCGCCAGTCGCAAAAGGGCTATCTTTCCGAGGATCTGGGCGAGCTGCGCCCGCGCGGCATCACCTTCGCCGAGAACCCCGAGAGGAAGCCCATCGACCCGGCGGCGATCTTCGGCGACGACCGGCCGGTCTGGCTGGAGGTCGGCTTCGGCGGCGGCGAGCATATGGTGCACATGGCGGCACGCTATCCCGAGATCGGCATCATCGGCTGCGAGCCCTTTATCAACGGCGTCGCCATGCTCTTGGGCAAGATCCGCAATGCCGGCGTGCAGAATGTCAGTGTGCATCCCGGCGATGCGCGCGACCTGATGGACGTGCTGCCCGACGCCTCGATCAGCAAGGCGTTCCTGAACTATCCCGACCCCTGGCCCAAGGCGCGCCATCACCGCCGCCGCTTCGTGACGCCCGAGCATCTGATCCCGCTCGCCCGCGTCATGAAGCCGGGCGCCGAATTCCGCGTCGCCACCGACATCCCCGATTACGTCCGCCAGACGCTGGAGGAGGTGCCGCAGGCCGGGTTCCAGCTGATCGGCGAAGGCCCGGAGCCTTGGGACGACTGGCCCAGCACACGCTATGAGCAGAAGGCGCTGCGCGAGGGCCGGGTGCCGCATTACGTCACCTTCCGCCGCGGGGGCTGAAGCGGCGTTGATCGCCACCGATTGCAACCCCCGCCCGTGACCGCTATCACCTTGCGCGACAAGCACGAGGGGGCCTTCATGTCACATTCCGCCGAACCGCTGCCGATGACCGCCCGCCGCTCGGGTCCCCTGTCGGGCGAGGCCAAGGTGCCGGGCGACAAGTCGATCAGCCACCGCGCCCTGATCCTCGGCGCGCTGTCGGTGGGCGAGACGCATATCACCGGCCTGCTGGAAGGCCAGGACGTGCTGGACACGGCATCGGCCATGCGGGCCTTCGGCGCCCGGGTCGAGCGTCTGGGCGAGGGCGAATGGAAGGTCAACGGCGTCGGCGTCGGCGGCTTTGCCGAGCCCGAGGGCGTGATCGACTGCGGCAATTCCGGCACCGGCGTGCGGCTGATCATGGGCGCCATGGCCACGACGCCCATCACCGCCACCTTCACCGGCGATGCCAGCCTGTCGCGCCGCCCGATGGGCCGGGTTACCGACCCGCTGGAACTGTTCGGCTGCGAGGTCACGGCGCGTGAGGGCAAGCGGCTGCCGGTGACGATCAAGGGCGCGGCCGACCCGGTGCCGGTGCGCTACAAGACCCCCGTGGCCTCGGCGCAGATCAAGTCGGCCGTGCTGCTGGCGGGCCTGAACGCGCCGGGCGAGACGGTGGTGATCGAATCCGAACCGACCCGCGACCATACCGAGCGTATGCTCGCCGGCTTCGGCGCCAGCATCCGCGCCGAGACGACCGACGAGGGCCATGTCATCACCCTTAAGGGCCGGCCGGAGCTGAAGCCGCAGCCGGTGGCGGTGCCGCGCGATCCCTCCAGCGCCGCCTTCCCGGTGGCGGCGGCGCTGATCGTGCCGGGATCCGAGATCCGGGTGCCGGGCGTCAGCCGCAACCCGACCCGCGACGGGCTCTATGTCACGCTGCTGGAAATGGGCGCCGACATCCGCTTCGAGAACCCACGCGAGGAGGGGGGCGAGCCGGTCGCCGACCTGGTCGTCCGCCACGGCCCGCTGAAAGGCGTGACCGTGCCCGTGGAACGCGCCGCCAGCATGATCGACGAGTTCCCCATCCTCTCGGTCATCGCCTGCTTTGCCGAGGGCAAGACGGTGATGCAGGGTGTCCACGAGCTTCGCGTCAAGGAAAGCGACCGCATCGACGCTATGGCGGTCGGCCTGCGCGCCAATGGCGCCGAGGTCGAGGATACGCCCGACACCATGACCGTCCACGGCAAGGGCGGGCTGAAAGGCGGCGCTACCTGCGCCAGCCATCTCGACCACCGCATCGCCATGTCTTTCCTGGTCGCCGGCCTCGCTTCCGAGCAGCCGATCAGCGTGGATGACGGAGGCCCGATCGCCACGTCCTTCCCGGATTTCCTGCCGCTGATGCAAAAACTCGGCGCCCGGATCGACTGATCCGTCGCGGCCGGGGGCTGTCTGCCCCGTTGTCCATTGGTCCTCGGACCGATGGCGGACCAATGGCCAACCCCCGAGGATACTGCGACAAGAAAGAAAAAAGGAGAGCGGCGCCGGATGGGGCGCCGCCTGTGGTCTTTCTCTGTTGCTCAAATACCCATCATGCGGCCGTGGCCGCCGGGCGCGGCCTAGCCCGCCTTGGCAGCCTCGGGATAGCCGAGCCCGGCCAGCGCCTCGCGGATCTCGTCCAGGATCGCCGGGTCGTCGATGGTGGCGGGGGTCTTGAACGGTTCGCCGTCGGCGATCTTGGCCATGGTGGCGCGCAGGATCTTGCCCGAGCGGGTCTTGGGCAGCCGGTCCACCACGCAGGCCGACTTGAAAGCCGCGACCGGGCCGATCTTGTCGCGCACCAGCTTGACCACCTCGCGCGCCACCTGCTCATGCGGCGTCGCGATCCCGGCCTTCAGGCACAGGAACCCGACCGGCGCCTGGCCCTTGAGGCTGTCCGCCACGCCGATCACCGCGCATTCGGCGACGGCGGGATGGCTGGCCAGCACCTCTTCCATGGCGCCGGTCGACAGCCGGTGTCCGGCGACGTTGATCACGTCGTCGGTGCGCGCCATGATGTAGAGATAGCCGTCATCGTCGATATAGCCGGCGTCGCCCGTCTCGTAATAGCCGGGGAAATGCTCGAGATAGGATTTGCGGAAGCGGGTTTCGGCATTCCACAGCCCCGGCAGCGTGCCGGGCGGCAGCGGCAGCTTGACCGCGATGGCGCCCAAGGTCCCTGCGGGCACCGGATGGCCGGCCTCGTCCAGCACCTGCACGTCATAGCCGGGCATCGGCACCGAAGGGCTGCCCAGCTTGGTCGGCAGGGTCTCGATGCCGATAGGATTGGCGGCGATGGCCCAGCCGGTCTCGGTCTGCCACCAATGGTCCACCACCGGCACGCCCAGGTGCTCCTGCGCCCATTTCACCGTGTCGGGGTCGGCGCGCTCGCCGGCCAGGAACAGGGCTTGCAGGTCGTGCAGCTTGTAGCGGCGGATCCACTCGCCCTGCGGATCCTCGCGACGGATGGCGCGCAGGGCGGTGGGCGCGGTGAAGAAGCTCTTGATGCGGTGGTTCTGGATGATGCGCCAGAACACGCCCGGATGCGGCGTGCCCACGGGCTTGCCCTCGAAGACCACGGTGGTCGCGCCGGCGATCAGCGGCCCGTAGCAGATATAGCTGTGGCCGACGACCCAGCCCACGTCCGAGGCGGCCCAGAAGCGGTCGCCGGCCGCGATGTTGTAGATATTCGTCATCGACCATTGCAGCGCCACCAGATGGCCGGCGGTGTGGCGCACCACGCCCTTGGGCTGGCCGGTGGTGCCCGAGGTATAGAGGATATAGGCCGGGTGGTTGCCCTCGACCGGCACGCATTCGGCGGGCTTCACGCCGTATTGGAAGCCGTGCCAGTTGAAATCGCGGCCCTCGACCAGCTTGGCCACCTCTTGCTCGCGCTGGAAGATCACGCAGAATTCGGGCTTGTGCTGGGCCATGTCGATGGCGGCGTCCAAGAGCGGCTTGTAATGCACCACCCGGTTCGGTTCGAGCCCGCAGGAGGCGGCGATGATCGCCTTGGGCTGGCAGTCGTCGATGCGCACCGCCAATTCGTTCGCGGCGAAGCCGCCGAAGACCACGGAATGGATGGCGCCGAGCCGGGCGCAGGCCAGCATCGCCTCCAGCGCCTCGGGGATCATCGGCATGTAGATGATGACCCGGTCGCCCTTTTCGACGCCGCGCATGCGCAGCGCCCCGGCCAGCGAGGCGACGCGGTCCTGCAGCTGCTTGTAGGTGATGCCCTTGGTCGAAAGGGTGATCGGGCTTTCATGCTGGATGGCGATCTGGTCGCCGCGCCCGGCCAGCACATGGCGGTCCACCGCGTTCCAGCAGGTATTCACCATCCCGTCCGAGAACCATTCGTAGATCGGGGCCTTGTCGTCGA
Source organism: Paracoccus sp. J55 (assembly GCF_000513975.1). Taxonomy (NCBI): domain Bacteria; kingdom Pseudomonadati; phylum Pseudomonadota; class Alphaproteobacteria; order Rhodobacterales; family Paracoccaceae; genus Paracoccus; species Paracoccus sp. J55. Next base: position 151,172 of record NZ_AZVA01000003.1, read on the forward strand.
ACAGCGCCTTCGAGGGCTTGCGCTCCCAGTCGATGGCATCGGCCGCCCGCATCCAGAAACCCTCAGGGTCCGCCTGCCAGGCAGAATAGATCTCCCGATATCCCATGAAACAACTCCTCCCCGGATGAATGGGCCGGAGTTATGCGCGCCGAAAGGCAGGGCGCAAGGATGTTAACGCCCACAACCGCGGGTGCGACAAAAAGTTTTGCAGAATCCCGCGCCATTCGCGGGAATTAGTTTGCAAATCGCCGGCGACTTTGCGTCGGGCTGAAAACCCCGCGGCATTTTGCAAAATCAGGCCGGCCGCGCAGGGCCGCGGCAGAATCACCGCGAGCCCTGGCGCAGCTTCCCCTGCCGTCTAGCGATAGTGATCGACCGGGGTGCCGGCGATCGCGCTCATGTTCAGCAGGCCGCGGGTGGTGATCGAGGGGGTGACGATATGGGCGCGGTTGCCCATGCCCATCAGGATCGGCCCGACCTCGAGCCCGTTGGCCTTGAGCTTCAGCGCGTTGCGCACCCCCGAGGCCGAGTCGGTGCCCGAGAAGACCAGCACGTTGGCCGCGCCCTCGATCCGGGAATGCGGCAGCAGCCGCTCGCGGATCGCCGGGTCCAGGGCCGAGTCCACGTGCATTTCGCCGTCGAAGATGAAATCGACGCCGCGCGCATGCAGGATCTCCATCGCCGCGCGCATCTTGCGGCCGGAATCGGTGTCCAGGTTGCCGAATTGCGAATGGCTGCACAGCGCGACCTTGGGCGTTACGCCGAAGCGGCGCACATGGCGGGCGGCGCCGATGGCGGCCTCGGCCACCTGCTCGGGGGTGGGGGAATGGGTGACCTGCGTGTCGGCGATGAACAGCGGCCCGTCTTCCAGGATCATCAGCGACAGCGCGCCATGTGGGCGCAGACCGTCGCGGGCCAGCACCTGGGTGACATAGTTCAGGTGCCAGCTGTATTGGCCGAAGGTGCCGCAGATCAGGCTGTCGGCCTCGCCCCGGTGCACCATGACCGCGCCGATGGCGGTGGTGTTGGTGCGCATGATGGCGCGGGCGATGTCGGGCGTGACGCCCTGGCGGGCCATCAGCTCGTGATAGGTGCCCCAATAGTCGCGATAGCGCGGGTCGTTTTCGGGGTTCACGATCTCGAAATCGCGGCCGGGGCGGATCGGCAGGCCGGCGCGCTCGGCGCGCATCTCGATCACCTCGGGCCGGCCGATCAGGATGGGCGCATCGGTGGTTTCCTCGAGCATGGCATTGGCGGCGCGCAGCACCCGCTCGTCCTCGCCCTCGGCAAAGACGATGCGGCGGTTGGCGGTGGCGGCGGCCTCGAAGACCGGGCGCATCATCAGCGCCGAGCGGAAGACCGAACCGTCCAGCTTGCGCTTGTAGGCGGCGATGTCGTCCAGGGGCCGGGTGGCGACGCCGGTCTCCATCGCGGCCTTGGCCACGGCGGTGGAGACCACGCCGATCAGCCGCGGATCGAAGGGCTTGGGGATCAAGTAGTCGGCGCCGAAGCTCAGCTTTTCGCCGCGATAGGCCATCGCCGCCTCGGCGCTGGTGGTGGCGCGGGCCAGCGCGGCGATGCCTTCGATGCAGGCCAGCTGCATCTCGTCGTTGATCGTGGTCGCGCCCACGTCCAGCGCGCCGCGGAAGATGAAGGGGAAGCACAGGACGTTGTTGACCTGGTTCGGATAGTCGCTGCGGCCGGTGGCGATGATGGCGTCGGGCGCCACGGCGCGCGCATCCTCGGGCAGGATCTCGGGCGTTGGGTTGGCCAGCGCGAAGATGATCGGGCGCTTGGCCATCTTGGCCACCATATGGGGCTTGAGCACGCCGGGGCCGGACAGGCCCAGGAACAGATCCGCGCCCTCGATCACCTGCTCCAGCGTGCGCAGGTCGGATTTCTGCGCGTATTCCGCCTTTTGCGGGGTCATCTCCTCGGTCCGGCCCTCATGGACCAGGCCGGCGATGTCGCAAAGCCAGACGTTCTCGCGCTTCACGCCCAGCTTCAGCAGCATGTTGAGGCAGGCGATGCCGGCCGCCCCGCCGCCGGTCGAGACGACCTTGATGTCCTCGAACCGCTTGTGGGCGATGTGCAGCGCGTTGGTCGCCGCCGCGCCGACGACGATGGCGGTGCCGTGCTGGTCGTCGTGAAAGACCGGGATATTCATGCGCTCGCGGCACAGCTTCTCGACGATGAAGCAGTCCGGGGCCTTGATGTCCTCGAGGTTGATGGCGCCGAAGGTCGGTTCCATCGCGCAGACGATCTCGGCCAGCTTCTCGGGGTCGGGCTGGTTCAGTTCGATATCGAAACAGTCGATATTGGCGAATTTCTTGAACAGGACCGCCTTGCCTTCCATCACCGGCTTCGAGGCCAGCGCGCCGATATTGCCCAGCCCCAGCACCGCGGTGCCGTTCGAGACCACGGCGACCAGATTGCCGCGTGCGGTATAGCGGGCGGCGGTGGCGGGGTCGGCCTTGATCTCCAGGCAGGCTTCCGCCACGCCGGGCGAATAGGCGCGGCTCAGGTCGCGGCCATTGGCAAGGGGCTTGGTCGCGCGCACCTCAAGCTTACCCGGGCGCGGGAATTCGTGATAATCCAATGCCGCCTGCCGGGCGTTGTCCTGTCTGCGTTCTTCCATCGCCAGACCCTCTCCTCTCAAGATGGTTCAGCGTTAAACTATTTTTCCGGCGGAGAACAGGGGGCATCTCGGCCGGGGGCGGGGATGCGCCGGACTTGCATCGCGATGGGCGGGCGCGCAAACTCGCAATCCGGTCGGGTGGCAGGCGAAAGGTGGGGTAATGGCGCTTCTGGATGCGGCGCGCGAGGTGCGCGAAAGGGCCTATGCGCCCTATTCCAATTTCAAGGTCGGCGCGGCGGTGCGCGGGGCCTCGGGGCGGATCTATGCCGGCTGCAATGTCGAGAACGTGGCCTATCCCGAGGGCACCTGCGCCGAGGCCGGCGCCATCGCCGCCATGGTCGCGGCGGGCGAGACCGAGATCGTCGAGGTCGCCGTCATCGCCGACTCGCAGGGTCCGGTGCCGCCCTGCGGCGGCTGCCGGCAGAAGCTGGCCGAGTTCGGCCGACCCGAGACCCCGGTGCTGCTGGCCACCACCCGCGGCCACGAGCTGGCCACCACCATCGGCGAGCTGCTGCCCGGACGTTTCGGCATCAGCCACATGTCGGGCACCGAATGAGCCCTGCCGATCCGCGTCCGGTGATCGCCGCGGTCCGCGACGGGCGCGGGCTGGACGCGGCCGGCGCGGCGCTGGTCGCGCGCGGCTTGGCCGATGGTTCGGTCAGCGATGCGCAGGCCGCAGCCTTCGCCATGGCGGTGCTGCTGCGTGGGCTGGACGAATCCGGCCGGGTGGCGCTGACCCGGGCGATGCGCGATTCCGGCCATGTGCTGCGCTGGGACCTGCCGGGGCCGGTGGTGGACAAGCATTCGACCGGCGGCATCGGCGATGCGGTCAGCCTGATCCTGGCCCCGCTGGTGGCCAGCTGCGGTGCCTATGTCCCGATGATCTCGGGGCGGGGGCTCGGCCATACCGGCGGCACGCTGGACAAGCTGGAGGCGATCCCCGGCCTCCGCACCGCGCTGTCCGAGGACGATTTCCGCCGCGTGGTGGCCGGGGTCGGCTGCGCCATCGTCGCGGCCGGGCGCGACCTTGCGCCGGCCGATGCGCGGCTTTACGCGATCCGCGATGAAAGCGCGACGGTGGGCTCGGTCGACCTCATCACCGCCTCGATCCTGTCGAAGAAGCTGGCGGCGGGGCTCGATGCGCTGGTGCTGGACGTCAAGCAGGGCAGCGGCGCCTTTCTGCGCGGACCGGATGCGGCGCTGGGGCTGGCCCGCGCGCTGGTCGATACCGCGACGGGCGCCGGTTGCCGCACCCGCGCCTATGTCACCGACATGGACCAGCCGCTGGCCCGCGCCGCCGGCAATGCGCTGGAGCTGCGCGAGGCTATCGCCGTGCTCACGGGCGGACAGGGCGCGCTGCGCGAGCTGTCGCTGGCGCTGTCCTCGGCCTGTCTCGACCTTGGGGGCCTGTCCGATGGCGCCTTGCGGGCGCTGGAGAGCGGCGCCGCGGCCGAGCGTTTCGCCCGCATGGTCGCGGCGCAGGGCGGGCCCGCCGACCTGCTGGAGCATCCCGACCACCACCTGCCCTCCGCGCCGGTGGTGCGTGCCGTGCCCGGCCATGGCCGCGTCGCCGCCATCGACACCGAGGCGCTGGGTCATGCCGTGGTTGCACTTGGCGGCGGGCGGCTGCATGCGGGCGACCGGATCGACCCGCGGGTGGGGCTTGCGGAACTGCTCCGCATCGGCGAGGAGGCGGGTCCGGGTCGTCCCCTGGCGCTGGTCCATGCCGCCTCCGAGGCGGCGGCCGAGGCAGCAGCCGCCACCGTGGCGGCCGCCTATCTGCTGGGCGATGGGCCGGAGCCCGGCCCATTGATCCGCAGCGAGGTAACATGACCGACAGACGCGCCTTCCTGATCGTGATGGATTCGGTGGGCATCGGCGGGGCGCCCGACGCGGGCGCCTATTTCAACGACGACCGGCCCGATACCGGTGCCAATACCGTCGCCCATATCGCCCGGGCGCGGCCGCTGCACATGCCGCATCTGGACGCGCTGGGCCTGGGCGCCGCGATCCGGCTGGCCAGCGGCGAGGCGGCCCCGGGCCTTGGCGCCCGGCCGCAGGGGCTCTGGGGTGCTGCGACCGAGGTTTCGCGCGGCAAGGACACCCCGTCCGGCCATTGGGAGATCGCGGGCGTTCCCGTGCCCTGGGACTGGCATTATTTCCCGAACACCCGCCCGGCCTTTCCCGCCGAGCTGACCGAACGCATCGCCGAAGCCGCGGGGACCATGGGCATCCTCGGCAACGAACATGCCTCGGGAACCGAGATCATCGCCCGGCTGGGGGCCGAGCATCTGCGCAGCGGCTGGCCGATCTGCTACACCTCGGCCGACAGCGTCTTGCAGATCGCCGCGCATGAGGAAGGCTTCGGCCTCGACCGGCTTTACCGGCTCTGCGAGAAGGTGGCCGCCCTGGTCCACCCGATGCGCGTGGGCCGCGTCATCGCCCGGCCCTTCCTGGGCGCCGAGGGCAGTTTCGCCCGCACCCCCAACCGCCGCGATTATGCCATCGCCCCCCCGGCGCCGACGCTTCTGGACGTGGCGCAAGAGGCGGGGCGGGCGACCCATGCCGTGGGCAAGATCGGCGACATCTTCTCGCATCGCGGCATCGGCAGGCTGCACAAGGGCAGGTCCGATGCCGATCTGGCCGGCCATCTGCTGGCGCTTGCCGACGCGGCCGAGCCGGGCAGCCTGACCTTCGCCAATTTCGTCGAATTCGACAGCCTCTACGGCCATCGCCGCGACGTGACGGGCTATGCGGCGGCTCTGGAATGGTTCGACGGGGTGGCGGGGGCGCTGATGGCGCGCCTGCGGCCGGGGGATCTGGCGATCTTCACCGCCGACCACGGCAACGACCCGAGCTGGCACGGCACCGACCACACCCGCGAACGCGTGCCGGTGCTGGGCTGGGGCTATGGCCCGCGCGGCATCGGCCAGGTCGGTTTCGCCGATATCGCCGCCTCGGTCGCCGCGCATCTCGGCCTGCCGCCGGTCGGGCCGGGGAGGTCGTTCCTGTGAAATCGCTGAAGAAGATCGAGCTGCACCTGCATCTGGAAGGCGCGGCGCCGCCCGGTTTCATCCGGGCGCTCGCGGCCGAGAAACATCGCGACATCGGCGGCATCTTCGACGAGAAGGGCGCCTATGCCTATCGCGATTTCAAGGACTTCCTGCGGGTCTATGAGGCGGCGACCTCGGTTCTGACCACGCCGCGCGACTATGCCCGGCTGCTGTCCGAGGTGCTGGCGGAATGCGCCGAGCAGGGCGTGATCTATGCCGAGCTTTTCGTTTCGCCCGAGTTCTGCGGCGGCGCGGACCTGCCGGCCTGGCGCGACTATCTCGCTGCCATGGAGGAGGCCGCGGTCGAGGCCGAGCGCGGCGGCATCGCCAGCCGCGCCGTGCTGACCTGCATCCGCCATTTCGGCGCCGAGCGCGCCAAGCGCACCGCGATCTGCGCCGCCGAGACCTCGGGCGGCTGGGTTGCCGGGCTCGGCATCGGCGGCGCCGAGGATGCCGGCGAGCTTGGCGATTTCGCCTGGGCCTTCGACTGCGCGCGCGAGGCCGGGCTGGGCCTGACCGCCCATGCCGGCGAGTGGCGCGGGCCCGAGTCGATCCGCGACGCGCTGGCGCTTGGCGTCAGCCGCATCGGCCACGGCATCCGCGCCGTCGAGGATGCGCAGCTGCTCCGCGACCTGGCCGAGCGCGGGATCACGCTGGAGGTCTGCCCCGGCTCGAACATCGCGCTTGGCTTGGTGCGGGACTGGGCCGCCCATCCCATCGCGCGGCTGGCCGACGCGGGCGTGCGCGTCACCGTCTCGACCGACGATCCGCCCTTCTTCCACACCAGCCTGTCGCAGGAATATCAACGGCTTGCCGATGCCTTCGGCTGGGCCGAGGCGGAATTCCGGCAGATGAACCTTTGGGCCGCCGATGCGGCATTCTGCGACCAGACCACCCGAACCCGCCTGCGAAAGGACCTGACATGACCCAAGCGCATCTGACCGTCGTCGATCACCCGCTGGTGCAGCACAAGCTGACCCTGATGCGCGACAAGACGACCTCGACCGCCGGCTTCCGCCGCCTGCTGCGGGAAATCAGCCTGCTTCTGGCCTATGAGGTCACGCGCGAGCTGGAGATGACCACCACCCGCATCGAGACCCCGCTTTGCGAGATGGAGGCGCCGACGCTGGAAGGCAAGAAGCTGGCGCTGATCTCGATCCTGCGGGCCGGAAACGGGCTGATGGACGGCATCCTGGAGCTGATCCCGGCCGCCCGCGTCGGTTTCATCGGGCTTTACCGCGACCCCGAGACGCTGCAGCCGGTGCAATATTACTCCAAGGTTCCCAGAGAGTTGGATGCGCGCATGACCATTGTCGTCGATCCGATGCTGGCGACGGGGAACTCGTCGGTCGCGGCCATCGACCTGCTCAAGGCCGAGGGCGCGCGCAACTTGCGCTTTTTGTGCCTGCTCGCCTCGCCCGAGGGGGTGGCGCGCATGCGCGAGGCCCATCCCGACGTGCCGATCGTCACCGCCGCGCTGGACGAGCGGCTGGACGATCACGGCTATATCGTGCCGGGCCTGGGCGATGCCGGCGACCGCATGTTCGGCACGAAATGAGGCTGCGTTAACCGGCTCTTCAGGGCTTTCGCCCTATCACCGGATCAAGAGAGCGATTCGGGGATGGGATGATGCGGATGATTCTGCGGATCATGCTGGCGCTGGCGCTGCTGCCGGGGCTGGCTCTGGCGCAGGCGCCGCGCCCGGCCGAGGATCCGCCGGCGGATTTCCCCTCGCGGCAATATATCGACAGCCGCGGCTGCGTGTTCCTGCGCGATGATGCGGGCAGCTGGACCGCGCGGCTCGCCCGCGACGGCACGCCGATCTGCGGCTATCCCCCGACGCTGTCGGCGCGCGGGCTGGGCGGCAAGCCGCGGCTGCGTGCGCTGGACCCGAATGCCGGGCGCAGCCGCGCCGAGCTGCTGGCGGAGGCGCTGTCGCTGCAGGTTCTGACCAACCTGCAGCCGGGGGAACTGGCCAGCGATCCGCAGCCGATGGAACGCCGGCCCGATCTGGGCGCCGAGCCGGCCCCCTCCGGTCCGGCCGATGCCCTGCGCGCGGCGCTGACGGCGGCGCCGGCGGTGCGTCAGGGCATGGGCGGCGCGCTGCGGCCGAACCGCCGGCTTTGCGAGCTGCTGGGCTATGACGGAGAGGCGGATCCCGCGCGGCTAGGCCGCGATCCGTCGCAGGGCTATTGCGCTTCGCTGCCGGAATCGGACCTGTCGCGGCTCAGCTTTCTGCGGCCGATCGGCAGCCTTTCCCCGGCCGGCAACACGCGTCCGCCCGCAATGGCTGCTGCTGTCCCGCCCTCGGCCTCGTCGGCCCCGGCCCGCCCCCAGCCCGACGCTGCCCGTCCCGCCCCGTCCGCCTCTGCACCGGCCGCCGGGAAACAGCCGGCGCCCGTCGCCAAGCCCGCGGCAGGCGCCGGGGCGGCGCCCCGGGCCAAACCCGCCGCGCAGGCCAGCCGGCCATCCCCTTCGGGCGGCATGATCCCCGCCGGGGCGCGCTATGTGCAGCTGGGCACCTTCGCCAATCCCGAGAATGCCGAACGTGCCGCCCGGCGCATCGCCCAGATGGGCTATCCGGTGCTGCGCGGCACCGACCGGGTCGGCGGGCGCGAGGTGCAGGTCATCATGGCCGGCCCTTTCCCGGATCGCGAAAGCATCGTCCGCGCGCTGGACGGCATCCGCAAGGCGGGGTTTCCCGATGCCTTTCCGCGCTAAGCCGCCGTCACTGGTCGCAGATCTCCTGCAGGGCGATCCATTCGCGGTCGTTCAGCACCGGCCGGGGCTCGGCGGTGCGGAAGGGGTCGGCCTCGATCAGGCCCAGCACCGCCTCTCCGGTCGGGTCCAGCGAACGGGCGTAGGGCTCGCTCGAAATGCCGGCGCGGGTGAAATAGGCCAGCAGCGGCTCGTCCTCCGGGCGCGGCACCGGGTCGGCCAGCAGCTTCTCGCCATAGCCGGCCAGGGATTTCGCCGGCAGCGTGCCCGCGGTCAGCAGGTGAAAGGTGGCGCGCGGCCCGGCATGGCGCAGCGCCGCCAGCATCGGGTCGTCGCGCACCGCCGCGGCCTGCGCGGCCAGGATATGGCCGGCCGCCACCTCGGGAGTCATCTGCCCCTCGATCAGATCCTCGCCGATGACGGTGATCGGGCCGGGCAGGCGGATGGCGCCGCGCAGCGTCGCCGGCAGCACGGCGATCTGCGCATCCGGGCCGATCAGCCGCATCGCCAGCTTCTGCCGCACCATGTCGCCCGCCGGGCGCGAGCAGGGGCTGCCGGTGGTCTTGGCGATCTCGGCCAGAACCATGCGCCCGATCTCGGCCCGCTGCGCCGGGGGGGCGATGTCGGCGGCATGGCGCACCAGGGCCGGCGGCACCCAGAACACCGCCAGCAGCGCCATGACCGCCGCCGCGCCCAGCATCAGCCCGCCGCGCAGCCGGCCGGGATGCGGCTTGCTGGCCTCGATCACCTGATGCACCTTGGATATGGCCGAGATCATCAGCTCGTCGTCGATTTCCAGCTCTTCGCCGGCATCGGCGCCCCCCGGGGCGTAGCGCGCCGGCAGCTTGCCGGGATTGAGCCGCGTCACCGCCGGCAGCGACCAATGCGCCAGCGGCACCTCGGAGCGCGGATCGGTCAGCACCAATGTCGCGTCGCCGAACGAGACGATGACGTCGCGCAACTGCGATTGGGGCGTCTCGCGCCAGATTCCTGCGGCTTCCAGCCGTTGATATTGGTTCAGCGCCGTCATGTCCGCGCCATCGGCCCCTGCTGTCCTGTCCCGACCATAAGCCAAGCCGGGCGCCGGTCAACTCTGCCCGCTGTCACGATAATTCGCCTTGCGCAAGCCCCCGGGACGGTCCGTGCGGGCGCGGGCGCGCAGCCCGGAAAACCGCGGCGCCTTCCCGGCCCGATCAGGCCCCGGCTTGCGCCGCAGCGGATCGCCCCTACCACAAGGCTGCCGGCCTGCGCTGCGGGGCGCAAAGGCAGGTCCGGGCAGCCGGGCAGAGGGTTTCCCGGTCCCAGTAGCCCCGCCCGCGCCCCGCGCCGGCACGGGCGCCATGCCGGGCCGGGCCATGGCTGGCCGCGGGTCCGCAGGCGAGGGAACGGCCCGGCGGGCTGCAAATGCGGCTCAGGCGGTTTCGGGCACCGTCATGCCGCGCTCGCGCGCCAGTTCGCGGATGCGGTTCTGCAGCTTCTCGAAGGCGCGGACCTCGATCTGGCGGATGCGCTCGCGTGAGACGTCGTAGCGCGTCGAAAGATCCTCCAGCGTCATGGGGTCGTCGCGCAGGCGGCGCTCCATCAGGATGTCCTTTTCGCGGTCGTTCAGCACGTCCATGGCGGCGATCAGCATCTCGCGCCGCGCCGACAACTCGTCGGCCTCGGCGAATGCCTCGGCCTGGTTGGCGTCCTCGTCCTCCAGCCAGTCCTGCCATTGCGCCGTCGATTCCCCGTCGCCCGAGCCCACCGTCGCATTCAGCGAGGCGTCGCCGCTGGACAGGCGGCGGTTCATGTCGATGACCTCCTGCTCGGTCACGTTCAGGTCATGGGCGATCTGGGTGACGTTTTCCGGGCGCAGGTCGCCTTCCTCCAGCGCGCCCAGCTTGGACTTGGCCTTGCGCAGGTTGAAGAACAGCTTCTTCTGCGCCGAGGTGGTGCCCATCTTCACCAGCGACCAGGACCGCAGGATGTATTCCTGGATCGAGGCGCGGATCCACCACATGGCATAGGTGGCGAGTCGGAAGCCCTTTTCCGGATCGAAGCGTTTCACCGCCTGCATCAGGCCGACATTCGCCTCGGAGATCACCTCGGCCTGCGGCAGGCCGTAGCCGCGATAGCCCATCGCGATCTTGGCGGCGAGCCGCAGGTGGCTCGTCACCAGCTTCTGGGCCGCCTCGGCGTCCTGATGGTCCACCCAGGCCTTGGCCAGCATGTATTCCTCCTCCGGTTCCAGCAGGGGAAACTTGCGGATCTCCTGCAGGTAGCGGTTGAGGCCCTGTTCGGGGCTGGGTGCCGGAAGGTTGGTGTAGTTCGCCATCTGAAAATTCCCTGTCCCGCGCTTTGGCGGGTAATTGTGAACGCTATCGGCGGGGCCCGGGTTCCGTCAGCCCGGTGCGTCGCGCAATCTGGCCAGCAGTCCGGCCATGTCGGGCGGCAGCGGGCTGGCGAAGGACAGCGTCTGGCCGCTGACCGGATGTTCGAAGCCCAGCTCGGCCGCGTGCAGGGCCTGACGGGGAAAGGCGGCGACGGCTGCGGCGGCATCCGCCCCCAGCGCCCTGGCCGAGGCCCGCCTTGCGCCACCATAGACCGGGTCGCCCACCAGGCCCAATCCCGCATGGGCCATGTGCACGCGGATTTGATGGGTGCGGCCGGTTTCCAGCCGGCATTCGACCAGCATGGCGGCGGGGGGCGTGCCGAAGGTCTCGATCACCCGGGCGCGGGTCACGGCGTGGCGGCCGTTCCGGAAGCTGACCGCCTGGCGCTGCCGGTCGCCGGGGTGGCGGCCGATCAGCGTGGCGATGCGCAGCACGCCGCCCGGCTCGAAGCCCAGGCCCGGCAGGCCGCGCAGCCGCGCATCGGCCGGGTCGATCATGCCATGCGCGATGGCCAGATAACGCCGCCGCGCGCTGTGATCGGCGAATTGCCGGGCCAGCCCCTGATGCGCGCGGTCGGTCTTTGCCACCACCAGCAGGCCCGAGGTCTCCTTGTCGATCCGGTGCACGATGCCGGGCCGGGCGGTGCCGCCGATCCCCGACAGGCTGCCCGCGCAATGCGCGAGCAGCGCGTTGACCAGCGTCCCCGAGGGTGCGCCGGGCGCGGGATGCACCACCATGCCGGCGGGCTTGTCCACGACGATCAGCTCCGCGTCCTCATAGGCGATGCTCAGCGGGATCGGCTCGGGCCGTGCGTCCAGGGCCTCGGGCTCGCCGATTTCGACCAGGTAATCGCCGGTCTCGGCCCGGGCCTTGCCGTCGGTCACGCGCCCCGAGGGCCCGGTGACCGCGCCCTCGGCGATCAGCTTGGCCAGGCGCGAGCGCGACAGCGCCGCCTGCTCTGGCGCGGCAAGGGCAAGCGCCTTATCAAGGCGCTCGGACAGACCTTCGGGAATGGTGATAAGGATTTCGGCCATGGCACGGGATGATAGGCTGGACGGCGGGCCAGAGGAAGCGCTGCCGATGCTGCGCTGGCTGCGCTTTCTGGTGACCGCGCTGGCGGCGGTGATGGGCTTGGGCGTTCTGGTGATCGCGGCGCTGCTGTGGCTGCGCCTGTCGCAGCCGCCGCTGCCGGAACTGCCCGGGCAGGTCGTATTGCCCGAAGGCGCGAGACCCGCCGCCGTCACCTTCGCCCGCGACTGGCTGGTGGTGGTGACCGAGACGGGCGAGGTGCTGCTTTACGACAAGCAGGGCCGGCTGCGCGAAACCGTTCAGCCCTGATCGCCGCCGGTCTCTGCCGTGCCGCCGCCAAGCGGGCCGGTCGGAGTGACCGAGACGACGCCCTTGCCCTCGAGCGCATCCAGGCGGGCGCGCAGCTCGGCATTCTCGGTCCGGGCCTTGATCGCCATCTCGCGCACGGCCTCGAATTCCTCGCGGGTGACGAAGTCGCGGTCGGCCAGCCAGCGGTCGATCCAGCTGTTGAAGGCGGTCTGCGCCTCGTCCTTGGCGCCCTGGGCCACGCCCATGGCATTGGTCATCAATTTCGAGAGATCGTCGAGAAAGCGGTTGTTCGCGGTCATGGCGGGCCTTTCGGTTCAGCGTCGGCCCCTATATGGCCCTGCCGGGGCCGCTGTTCAATTGCCTGACGGCGGCGGTTGACACCGGGCCGCCCCCGCGTAGCCTGCCCGCGCCGAAACGAGGAGCCCATGATCCCCTTTCCCGACATCTCGCCCGAGATCTTCACCATCCATCTTTTCGGCATGGATTTCTCGCTGCGCTGGTATGCCTTGGCCTATCTGGCCGGGCTGCTGATCGGCTGGCGCATCATCGTGGCATTGATGCGGCGCCCGCGGCTTTGGGGCGACGCCGCGCCGATGCGCCCCGAGCAGGTCGAGGAATTGCTGACCTGGGTGATCGTCGGCGTGGTGCTGGGCGGGCGTCTGGGCTTCGTGCTGTTCTACGAGCCGGGCTACTACCTGGCCAATCCCGGGCAGATCCCGGTGATCTGGCAGGGCGGCATGTCCTTTCACGGCGGATTCCTCGGTGTGGTGCTGGCTTCCTGGTGGTTCTGCCGGCGGCACGGCATCCCGGCGCTGCGCCTGGCCGATGCGCTGTCGGTGGCGACGCCGGTCGGGCTGGGGCTGGGCCGGCTGGCGAATTTCATCAATGCCGAGCTGTGGGGCCGGCCGACCGATGCGCCCTGGGGCGTGATCTTCCCGGGCGAGGCGGCGCAGATGTGCCCCGGCGTCACCGGCCCCTGCGCCCGGCATCCAAGCCAGCTTTACGAGGCCGGGCTGGAAGGGGTGCTGCTGGCGCTGGTGCTGGTGCTGCTGGTGCGCTCCGGCGGGCTGCGCCGGCCGGGGCAGGCGCTGGGGGTTTTCGTGATGGGCTACGGCCTGTCGCGCTTCGTGGTCGAGTTCTTCCGCCAGGCCGATGCGCAATTCATCACCCCCGACAATCCGCTGGGCCATGTGCTGGGCGGGCCGGTCTGGGGCGTGACCATGGGGCAGCTGCTGTCGCTGCCCATGGTTCTGGTCGGGCTGGCCTTCCTGATCCGTGCCCGCGCACGGCCGGCCATCGCGCCGGGCGCCGCATGACGCCGCTGGCGCGGATCATCGCCGCGCGCATCCGGCTGTCCGGGCCGATGCGGCTGGACGACTACATGCGGCTGTGCCTGCTGCATCCCGAGCATGGCTATTACGCGACCCGCGATCCTTTCGGCGCCGGCGGCGATTTCACCACCGCGCCCGAGATCAGCCAGATGTTCGGCGAGATGGTCGGGCTGGCGCTGGCGCAGGCCTGGCTGGACCAGGGCAGCCCCGCGCCCTTCACCCTGGCCGAGCTGGGACCCGGCCGCGGCACGCTGATGGCCGATATCCTGCGCGCGATCCGTGGGGTGCCCGGCATGCGCGAGGCGGCGCAGGTGGTCCTGGTCGAGGCATCGCCGCATCTGCGCCGGGTGCAGCGCGAGACGCTGGGCGATATCAGCCATCTGGACGATGCGGCGCAGCTGCCGCAGGCGCCGCTGTTCCTGGTCGCGAACGAGTTCTTCGACGCGCTGCCCATCCGGCAGTTCCGGATGGGCGGGCAGGGCTGGGCCGAGCGGGTGGTGACCTTGGGCCCGGAGGAGGGGCTGGCGCTGGGGCTGGCTGCGGTGGATGGGCAGGGCGCTGCGCCGGAGCGCATCCTGCGGCCCGCGCCGCAAGGGGTGATCCGCGAGTTCTGTCCCGCGGCCGGGCCGATCGTCTCGGCGCTGGCCGGGCGGATCGCGGCGCATGGCGGCTGCGCCCTCGTCATCGACTATGGCGGCTGGGACGGGCAGGGCGACACCTTCCAGGCCCTGCGCCGGCACCGCCCCGAGGACCCGCTGGCGCATCCGGGCGAGGCCGACCTGACCGCGCATGTCGATTTCGCGCCCCTGGCCTGGGCGGCGCGGGCGGCCGGGGCCCGCGTCTCTTGCATGGCGACGCAGGGCGAATGGCTGCTGCGGCTGGGGATCGCGCAGCGCGCCCAGCGTCTGGCGGCGGCCGGGGACGGCGGCGCCATGGCTGCGCTTCATCGCTTGACCGCGCCCGGCGAAATGGGTCACCTGTTCAAGGTGCTGGCCTTCTGGGCTCGCCATGCGCCCGTGCCTGCCGGATTCGAGCCCCTGGACGACGATGCAGACGACGCTTGAGATCCTGACCCATCCGCTGCTCGCCTCGGTGCGGCACGGCTTCTTCACCCGGCGCGGCGGCGCCTCCTCGGGCCTGTTCGCGGGGCTGAACTGCGGCTACGGCTCCAGCGACCAGGGCGAGATCGTGAGCATCAACCGCGCCCGCGTGGCCGAGGCGATGGGCGTGCCGCCGGGCCGGCTGACAACCGTGCATCAGGTCCATTCCGCCGAGGTCGCGGTGCTGCGTGCCGGCGACGAACCGGCCGATTTCGCACAGATCCGCGCCGACGGCATCGTCACCGACCGGCCGGGCGCGGCCCTGGCGGTGCTGACGGCGGATTGCCAGCCGATCCTGCTGGCCGACCCCCAGGCCGGGGTGATCGGCGCCGTCCATGCCGGCTGGCGCGGCGCGCTGTCCGGGGTGATCGAGGCGACGGTGGGGGCGATGAACGACCTGGGCGCCAGCCGCATCCGCGCGGTGATCGGCCCGACGATCAGCCAGCGCGCCTATGAGGTCGGCGAGGATTTCATGGACGCGTTCCTGGTCGAGGACCCGGATTACCACCGCTTCTTCGCCGGCGGGCCGAACGGGCGGCCGATGTTCGACCTGCCCTCCTTCGGCCTGATGCGGCTGCGCGAGGCCGGGGTGGAGGCGGAATGGACCGGGCACTGCACCTATTCCGACCCGGAGCGGTTCTTCTCCTATCGCCGCAGCACGCATCAGAACCAGGCGGATTACGGGCGGCTGATCTCGGCCATCGCGTTGGAGGGAGAGGGGGTGTTTGACAAATAATGGCGAGAAACTGGAGAAGCAGACAATTCCGTCGGCAGCCCGCTGAAAGATGGGTTATGTATCGCTTGGTCATGCCTATTGTCGACGAGGCTTGCGCTTTGAACGGACTCGAGTCTTACTTTGAATATTTCAAACCCAACGGACCGAATAGGCGTTTGTCGGTCGATATAGCGCTAGTCGATGGTAATGAGCGCCCGATCTGGATGATCGAAGCAAAAAAAATTTCCCGCACTCTCAATCCAGGTTTTGTTACTCCTTATTTGACCCGTGGAGAGATGGGAGTGGTGTCCAACGGAGAGTATTGGGTTTTCTGTATCGATGGCGAAACTACGACCGTAGGCCCGATCTTAGATGCGGACGGATATATTATTCCTAACGAAGTCGATCGGATTGTTTCCACGCTTTTTCAGGTGACTCCTAGCGATGCGAAGGCTGCGCTAAATGGGTGGAAAACGGGGTGGTCGGGATATAACATAGAGAACAAGCAAAATGTTTGGCGGCTCGGGAAAGGCACTGTTGAACGAGTATTTGCTAAAAAAATGAAGACGGATAGTCTTCAGGAGGCGGTGGGTGCCATTCTTGCAACATCCACGGCGATTAAGCCGGAAACGCCGCTTGAGAAATTTCTTCTTATGCTGCAGGAGCGAGATATAGAAATCCCAGAAGGCTACATCGAGTTCAGTGTAAGCAGGCTTGTATGGAGATTGGCAGACGGACGCCGTGGTTTTCGGATATTGTTGTCTGGAAAACAGCTGGAGATGCTAATCCACAGTGATATTGTTGGTTCTGTTGGCGAAGAAAGAATCACTGCACAGGCAAAAATGCACGATAAGAATGATAAAATGATTCTATATAAGGCGAGCACCGATGCGGAGCTTGCGAGCCTCCTCGCAATTTTTACCGGTGACTAGATAGTCGGGTGGTCGGGCTGGTTCATACTGGTCAGCCCCTCACCCCAGCGCCGCCGCCCGTTCCTCGACCACGCTGAAGGGCACGCCCGGCTCGTCCTTGGCGCAGCGGATCACCAGCGAGGTCTTGACCGAGGCCACGTTCGGCGCCGCCGTCAGCTTCTCGGTCAGGAACCGCTGGAAGCTGGTCAGGTCGGGCGAGACGCATTTCAGGATGAAGTCGATCTCGCCGTTCAGCATGTGGCACTCGCGCACCAGCGGCCATTCGCAGGCCAGCGCCTCGAAGGCCGACAGGTCGCGCTCGGACTGGCTGACCAGCCGGACCATGGCAAAGACCTGCACCTCGAATCCCAGCTCGCGGGCGTCGATATCGGCGTGATAGCCGCGGATATAGCCCATCTCCTCCAGCGCGCGGACGCGGCGCAGGCAGGGCGGGGCGGAAATGCCGACGCGGCGGGCCAGCTCGACATTGGTCATGCGGCCATCGGCTTGCAGCTCTGCCAGAATTTTGCGGTCGATTTCGTCAAGTCTGGCGGCGGTCATCTGGTCCCCTGGCTTGCCTTTCCGGCAAAAAACATGCCGGAAACTATCCCGCGGGGCCGGATTGCGCAACATTCTTTCCACCGCTGCGCGAGGGGGCCTTATGGATTGCATGCCGGGCCGGCGGTGATTAGCTAAGGCTTCGCCAAGCGAAAGGTCCCTGCCATGTCCCATGCCCCTGCCGAGATTGCCGCCGATGCCAGCCTGCCCGCGCATAGCCGCGTGCTGATCGTGGGCTCGGGCCCGGCCGGCTATACCGCCGCCGTCTATGCCGCGCGCGCGATGCTGTCGCCGGTGCTGATCCAGGGTATGCAGCCGGGCGGCCAGCTGACCATCACCACCGAGGTCGAGAACTGGCCCGGCGAGACCGAGATCCAGGGCCCCGACCTGATGGTCAGGATGGAGGCGCATGCCCGCGCCATGGGCGCCCGCGTCTTTGTCGATACGGTGACCAGGCTGGACCTGAAGCAGCGGCCCTTTGTCGCGGAACTCGATTCGGGCGCGCGCATCACGGCGGATGCGGTGATCCTGGCCACCGGCGCACAGGCGCGCTGGCTGGGCCTGCCCAGCGAGGAGAAGTTCAAGGGATTCGGCGTCTCGGCCTGCGCCACCTGCGACGGATTCTTCTATCGCAACCGCGAGGTCGTGGTGGTCGGCGGCGGCAACACCGCGGTCGAGGAGGCGCTGTTCCTGACCAATTTCGCCAGCAAGGTCACGCTGGTCCATCGCCGCGACAGCCTGCGGGCGGAAAAGATCCTGCAGGAGCGGCTGTTCCGCAATCCCAAGGTCGCGATCCTGTGGGATCACGAACTGGTCGAGGTGCAGGGCGACGACCAGCCGCTGGGCGTGACCGGCGTGCGCCTGCGCCATGTCCGGCAGGGGACCGAACAGGTGGTGCCGGCGGACGGCGTCTTTGTCGCCATCGGCCATGCGCCGGCCTCGGAACTGGTCAAGGACCAGCTGGAGCTGCATCACGGCGGCTATGTCAAGGTCGAGCCGGGCAGCACCCGGACCTCGATCCCCGGCGTTTTCGCCGCCGGCGACCTGACCGACCACATCTATCGCCAGGCGGTGACCAGCGCCGGCATGGGCTGCATGGCGGCGCTGGACGCCGAACGCTACCTGGCCGAGCACGACATGGCCGGCGAGCCGAACCCCCATGCGGCCGAGATCCCGGCCTGAGGCCGGGCCGCGGCCCTTTCCAGCGCGAGCTTGCCGATGACCCTGCTGCCGCATCATGCCCCGATCCGGGCGCTGCATGTCAGCCCCGAGGCCGGCCAGAAGCTGCGCGCCGAGGCCGGGCGCATGCCGGCCTGCCGGCTGACCGGGCGGCAACTGGCCGATCTGCAATTGCTGGTGAGCGGCGGCTTCGCTCCGCTGCGCGGTTTCCTGACCCGGGCGGATCACGATGCGGTGCTGGACCGGATGCGGCTGGCCTCGGGCACCCTGTGGCCGGTGCCGGTGGTGCTGGATGTCGGCGCGGATTTCGCCGGGACGGTCGAGCCGGGCGAGGATATCGCGCTCTGCGATCCCCAGGGCGCGGTCATGGCCATCCTGTCCCTGACCGACAAATGGCACCCGGACAAGACACGCGAGGCCGAAAGCCTGTTCGGCACCGCCGATCCGGCCCATCCGGGCGTCGCATGGCTGCAACGGGAGGTCGGGCCGGTCTATCTGGGCGGGCCGGTCAAGGGGCTGGATCCTGCTGGGGAGACTGGCCGCGGACCGAACGGCCTGCGGGCGGATTTCCGTCAGCGGGGCTGTCCGCGCGTACTGGCCTGCGATCCGGCGGATGAGGTCGCCGCCGGGCATGCCGCGCGCCGGATCGAAGCCGAATTGCTGGCGACTGCCGGTGCGCCCACCCGACATGCCGGCGCGCGCGAGGCGCTCTGGCAGGCGCTGATCCGCCGCAATCACGGCGCGACGCATCTGCTCGCGCCCCGTGATCCGGCGGCGCTGGCGCTGCTGCGCGATCATTGCGAGGAATTGGGCCTGACGCTGGTCGGGCCGGAGGCCGGCGAGGACGCCGCTTCCTGAGACCGTCCCGACCTGAAGGCGAGGGGGCCGGGGGGCGCGAAGGCGCTCGGCTTTTCCTGCAGCCGAGGGCCGGCTCACGCAGCGCCGGCAGGAATGCCGCGCGCCGTCATGAATCAAGGCGCGGCCTGTGCGGAACCGCGCGCCGGTCCGCCAGCCCAGCCCCGTCCGCCTGGGCTTGGGGCTTCGGCGGGCCGGTGGGATGGCGCGCGGATTGGGGCTTGGCGACGGCCTGCCGCCCCGGCGGGTCAGTGCACGCTGACCGGGGTCAGCTCGTTCTGGCGGGCCAGCAGGAAGGCCAGGCTGCGGTCCTTGACCAGGGCCAGCCGCTCTCCGTCCGCGCCGTGCACGGCGTAAAGCGCATCGGCACCGGGCACCTGGCGGCGCACCTCGTCGGGCAGGCTGTCCATGGCGACGCGGCGGATATAGACGATGTTGCCCGTGTTCTCCGGGCCGAAATCGAATTTCTCGTTCATTTGCGATCCCCTTTCACTTGCGGCTGATCGGTATGGTCTGCACGATGCTGTCGGGCACGGAGCGGCGCAGGTCGATGTTCAGAAGCCCGTTTTCCAGGCCCGCCGACACCACCTCGACCCCGTCCGCCAGCACGAAGCTGCGCTGGAAGGCGCGGGCGGCGATGCCCCGATGCAGGAACACCCGCTCGTCATCCGCCTCGGCCTGACGGCCGCGAATCACCAGCTGGCGATCCTCCAGGGTGATCGACAGGTCATCTTCGGAAAAACCCGCCACGGCCAGCGTGATGCGAAAGCCGTTCGGCCCCTGGTGTTCGATATTGTAGGGCGGATAGCCCTCGGCGCCCTTGGCGGCGCGTTCGGCCAGACGCTCCAGCTGGTCGAACCCCAGCAGGAACGGATGAGCGGCCAGACTGATCTTGGTCATTCCCAAGCCCTTTGCATCAAAGCGACTGTCGGCCGGACCCCGGAATGGCGATCCGGCAAGACCAATATGTGAACGGAGACGCCCCGGCGCAAGATGCAGGCGCAGCATTAACCGCAGATCAGCAAACCCATTAACAGCGCGTTAACGGTGGGTTATAACCGCAGGAGTCCAGCCCGAGGCCCGACATGAACGCCCAATACGAAATGTCCCATGAAGAGATCACCCGTGCCCGGCTGGAGGTCCTGCGGCGCGAGCACCGGGACCTGGACGAGGCCATCGCCGCGCTCTCCGAGCAGAGCCTGACCCATTCGCTGACCCTGCAGCGCCTGAAAAAGCAGAAGCTGGCGCTGAAGGACCGCATCGCCCGGCTCGAGGACGAGCTGACCCCCGACATCATCGCCTGATTGCATGATCCCGCCCGGCGCTGTAGGGCGGGGCGCAAAAAGGGGGTCGAGCCATGGAAAAAGCCGCCGAAACACCCGCCGGCACGCCCGTCGGCATCATCATGGGCAGCCAGTCCGACTGGCCGACCATGCGCGAGGCCGCCGCCATCCTGGACGCGCTGGGCATCGCCTACGAGGCCCGGATCGTTTCCGCGCATCGCACGCCGGACCGGCTGTGGGACTATGGCAAGACGGCGGTGGCGCGGGGGCTCAAGGTGATCATCGCCGGCGCCGGCGGCGCCGCGCATCTGCCGGGCATGATGGCCAGCAAGACCCGGGTGCCGGTGATCGGCGTGCCGGTGCAGACCAAGGCGCTGTCGGGCGTCGATTCGCTTTATTCCATCCTGCAGATGCCCAAGGGCTATCCGGTCGCGACCATGGCCATCGGCGCGGCGGGTGCCGCCAATGCCGGGCTGATGGCGGCGGGAATCCTGGCGATTTCCGACCCCGTGCTGGCGGCGCGGCTGGAGGCCTGGCGCCAGGCGCTCAGCGATTCCATCCCCGAGGAGCCCAAGGATGAGTGAACTGAAACCCGGCGCCACCATCGGCATCCTGGGCGGCGGGCAGCTGGGCCGCATGCTCTCGGTCGCGGCCAGCCGGCTGGG
Source organism: Paracoccus sp. J55 (assembly GCF_000513975.1). Lineage (NCBI taxonomy): Bacteria > Pseudomonadati > Pseudomonadota > Alphaproteobacteria > Rhodobacterales > Paracoccaceae > Paracoccus > Paracoccus sp. J55. The sequence goes on from NZ_AZVA01000003.1 coordinate 171,891, forward strand.
CTATCGCTGCCATGTCTACGAGCCGGGCGCCGCGCCGGCGGGCGACGTGGCGCATCGGCTGACCACCGCGCCCTATGAGGACGAGGCGGCGTTGCGCGCCTTCGCCGAATCGGTCGATGTCATCACCTATGAATTCGAGAACGTGCCGACGGCGGCGCTGGACCTGCTGGAATCGATCCGTCCGATCCGGCCGAACCGCCGCGCCCTGGCAATCTCGCAGGACCGGCTGAGCGAAAAGGACTTCCTGACCGGCATCGGCTTGCGCACCGCGCCCTATCGCAATGTCGAAACCGAATCCGACCTGCCCGCGGCGCTGGGGGAACTGGGCGCGCCCGCGATCCTCAAGACCCGGAGGCTGGGCTATGACGGCAAGGGGCAGATCCGCTTTTCCGATACCGGGCAGCGCGACTGGACCGGCGCCCCCTCGGTGCTGGAGGGGTTCGTGGAGTTTTCGGCCGAGATCAGCGTCATCGTCGCGCGCGGCGCGGACGGGCAGGTCGCGGCCTATGATCCGGGCCTGAACGTGCACCGCGAGGGCATCCTGCGCACCACCACCGTGCCTTGCGGGTTGCCGGCCGGCCTGCTGACCGATGCGGTGCTGATCGCGGCGCGCATCGTCAATGCGCTGGACTATATCGGCGTCATGGGGGTCGAGCTGTTCGTGACCGCGCAGGGGCTGGTGGTGAACGAGATCGCGCCGCGGGTGCACAATTCCGGCCACTGGACGCAGGCCGGCTGCGCCGTGGACCAGTTCGAACAGCATATCCGCGCCGTGGCCGGCCTGCCCTTGGGCGACGGCCAGCGTTACGCGGATGTCGAGATGGAGAACCTGATCGGCGATGACGTGCTGCGCCTGCCCGAGCTGCTGAAGCAGCCGCGCTGCCAGGTCCATCTTTACGGGAAGGGCGAGGCGCGCCCGGGCCGCAAGATGGGCCATGTCAACCGGCTGCGGTAAAGGCGCCTGCCACGCGGTCGAATTCCTCGCGGTTGCCGGGGATGCCCAGGCGGATCCAGCGCGGATGCCAGGGAAAGACGCGGCTCCAGATGCCGGCGCGGGCCAGCAGGTCGCGCGCGCGGGGCGCGTCGGGCGTGTCGTAGAGCCGGAACAGATGCGTGCCGCCCACCAGCGGCCAATGCGGGGTGACGATCTGGTCGAGATGCAGCGCCGCCTCGGACAGCCAGACCACGGTGTCGTCGATCCAGTCCGCGTCGGCCAGCGCCTGCGCGCCGGTCTCCAGCGCCGGGCCGCTGACCGACCAGGGGCCGGCGCGCTCGGCCAGCCGCGCCAGCAGATCGGGGGCGGCGATGGCGAAGCCCAGCCGCAGCCCGGCCAGGCCCCAGAACTTGCCAAAGCTGCGCAGCGCCGTCACGTTATCGGGCCGCGCTGTCGCCACCGACAGGTCGGGGCGCGGATCGGCGAAGCTTTCGTCGACGACCAGATGCCCGACCGTGGCGGCGACGGCGGCGATCTGCGCGGGCGTGAATTCGCGCCCGTCGGGGTTGTTCGGGTTCACGATCACCGCCAGATCGGCGCCCTCCAGCGCCGCCGGGTCACTCGGCTCGGCCACCGCCCAGCCGGCGGCGCGCAGGCTGGCGGCGTGTTCGTTATAGGTCGGCGACAGCACCGCCGCGCGCCGGCCCGCCAGCACATGCGGCAGCAGCTGGATCGCCGCCGAGGCGCCGGCCAGCGGCAGCACCTGGTCCGGCGGACAGCCGAATCGGGCGGCGGCCGCGGCGCAGAGCCGGGCGGTATCGGCGCGGGTCGGCAGGGCGGTCAGGGCATGGGGCGAAAGCGGCCCGGCAGGCCAGGGCCGGCGGTTGATTCCCGTGGACAGGTCGATCCAGTCCGCCCGCCCGAAGCGGCTGGCCGCCTTGTCGATATCGCCGCCGTGGTCGCGCATCTCTGCTCCTCCCTCGGGCGTCCTTGAACCTGCAGGAAAGCCCGGGGTCAAGCGGCGGAGGCTGGCTGTCGTGCGCCGGTAACGGAATTTTCGCTTTACACCCTCGTGGAACCGGCACACGATATGTTGTAGGCACATTCCGGAAACTACGCCGGGTGTAGTCGGGGCCACCAAGAGTTGGGGCCGAGGGTTGAGGTTCGACCTTGCTCCGCTCGCAGACAGGCAGGGGGACAGGATATGGCACAGCTGGACTTCATCCATAGCGATGACATCCATCCCATCGACATCGTGGAAACCGTCGCGGCGCATCACGAATGGGACTTCGACCGTCTGGCCGAGGACCAGATCGCCATGGCGGTCGAGGGGCAATGGCGCAGCTATTCGATCACGCTGGCCTGGTCGCCGCGCGAGGAAGTGCTGCGGCTGATCTGCACCTTCGACATGGACCCTCCGGCCGAGAAGCTGCCGGCGCTTTACGAGGTGCTGAACCTGGCCAACGATCAGGTCTGGGACGGCGGCTTCACCTTCTGGTCGCCGCAGAAGCTGATGGTCTGGCGCTACGGGCTGGTGCTGTCGGGCGAGGCCATCGCCAGCCCCGAGCAGATCGACCAGATGATCGGCAATGCCATCCTGGCCTGCGAGCGGTTCTATCCCTGCTTCCAGCTGGCCTGCTGGGGCGATGCGACGCCCGATGCCGCCATGGACATCGCCCTGTCCGAGGCCTACGGTCGCGCCTGAATTTCCCGCGCTCCGGCGGGGCAAGGCAAGGGCAGGACTATGGATTTTTCCAAGGTGAACGCGTGCGGGCTGGTGCTGGTCGGCTGCGGCCGCATGGGCGGGGCATTGCTGGACGGCTGGCTGAAGAACGGGCTGGCGGCGGGCGCGGTGCATGTGATCGACCCGCATCCCCGGGCGGAACTGTTGGATCTGGGTATTTCGGTCAACGGCGAATTGCCGGCCGATCCGGCGGTGCTGGTGATCGCCGTCAAGCCGCAGATGATGGCGGATGTGCTGCCGCGGCTTTCGGTCGGGGCGGGGACGCTGGTCATCTCGGTCGCGGCAGGGGTGACGCTGGCGGCCTATGAGGCGGCGTTTCCGGCCGCGCCCATCGTGCGCGCCATGCCGAACACGCCGGCGGCCATCGGCCAGGGCATCACCGCCGTCATCGGCAATGCCAGGGCCGACGAGGTCGAGATGGCGCTGGCCGAGGCGCTGCTTTCCGCCGTCGGCCGCGTCGTGCGGCTGGAGAGCGAGGGCCAGATGGATGCGGTGACGGCGCTGTCCGGCTCGGGTCCCGCCTATGTCTTTCACATGATCGAGGCCATGGCGGCGGCAGGCGAGGCCGAGGGTCTGCCGGCCGGGCTGGCGCTGGAACTGGCGCGGGCCACCGTGGCCGGGGCCGGCGCGCTGGCCGTGCATGAGGACGAGGACCCGGCGAAGCTGCGCGAGGCGGTGACCTCGCCCGGCGGCACCACGGCGGCGGGGTTGAAGGAACTGATGGACCCCGGGACCGGACTGCCGCCGCTGATGCGCCGCACCATAGCGGCCGCCGCCGCGCGGGGGCGGGTGCTGGGGAAATGAGCGAGCCGATCGCCTGGGCGGATTTCGAAAAACTCGAGATCCGCGTCGGCCGCATCACCCGGGCCGAGCCTTTTCCCGAGGCGCGGCGGCCGGCTTTCAAGCTGTGGCTGGATTTCGGGCCGGAGATCGGCGAGCGCAAAAGCTCGGCCCAGATCACCCGGCATTACGCGCCGGACGGGCTGATCGGCCGGCAGGTGCTGGCGGTGGTGAATTTCCCGCCGCGCCAGATCGGCCCCTTCATGTCCGAGGTCCTGGTGCTGGGCCTGCCGGACGAGGAAGGCGAGGTCGTGCTGATCGGCCCGGACCAGCCGGTGCCCCTTGGCGGAAGGATGTATTGATGAAGCTTCTGGTGACGCGCCGCATGACTCAGGCGGCGGAACATGCGCTCTCGGCCCGGTTCGAGACCGAGATCCTGGACCGCAAGGACGGGCTCAGCGTCGACGAGGCGGCGCGGGCGCTGGCCGATTACGACGCGATCATGCCGACGCTGGGAGACCGCTTTGCCGCCGAGGCCTTCCAGGGCCGGCCGCGCTGCCGGTTGCTGGCCAATTTCGGCGCCGGCTACAACCATATCGACGTGGCGGCGGCCGCGGCGGCCGGCATCGCCGTGACCAACACCCCCGATGCCGTGACCGAGGCCACCGCGGACATCGCGCTGACCCTGATCCTGATGACCGCGCGCCGCGCCGGCGAGGGCGAGCGGCTGCTGCGCCGCGGCGACTGGACCGGCTGGGAGCCGACGCAGCTGCTGGGCCGGCATGTCACCGGCTGCACGGTCGGCGTCATCGGCATGGGTCGCATCGGCAAGGCCATCGCCCGGCGCTGCCATTACGGCTTCGGCATGGATGTGATCTTTCACAACCGCTCGATGGTGTCGTCGCTGGACTTCCCGGCCCGGCAGGTGGCGGATCTGGACGAACTGCTGGCGCAGTCGGATTTCGCCGTCGTCGCCGTGCCCGGCGGCGCCGAGACCCGCCACATGATCGGCGCCCGCGCGCTGGAACGGCTGGGGCCGCGCTCCTACCTGATCAACATCGCCCGCGGCGACGTGGTCGAAGAGGCGGCGCTGGTCGAGGCGCTGGCGCAGGGCCGGATCGCCGGGGCGGGGCTGGATGTCTACGAGTTCGAGCCCCGTGTCGCGCCCGCGCTCTGCGCCATGGAGAACGTGACCCTGCTGCCGCATCTGGGCACCGCCGCCGAGGAGGTGCGCACCGCCATGGCCATGCGGGCGATGAACAATCTGGTCGCCTTTGCCGAGGGGCACGCCCTGCCGGACCGGGTGAACTGATGGCGCCGCGCGACCGCGCCTTGGCGCTGATCCGCGCCGGCATCGCCGCCGCCGATCCCGCCGCGGCGGTGGCGCGCGGCATGGCCGAGGTGCTGGCCGATCCGCCGGAACCTGGCGGGCGATGGCAGGTGATCGCCGTCGGCAAGGCCGCCCGCGCCATGGCCCGGGCGGCGCTGCAGGCGCTGCCGGGGGCCGAGGCGCTGGTGGTGACCAATGCCGGCAACGACGCGGCCCTGCCCGGCGCGCGGGTCATGCGCGCCGGCCATCCGCAGCCCGACGCCGATGGCGCGGCGGCGGCCGAGGCGGTGATCGCCATGCTATCGGCCGCCGGGCCGCAGGACCGGGTGCTGGCGCTGATCTCGGGCGGCGGCTCGGCCATGCTGCCGGCGCCGGCCGAGGGCATGACGCTGGCCGACAAGCAGGCGGTGAACCGGCTGCTTTTGGCCTCGGGCGCGGATATCGCGCAGGTGAACCTGATCCGGCAGGGCCTGTCGCGGCTCAAGGGCGGCGGCTGGCTGCGGCTGTCGCGGGCGCCGGTGACGGCGCTGATCCTGTCCGATGTGCCGGGGGACGACCTGCGGGTGATCGCTTCGGGGCCGACGGTCGCACCGGTGGGCACCCGGGCGCAGGCGGCCGATCTGGCGCGCGGGCTGGGCATCTGGGAGCGGATGCCCGAGGCGGCACGGGCGGCGCTCAAGCGCCCCGAGGATCGCCGCACCTTGCCTGCGGCCAGGAACACCCTCGTCGGCTCGAACGCGCTGTCGGTGGCGGCCATGGTCGAGGCGGGGGCCGATCCCGCGCCGCTGCCGCTTCAGGGCGACGTGCAGGATTGCGCGAAGGCGATCTGGGCGCTGGCGCCAGGGCTGCATCCCGGCCAGGCGCTGGCTTTCGGGGGCGAGACCACGGTGAAGCTGGCCGGCGACGGCATGGGCGGGCGCAACCAGGAACTGGCCCTGCGCCTGGCGCTGCTGGCCGAGGCGCAGCCGGCGGGTTTCGACTGGACCTTCGCCGCGGTCGGCAGCGACGGGCGCGACGGACCGGGCGAGGCGGCGGGCGGGCTGGTCGGTCCCGCCACGCCCCAGGCGATCCGGGCGGGCGGCATCGACCCCGTCGCGGCGCTGGCCCGCAACGATTCCACCCCGGCGCTGGCCGCCGGCGACGCGCTGGTGGTGACCGGCGCCACCGGCACCAATGTCGCCGACCTGGCAGTGCTGGTGCGCGCCTGAAGGGGCGGCGCGGTCGGGCCCGTGCGCAAGGCCGCCCTGCACCCGCCCGCCTTGCCCGCCCCCCGGGCAGCGCCTAAGACCGGAAGGCACAAGCCGCAGGAAGGGGAAGCCCATGAGATCGACCCTCAGCTACATGACCTGGCCCTTCATCGTCACCGGCGCCGGGCTGGCGCTGGCCGCCTTCCTCGGCTGGGAATATCACGGCACCGGCTCGGGCGCGCTGGCCTTCTTCCTGATCGCCGGCATCCTGGCGGTGCTGGAGATCTCGCTTTCCTTCGACAACGCCATCGTCAACGCCAACAAGCTCAAGCAGATGACGCCGAAATGGCAGCGCCGCTTCCTGACCTGGGGCATCCTCATCGCGGTCTTCGGCATGCGGGTGATCTTCCCGCTGCTGGTGGTGGTGATCGCCGCGCGGCTCGCGCCATGGGAGGCGGTGCGCCTCGCCGCCACCCAGCCGCAGGAATATTCCCGCATCATCCACGAGGCGCATCTGCCCATCGCGGCCTTCGGCGGCGCCTTCCTGATGCTGGTGGCGCTGAACTATTTCTTCGACGAGGCCAAGGACGTGGACTGGATCAAGGGCGTCGAGGCGGCGCTGCGCAAGCTGGGCGAGATCCGCGGCATGGAGGTCGGCTTTGTGCTGATCTGCATGCTGGTGATCGTCGGCCAGCTGCCGGCGGAAAAGGAACACGCCTTCATCATCGCCGCGATCTGGGGGGTGATCACCTACCTGCTGGTGGACATGCTGGGCCATGTGCTCGACCGCTGGGGCGGCGCGCCGCAGCCCGCCGACATGGCGCGCGGCGGCTTCGGCGCCTTCCTTTATCTGGAAGTGCTGGATGCCTCCTTCAGCTTCGACGGCGTGATCGGCGCCTTCGCGCTGACGCAGAACCTGTTCCTGATCGCCATCGGCCTGGGCATCGGCGCGATGTATGTGCGCTCGATGACGGTGATGCTGGTCGAGCGCGGCACGCTTGCCGCCTTCCGCTATCTCGAGCATGGCGCCTTCTGGTCGATCTTCGTGCTGTCGGTGCTGATGTTCGTGCAGACCCTGCGCCCTATTCCGGAAGTCGTCACCGGCCTGCTGGGCGCCTGCTTCATCGCCATGGCCTTCTTCAGCTCGTTGGCCTGGCGCCGCCGCCACCCGCATGGCTAGCCCGGCCCGCGGACGGCCGGGCGCGGCGTGTCTTGTCTTCTCTGTTTCCTAAATACCCCTGCGGCCGTGCCCGGAGGCGGCGTCGCGGGGGTATTTGGACAACAGAGAAGCCGTGCCGCAGTGCCTCACCGGGTCGCGCGGCGGCGGCTGCACTGTCGCATGGGTATTTGGAAAGCGGAAAGGATAGCAGTCAGGCGCTGCCGCCCAGCGGTCGCGTCGCCAGGAAGAGCCAGTCGCGCACCTCGCCCTCGACCAGCGGCGATATCTTTTCCCAGACCCGGGCGTGATAGGCGTCGAGCCAGGCGATCTCGGCCGGGGCGAGCAGTCCCGGCTCGATCAGGCGCCGGTCGATCGGGGCGAAGGTCAGGGTCTCGAAGCCCAGCATCTCGCGGCCATCCGGGCTTTCGCGCTTCTCGACCACGATCAGGTTCTCGATGCGGATGCCGAAGGCGCCCTCGCGGTAATAGCCGGGCTCGTTCGACAGGATCATGCCGGGCTGCAGGGGGATGTCCGAGATGCGCGAGATCCTGACCGGCCCCTCGTGCACCGACAGCCCGGCGCCGACACCGTGCCCGGTGCCGTGGTCGTAATCCATGCCCTCGGACCAGAGCGGCGCGCGGGCCAGGGCGTCGATATGGCAGCCGGCGACGCCCTTCGGGAACTGCACCTGCGACACGGCGATCATGCCTTGCAGCACCCGCGTATAGGGCCGGCGCACCGCCGGATCGACCGGGCCCATCGGCAGGGTGCGGGTGATGTCGGTGGTGCCGTCCTTGTATTGCCCGCCGGAATCGACCAGCAGCACATGGCTGGGCAGGATGCGCAGGTTGCTTTGCCGGTCGACATGGTAATGCGGGATCGCGGCATGCGGGCCGGTGGCCGCGATGGTGTCGAAGCTGATGTCGAGGATGCCGCGCGCGACGCGCAATTCCTCGAGCCTTTGCGCCACGTCGATCTCGGTCAGCGGCTCGGCGTCCAGATGCGGCGCGCGGCTGTCGAGCCAGCACAAGAGCTCCGTCACCGCCGCGCCGTCCTGCAGATGCGCGGCGCGCATGCCGGCGATCTCGGCCGGGTTCTTGCAGGCTTTCGGCAGGATCACCGGGTCGGGGGCCTCGGCGATGGGGGTGTTCATGCTTTCGATCAGCGCGAAGACCCGGTCGGGCGCGCTGGCGGGATCGACCCGCACCGGGCCGGCAAGGTTGGTCAGCGCCGGGGTCAGCGCGTCCAGCGGCAGCACCGAGACCGCGTTGCCAAGCGCCGCCCGCACCTCGGCGCCGAACTTGGCCGGGTTGGTGAAAACGGCGACATGGCCGTTCTCCTCGATGATGGCGAAGCATTGCACCACCGGGTTCTTCGGCACGTCGGCGCCGCGGATGTTCAGAAGCCACGAGACCGAATCGGGCAGGGTCAGCACCGCCGCCTGCTGCCCGGCCTCGCGCAGCGCCTGGGCGATGCTGGCGCGCTTTTCGGCCGCGGTCTCGCCGGCGATCGCGTCGGGCCAGAGCCGCACCGCGCCCACCGGCGCCTCGGGCTGGTCGGGCCAGATGGCATCGACCGGGTTCGTGTCGAGCGCGATCAGCGCGATGCCCGAACCGGCCAGGCCCTTTTCCATCTCGCGGATATCGCGCCGCGTGTGCAGCCAGGGGTCGTAGCCGATGCGCCCGCCCTCGGGCAGGGCCTCGCGCAGCCAGTCAGCGGGCCTGGTTTCCGGCCAGGGCACCGGCGTGAAATGCGCCGGGTCCACCTCGGCCTTGACCTGCACGCGATAGCGGCCGTCGATGAACACCCCGGCGCGGTCGGGGGTGACGATGCAGAAACCGGCGCTGCCGGTGAAGCCGGTCAGCCAGGCCAGCCGCGCGTCGCGGGAGGCGACATATTCGCCCTGATGCGCATCGGCGCGCGGCACCAGGAAGCCGTCGAGCTCGCGCGCCGCCAGTTCGCGGCGCAGCGCGGCCAGCCGGGGCGGATGCGCGGCGGGGTCGGAATGGCTGTCGTAATTCTGGAACATGCTCGCCTCCGGGTCTTGTTCTGGTTTTCAGGCGCGGGCCAGCGCCGCGCTTGCGCCGGGCAGGGTGCGCGCGAGGCCGTCGGCCACCGCCTCGGCGCTGCGGCGGTGGTGGAACTCGGCGGCGACGCGGGCGCGGGAGGCCTGCGCCAGCCGCCGCGCTTCCTCGGGATCGGCGTGCAGCCGGGCGATCTCCTCGGCCATGATCTCGGGCCGCTCGGGCGGCACCAGGATCGCGTCGCGGCCCGAGGTGATCAGCTCGTGATTGCCGCCGACATCGGTGACGACCACCGGCATCTCCATCGCCATCGCCTCCATGATCGCGACCGAGATGCCCTCGTTCAGGCTGGCCAGCGCAAAGACATGCGCGCGCTCCAGCCCCTCGCGCACCCGATCCTCGCTGACCGCGCCCAGCAGCGTGACGGCATCGCCGAGGCCCTTCCCGGCGATCAGCGCGTCGAGCTGGCGGTGATAGCCCGAGCCGCCTTGCTCGTCCTCGCCGGCGATCTCCAGCCGGGCGTCGATGCCCTGGGCGCGCAGCAGGGCGACCGTCTCGATCAGGTGGTCATGGCCCTTGACCGCGTTCAGCCGGCCGCAGCTGAAGATCCGCAGGGCCTCGCCGGGGGCAGGGGGCTGCCAGGGCGTCCGGCGGCGGATCTGGTCGAGGTCCACCCCCATCGGCGCGACATTGATGACGGCGGGGCGGTCGGTGCCGATCTCGCGCTCGGCCACGCGCGTCAGCAATTGCGAGATGATGGTGGCGAAGCGCGCGTGGCGCCATTTCTGCCGCTGGTTCGGGCCATAGCCCTCCAGCGTCGGCCCGTGCAGGGTCAGGCTGTAGCCGGGTCCGCCCAGCCGTTCCGCGAACATGGCGATATTGGCGCTGTCGGCGCAGCTGTGGACATGGACATGGTTCCAGCCCTGCTGGCGGGCGATGCGCTTCAGCCGCGCGCCCATGGCCAGCAGCGCCAGCATCCGCAGCCGGCCCTTGACGCCCTGCGCCTCGGCGCTCAGCGCCGCGCCCAGGCCGCGCGCCCAGCCGGCCGGTCCCGAGCGCAGGAATTCCGCGACGATGCCGAAACCCTCGGCGCCCAGCGGCATCAGGTAGCGGGTCCGGGCCTGCGCCTCGGCCGCCCAGGCGTGCGAGGCGACGGCGCGCGGCGGCGGCCGGGTCGAAACCAGATCGGCCTCGATCCCCAGTTCGGCCAGCGCCTGTCGTTCGCGCCACAGGAAGATATGCGTCTGGCCCGGAAACTCGGGAATGAAAAAGCCGATCTTCAACACGTCAAAGCCCCTTGGCCTGCGAGGCTGAAAGCGGCCCCGGTCCGGCGAAATTGGTCGCACGGGATGCGGGGCAGATCAAGCAGCCGGAATGGACAGGCTATCCCGCCCGGCGCTGGTTCATGGCGCGGGCGCGCTTCCTGGGATCGGCCTCGAACAGCGCGGCAAGTTGTTCGGTGATGGCGCCGGCCAGCTGCTCGGCATCGGTGATCGTCACCGCGCGCTGGTAATAGCGGGTCACGTCATGGCCGATGCCGATGGCCAGCAGTTCCACCTGCTTCTTGCGCTCGATCATCGCGATCACGTCGCGTAGGTGCTTTTCTAGGAAATTCGCCGGGTTGACCGAAAGGGTCGAATCGTCCACCGGCGCCCCGTCCGAGATCACCATCAGGATGCGCCGCGCCTCGGGCCGCCGGGCCAGCCGCCGATGCGCCCATTCCAGCGCCTCGCCGTCGATGTTTTCCTTGAGCAGCCCTTCTTTCATCATCAGGCCCAGATTCGGGCGCACCCGCCGCCAGGGGGCATCGGCGGCCTTGTAGATGATATGGCGCAGGTCATTCAGCCGTCCCGGCTGCGCCGGCCGGCCGGCGGCCAGCCATTTCTCGCGGCTCTGGCCGCCCTTCCAGGCCCGGGTGGTGAAGCCCAGGATCTCGACCTTGACCTGCGAACGCTCCAGCGTCCGGGCCAGCACATCGGCGCAGATCGCGGCGATGGAGATCGGCCGGCCGCGCATCGAGCCCGAGTTGTCCAGCAGCAGCGTGACCACGGTGTCGCGGAACTCGGTGTCCTTTTCGACCTTGAAGGACAAGGGCGTCGTCGGGTTCGCCACCACGCGGGCGAGGCGCCCGGCATCCAGCACGCCCTCTTCCTTGTCGAATTCCCAGCTGCGGTTCTGCTGCGCCTGCAGGCGGCGCTGCAGCTTGTTCGCCAGCCGGCTGACCGCGCCGCGCAGGGGCTCCAGCTGCTTGTCCAGATAGGCGCGCAGCCGCTCCAGTTCGGCCGGATCGGCGAGGTCCTCGGCGCGGATCTCCTCGTCGAAGTCCTGGGTATAGACCTTGTAGTCGGGGCTTGCCTCGCTGACCTGCGGCGGCAGGTCGGGGGGCGTCTCGGCCTCGGACATCTCGGCCTCGTCCACCAGCTCCTCGTCGGACTGGTCGTCCATGCTGACCTGGGCCTGGCGTTCGTCCTGGGTCTGGTCCTGGGTGCGTTCCGGGCTGGCCTCGGCCTCCTCGTCCTGGTTCTGGTCGCGGGACTGGTTGTCGCCGGCCTCCTCGTCCTGCTCGGCGTTCTCGTCGGCCTCGTCCTCCTGCGGCTCGTCCGGGTCCTCGCCCAACTGGTCGCCATAGCCCAGATCGGCGATCACCTTGCGGGCCAGACGCGCGAAGGCGGCCTGGTCGGCGATCACCTGGCCCACGCCTTCCAGATCGGCGCCGGCCTGTTCCTCGACGAAAGGCCGCCACAGGTCCGCGACATGCTGCGCGGCCGAGGGCAGGGCGCGGCCCGTCGCCGCCTGCCGCACGATATACCCCGCCGCGACGGCCAGCGGCGCATCGGCGGGCGCCTTGATCTGGCCATAGCCCTTGCGCTCGGCCTCCTGGCCCAGCTTGGCGTCGATGTTCGACAGCGCCCCGGGCATGTCGCGCGCGCCCAGAGCCTCGCAGCGCGCGGTCTCCATCGCCTCGTAAAGGTCGCGCGCCATGGGCCCGGCGGGGGCGTATTTCGCATGGGTCGCGGCGTCGTGGTGGCGCAGCTTCATCGCCAGGGCATCGGCGGTGCCGCGCGCCAGCAGCACCTCGTCGCGGGTCATGCGGCGGCTGACCTGCGGCAGGCGCATGGTGTCGCCCGCCACGCCGGAGGGGTCGGCGGTGAAGGTCACGTTCAGCTCGTGATCCTCGGCCAGCGCGCGGGTGGCCTCGGTCAGGGCCTTCTTGAACGGATCGGCGGGGTTGTCGGATTTTTTCATGACTCGTTTCTGGGACAGATTGCCGCCTCTGTCGAGAGGTCTTGACGGAAAGTCGTGTGCGCACATAAATACACATATGGAGATCCTGCGGAGCAGCCGGGATATTGTGAGACGGCTGGAGGCCGAGGGGTGGGCCCTGATCTCGATCAGGGGCTCGCATCACAAGTTCCGCAAGGATGCGCGGACGGTCATCGTGCCGCATCCGAAAAAGGATCTGCCGATTGGAACCGCGCGCAGCATCGCGCGCATGGCAGGCTGGCTGGAGGGCGAATGAAAACCTATCTCGCGCTGGTGGAAAAGGACGAGGACAGCGCCTTCGGCATCCGTTTTCCGGACCTGCCGGGCTGCTTTTCGGCTGCGGATGCCGAAAACGACATCCTGCCCAACGCGGTCGAGGCCCTTGAATTGTGGTTCGAGGACCAGCCCGTTACGGCACCGCGGTCCTTGCGCGATATCGCCGCGGAATGCGCCGAGGAGCTGGCGGCGGGGGCATTTCTGATCGCTGTGCCGCATGTCCGGCGCAGCACGCGGCAGCGTCGGGTGAATGTCAGCCTGGATGCCGGGACGCTGGAGGCGATCGATACGGCGGCGGGCCAGTTGGGGCTGACCCGATCAGGTTTTCTGGCGATGGCGGCCCTGAACGAGATCAAGGGCGGGCATTAGCCCGCCTTGACCGCCGCGCTTTCCGGCAGTTCCTCGTCGAAGAGCCGCTGATAGAACTCGGCCACCGTCTGCCGCTCCAGCTCGTCGCATTTGTTCAGGAAGGTCAGGCGGAAGGCGTAGCCCACGTTGTCGCCGAAGATGCGGGCGTTCTGCGCCCAGGCGATCACCGTGCGCGGGCTCATCACCGTGGACAGGTCGCCCTGCATGAAGGCGGTCCGCGTCAGGTCGGCCAGCGTCACCATCTGGCTGATGATCTTGCGACCCTTTTCCGTGTTGTAGGTCGGGTTCTTGGCCAGCACGATGGCGGCCTCGGCGTCGTGGCTCAGATAGTTCAGCGTCGAGACCAGCGACCAGCGGTCCATCTGGCCCTGATTGATCTGCTGCGTGCCGTGGTAAAGGCCGGTCGTGTCGCCCAGGCCGACGGTGTTCGCCGTCGCGAACAGGCGGAAATAGGGATTGGGCGTGATGACCTCGTTCTGGTCCAGCAGCGTCAGCTTGCCGTCGGCCTCCAGCACGCGCTGGATCACGAACATCACGTCGGCGCGGCCGGCGTCGTATTCGTCGAAGACGATGGCGGTCGGGTTGCGCAGCGCCCAGGGCAGGATGCCCTCGTGGAAGACCGTGACCTGCTTGCCCTCGACCAGCTTGATCGCGTCCTTGCCGATCAGGTCGATGCGGCTGACGTGGCTGTCCAGGTTCACCCGCACGCAGGGCCAGTTCAGCCGCGCCGCCACCTGCTCGATATGGGTGGATTTGCCGGTGCCGTGATAGCCCTGGATCATCACCCGGCGGTTGTAGGCAAAGCCCGCCAGGATCGCCAGCGTGGTGTCGGGGTCGAACTTGTAGGTCGGATCGATGTCCGGCACCCGGTCGGACCGCTCGGCAAAGCCCTTGACCTTCATGTCGCTGTCGAGGCCGAAGACCTCGCGCAGGTCGATTTCCTCGGTCGGTTTCGCGTTCTGATCCAGCATGGGGCGGCCCTTTCGATTGTTCCATGCTTGATGAATGATTCCCCGCGCAGGTGCAAGCCGGGCGGGGCGCGGGAACCATTGCCGCGGCTGCGAATTGCGCATGGGTGCGCCGCCGCCTAGAGTGCCGCGCGGAAACCTGGGACAGGACGGATTGGCATGAGCGGATTGCTGGCGCTCTTGGACGACGTGGCGGGGATCGCCAAGATCGCGGCGGCTTCGGTCGACGATGTGGCCGGGCAGGCGGTCAAGGCCGGCGCCAAGGCGGCGGGCGCGGTGATCGACGACGCCGCGGTGACGCCGAAATACGTGCATGGCTTTTCCGCCGCGCGCGAGGTGCCGATCGTGATGAAGATCGCCCGCGGCTCGCTTTTCAACAAGCTGGTGATCCTGCTGCCCATCGCGCTGGTCCTGTCGGCCTTTGCGCCCTGGGCGATCACGCCCCTGTTGATGCTGGGCGGCTCCTACCTGTGCTTCGAGGGGGCCGAGAAGGTCCTGCATGCGCTCAGCCACCAGCAGGTCAATGAGCCGCATCTGACCGTCACCGAGGAAGGCGCCGCCGGGCTGGAAGAGGAGCGGGTGCGCGGCGCGATCAAGACCGACTTCATCCTCTCGGCCGAGATCATGACCATCGCGCTGGCCGCGATCCCGAACGGCGACGCGATCTGGATGAAGGCGCTGATCCTGGCCGTGGTGGCGGTGGGCATCACCGTCGCGGTCTACGGCTTCGTGGCGCTGATCGTGAAGGCCGACGATTTCGGCCTGCACCTGCACGAGCGCGGCGGCCCCGGCGCGGCGCTGGGGCGCGGCATCGTGCATGTCATGCCGGGCTTCATGAAGGTGCTGACCGTGGTCGGCACCGCGGCGATGATCTGGGTCGGCGGCCAGATCGTCATCCACGGGTTGCACGTGCTGGGCCAGCACCAGCCCTATGAATGGATCCACCACGTGGCCGAGGCCGCCGCCCGGGCCCTGCCCGCCGCGCCCGGCTTCGCCGCCTGGGCCACCACCGCCTTCTTCGACGGCATCTTCGGGCTGGTCTGGGGCATGATGCTGATTCCGGTGGCGCATTACGCCGTCACCCCCGCCATCGAGGCGGTGAAGGGCGCGGTGGGCGCAAAGTCCTGACCGCGGCTTGCCCTTGGCCGGCTGCCGCGACTATCAACTGCCATACCAATGCCGCAGGAGATGTCCATGCCGATTCCCGCCCCGGCCCTCGACGCGCTTTGTGCGCTTCTGGGCGCGCGCCTGTCCACCAGCGGCGCCGACCGCGACCTGCACGCCCAGTCCGAGACCTTCCACCGCGCCCCGCCGCCCGACGCGGTGGCCTGGCCGGTCTCGACCGAGGAGGTCTCGCGCATCGCCGCCATCTGTCACGACCATCGCGTGCCGATGATCGGCTGGGGCACCGGCACCTCGCTCGAAGGGCAGGCGCTGGCGCCGCAGGGCGGGCTGGTCATCGACCTGTCGAAGATGGACCGGGTGCTGGAGATCCGGGCCGAGGACATGCAGGTCAGCGTCCAGCCCGGCTGCACGCGCGAGGCGCTGAATACCGAATTGCGCGCCACCGGCCTGTTCTTCCCGGTCGATCCCGGCGCCAACGCCTCGCTGGGTGGCATGGCGGCGACGCGGGCCTCGGGCACCACGGCGGTGCGCTACGGCACCATGCGCGACAATGTGCTGGCCTTGGAGGTGGTGCTGGCCGACGGGCGGGTGATCCGCACCGGCACACGGGCGGCGAAATCCAGCGCCGGCTATGACCTGACCGGGCTTTTCGTCGGCTCGGAGGGCACGCTCGGCCTCATCACCGAGCTGACCCTGAAGCTGCACGGCCAGCCCGAGGAGGTCGCCTCGGCGGTCTGCGGCTTTCCGACGCTGGAACAGGCGGTGGAATGCGTCACCGCGACGATCCAGTCGGGCATCCCCATGGCGCGGATCGAGTTCATCGACGCCGACGTGGTGCGCGCCTTCAACCGCGCTTCGGGCACGCAGATGCACGAAGGCCCGCACCTGATGGTCGAGTTCCACGGCGCCCCCGCCTCGGTCCGGGGCGACGCCGAAACCTTCGGCGCGCTGGCCGCGGATTTCGGCGGCACCGACTTCGACTGGGCGACCACGCCCGAGGCCCGCGCCGCGCTGTGGAAGATGCGGCACAACGCCTATCGTTCCTGCCTGGCCTTGAGGCCGGGGGCGACGGCGGTGGTGACGGATGTCTGCGTGCCCATGTCGCACCTGCCCGCCGCGGTGGCCGCGGCAGCCGAGGACATCCGCGCCGAGGGCCTGCTGGGCCCCATCGTCGGCCATGTCGGCGACGGCAATTTCCACGCCCAGATCCTGGTGATGCCCGGCGACGAGGCCGAGCTGGCCGCCGCCAAGCGCGTGGCGCTGCGCATGGCCGAGCGCGCCATCGCGGTGGGCGGCACCATCACCGGCGAGCATGGCGTGGGCATCGGCAAGAAGCCCCTGATGCCCGCCCAGCACGGCGCGGCCATCGGCGTGATGGCGGCGATCAAGCGGGCGCTGGATCCGCAGGGCATCATGAACCCGGGCAAGCTGGTGCCGGGGGTGGATTGAGGCCGCCGCGCCCTCTCGCGAAACGAAACCGCGATGCGGCTTGCGCATCCAGCCGGGCGGCCGCCTGCTTGCAGCGCCGGCCAGCCCCAAGGGCGCCGGCCGATCTCGTGCGGCGGCTGGGCCATCCGCCCTGCCGTGCGCTGCATTGGCCCATGGCCTGCACTCAGCCAAAGATGAAATCGCCCGCGTCCAGCGCGGCCGAGTTGACGCCCACCAGCAGGATCGAGCCTCCGCTCGCCAGGTCGATCCGGCAATCCGCGCCAATGTCGGTGAGCACCAGATCGCCAAACCCCGCGCCGCCGGCGCCGGTAAACCGAATCTTGTCGCTGCCGTCGGTGTAATCTTGAATTCGGTCGCTGCCCTCGTTGGCATTATATTTGAAAAGGAACGTGTCGTTGCCGGTGTATCCCGTCAAGACGTCATTGCCGGCATCACCTGACAAGGTATCGTCTCCGGCCATGCCAAGCAGATAATCATTCCCGGCCATGCCGTTGATCTGATCGTTTCCGCCGCCGCCGATAATCGTGTCGCTATGCCAGGAAAAATCGAAGCCGTTGATCGTGTTATTTCCAGAGCCACCCCAGATTTGACCAAGAGAACCGCCCGCGGTCGAATAGAACTTTATGGGTGAAACATCTATGAGTCCGGTTCCTTCGATGATCAGGGTCTTGTTGGTCGTATTGACTAACCATTCCCCGAAGGAAACCTGCCCAAGCCTTATGGTGCAAAGCGTTCCACTGCTGCTGGTGGTTTCCGCATAGATATAATCAGTTCCTTCCCCTCCATTAATAATGTCGCCTGCGCTGGTAAAATAGTCGCTTGCGTCAGTCACCCTTATCGTATCGTCTCCCGCATCGCCATAAATGGTGTCCCGGCCATTTCCGCCCAGAATGACGTCATTGCCTCTTCCGCCCATAATCAGGTCGGCACCATCCATGCCGTAAAGCGTATCGTTTCCATCGCCGCCCGAAATATAGTCGTTGCTGCTGCTGCCGGTGATGCTGTCATTTCCAGAGGTTCCGTAGTAATTTGCCATGTTTATCTCCTGAGTTTGGTGAAAAATCTAATCAACTTCTGATTGCTGGCGTAGCCAAATCTGACTACGATTTCGACAAGGCGCAACATGTTTAACTGAACGGAATCGTTTTCATGCAACTCTCGTCAGCGAGCATAGCTCTCACCATTCTGAACTCAGGCAATTCGCCCTCGGCGCTCGTCGGGCAGGGCGTGGTGGCGGCAGACGCTTCGTCCGTCCATCAGCTTTCGCGGGCTGCTGCACCTGAGGTTGCCGCCGAGTTGTCGGGTTCAGACAAATATGTCCCGGCAGAGGTCGTTGCAGACATGGAAAGGTTTGAAGAAATTCAGGCCAGATTTGGCCAGATGGGAGAGTTCAACTATGCGCTCATGGAGGGCTCGAAAAGCCCGTTCGATGCAGAAATAATCGAATATACCGGCGCGCGGCGGGCGTGGGTGACCAGCAACTCCGACTCTCGCCTCGCTTTTCCCGGTGTGTTCATCTCCTCGCCGGGCGTAGCTGCGGGCACCCAGGCGCCGCAGCGCGATGCGGATTTCCCGTCGCGGCGCGATGCCATGGCCAATGCCTATCATTTCGCGAGCGCGTTGGTGGAAAACGTGAAATACGTCGTCTCGGATGCGCGCGAGATCGCCTCCGATCCCGACAAGTATCTGGACGCCTCCGGCCAGCTTTACGGTGCGGGCCCGGGGGGCGGAACCGCCGGCGGCGACTGGCAGGTCGCCATGGCGAAGGGCACAGACATGATGTTGTTCTACCGCGACAGGATGGAAAGCATGGCCGCCTCGCTGGCGAATATGTTCAGCTTCGATTCGACCAGCGTGACCGTTCCGGCCTATGACGGCGGCTTCCAGGGCTTCAGCATCACCCACGGCACGCTGGGCAAGATCATGGACGTGGCCCGGGACGGGTCGATCACGCTTTACGACGCCGAGGGCACGGCCTATTCGGCCGAGGAATATAATGTGGCCAATATCGACGGCGGCATCCCGCAACTGCACAACGACCTGATCAGGCAGGCCGACGACCGTGCCGCACTTGCCAGCCGCGGTCTCCGCAGCGAGGTATCGGGCGGGATCGTGCGCCTTTGACAGCGGCCTCTGCCGCCGCTGACAAACTCGTGACTGTCACGCCATCGTGACAGAGCCCTGCGCCTTTGCGATAAGGGCGGGAAGCGCCGAACACAGGCGCCAGGGCAGAGCGTCGGAACGGCGCGGGGCAGAGGGCAGACATGAAACTTCTGGGCAAGATTTTGACGGTGCTGGCGCTGGTCGCGCTGGCCGCCTGCGCGCGCGGGCCATCCAGCGGGCCGGCGGTGATGGCGGGGCAGGGACGGGGGCCGCAATTCGGCGACAGCGCGCCGCATCCCTGGGTCGGCGGCCATCCCTATGATCACCTGGTCCACGGCATCGACGTCTCGCGCTGGCAGGGCGACATCGACTGGCACCGGGTGCGCAATGCCGGCATCAGCTTCGCCTTCATCAAGGCGACCGAGGGCGGCGACCACGCCGATCCGAACTTCCGCCGCTACTGGTACGAGGCGGGACAGGCCCGCATCCCGCGCGGCGCCTATCATTACTTCTATTTCTGCCGCTCGGGGGCGCAGCAGGCCGCCTGGTTCATCGCCAACGTGCCCAAGGAACGCGGCGCCATGCCGCCGGTGCTGGACCTGGAATGGACCGCCTCCAAGACCTGCCCGCATCGCCCGCCCAGCCACGAGGTGCTGCGCGAGGCCAGGATCTTCAAGGACATCCTGCACCGGCACTATGGCCAGCGGCCGATCATCTACACCACGGTGGACTTCTACCGCGACAACAACCTCGGCTCCTGGCCCGAGGAGTTCTGGCTGCGCTCGGTTGCCGGCCATCCGCGCATCGTCTATCCTGGCCAGCCCTACAGTTTCTGGCAATATACCGGGACCGGAATCGTGCCGGGAATCAGGGGGAACGTGGACCTGAACGTGTTTGCGGGCTCGCCCGCCCAGTGGCGGATATGGCTGAACCGACGGCTGCAATAGAGCGCGGCCTTCTCTGGGCCGAATTCGCGGCGCTCTATCTGGGGGCGCCGCTGGTCATCGCGCTGTTCCTGCCGGGCCACCTGCTGTTCGAGGCGCTGGCGGTCTTCAGCCTTGCCGGGCTGGGCCTGTTGTGGCGCACCGGCGGCTTTCACTGGCACAGCCTGGTGCGCGGCTGGAGCCGGCTTCCCTGGCACGAGGTCCTGGCCATCGCCACGGCCACCCTGCTGGCGGGGCTGGCGATCCTGTGGTTCAGCAGCCCGAATTCGATCTTCCAGATCGTGCGCAACCGGCCAGAATTCCTGCTGGTGATCTGGGTCTTCTACCCCGTTCTCTCGGCCCTGCCGCAAGAGCTGATCTTCCGCCCGCTGTTCTTCCACCGCTATGCCGTGCTGCTGCCGGCGGGACAGGGGGCGATCGCGCTGAACGCGGCGGTGTTTTCCTTCGCGCATCTGATGTATTGGTCCTGGGTGGTCGCGGCCCTGACCTTCGTCGGCGGCTGGGTCTTTGCCCGCGCCTATCTGGAGCGGGGCTTCCCCTCGGCCTGGGTCTTGCATGCGGTGGCGGGCAACGTGCTTTTCGCGGTGGGGATGGGGGTCTATTTCTACACCGGCAACGTGGTGCGGCCGTTCTGATTGCTTGACTTCCCCCGCGCGGCGCGGTTCATGCGTGGCCGATACGCAAGGGGAAAAACGATGAGCGCCTATCGCAGCCATACCTGCGGCGAGCTGACCGCCGCTGCCGCCGGGTCCGAAGTCCGTCTGTCCGGCTGGGTCCACCGGGTCCGCGACCATGGCGGCGTGCTGTTCATCGACCTGCGCGACCATTACGGCATCACCCAGGTGATCGCCGACAGCGACAGCCCCGCCTTTGCGGCGCTGGAAAAGCTGCGCGCCGAGACGGTGATCCGCATCGACGGCCGGGTGAAGCTGCGCGACCCGAGCCTGGTCAACCCCAAGCTGCCCACCGGCGAGATCGAGGTCTATGCCACCGCGATGGAGGTTCTGGGCGCCTCGGACGACCTGCCCCTGCCGGTCTTCGGCGACCAGGACTATCCCGAGGAGACGCGGCTGGCCTATCGCTTCCTCGACCTGCGCCGCGAAAGCCTGCACAACAACATCATGCTGCGCTCGCGCGTGGTGAAATGGCTGCGGGACGCCATGTGGCAGCAGGGCTTCACCGAGTTCCAGACCCCGATCATCACCGCCAGCTCGCCCGAAGGCGCGCGCGACTTCCTGGTGCCCTCGCGGCTGCATCCGGGCAAGTTCTACGCCCTGCCGCAGGCGCCGCAGCAGTTCAAGCAGCTGATCATGGTCGCGGGCTTCGACAAGTATTTCCAGATCGCGCCCTGCTTCCGCGACGAGGACCCGCGCGCCGACCGCTCGCCCACCGATTTCTACCAGCTTGACATGGAGATGTCCTTCGTCGAGCAGGAGGACGTGTTCCGCGCCATCCAGCCGGTGATCCAGGGCCTGTTCGAGGAATTCGGCGGTGGCCGCCCCGTCGATGCGACCTGGCCCCGCATCCCCTATGCCGAGGCGATGCTGAAATACGGCTCCGACAAGCCCGACCTGCGCAACCCGATCGAGATGCAGGTGGTCAGCGACCATTTCCGCGGCTCGGGCTTCGGCATCTTCGCGAAGCTGCTGGAGCAGGAGGGCACCGAGGTCCGCGCCATTCCGGCGCCCACCGGCGGCTCGCGCAAGTTCGCCGACCGCATGAACGCCTTCGCGCAACAGCAGGGCCTGCCGGGGATGGGGTATATCTTCTGGCGCAAGGCCGAGGACGGCTCGACCGAGGCCGCCGGCCCCATCGCCAAGGCGCTTGGCCATGACAAGACCGAGGCGATCCGCCTGCAGCTGGGCCTGGGCGAGGGTGACGCCGCCTTCTTCCTGGGCGGCAAGCCCGAGGCTTTCGAGGCCGTCGCCGGCCGCGCCCGCAACGAGATCGGCCGCGAACTGGGCCTGACCGACGAGAACCAGTTCAAATTCGCCTGGATCGTCGATTTTCCCATGTATGAGAAGGGCGAGGACGGCCGCATCGACTTCAGCCACAACCCGTTCTCGATGCCGCAGGGCGGGCTCGAGGCGCTGGAGGGCGACCCGCTTGCGGTCAAGGGCTATCAATACGACCTGGCCTGCAACGGCTATGAGTTGGTCTCGGGCGCCATCCGCAACCACCGGCCGGAAATCATGTTCCGGGCCTTCGAACTGGCCGGCTATGGCCGCGACGAGGTCGAGAAGCGTTTCGGCGGCATGGTCAAGGCTTTCCGCTACGGCGCGCCGCCGCATGGCGGCTGCGCGGCGGGGATCGACCGCATCGTGATGCTGCTGGCCGACGAGGCGAACATCCGCGAGGTCATCATGTTCCCGATGAACCAGCGCGCCGAGGACCTGATGATGGGCGCCCCCAGCGAGCCGACGAACGAGCAGCTGCGCGAATTGCGCCTGCGCGTGCTGCCACGCGAGTGACGGTTCGGCGGCGCCTTGCCGCAGCGCCGCATCTGAAGAAAGCGTGAACTGACCTTCGGCCGCGATCATGCCATACCTTGCGCATGGGGGCGATTTCCCCCGCGAGGATGTCCGCAAGGATGATTGCATGAGCTTTGGATTTCCCGAGCTGGCGGCGATCCGCCTGGGTTTTGGCCTGTCGCCGCGAATGCCCGCGCCCGCCGATGCCGAAGCGGTGCTGGCCAGCGCCGCCCAGACCGGCCCCGGGCCGCAGGCGATGACCACCGAAAGCGCGATGGACATGGCCAACCGCTTCCGCGCCGCCGCCCCGCTTCGGCGCGAGGGCGAGGCGCAGGAGAAAGAGTTCCAGCAGGCCAACCACGGGCTGATGCGGCTGCCCTTCCAGGACCTGCAGCGCCGGGTGGCGCGCGCCGTCGACGATCCGGTCGGCTTCGGCGAAAGGCTGGTGCAGTTCTGGAGCGACCATTTCACCGTGCGCCCGCTCAACAAGGTCGCCAACGGGCTGGCCATGGCCTTCGTGGACGAGGCGATCCGCCCGCATGTGAACGGCCGGTTCGAGGACATGTTCTTCGCCGCCGACACCCATCCGATGATGCTGATCTATCTGGACCAGATCTCGAGCCGGGGCCCGAATTCGCCCTTTGTCAGGAACCGGCCGGCGCGCCATCTGGGCCTGAACGAAAACCTCGCCCGCGAGGCGCTGGAGCTGCATTCGCTGGGCGTGGGCGCCGGCTACGACCAGAAGGACGTGCGCGAGCTGGCCGAGCTGCTGACCGGGCTGAGCTTTTCCTACAAGGAGGGCTTCGCCTTCAAGGCCGTCTGGGCGGAGCCGGGTGCCGAAACCGTGCTGGGCAAGTCCTATGGCAGTGGCCGGCGCGGCGGGCTCGAGGACATCCGCGCCGCCTTTCGCGACATCGCCCGTCACCCCGACACGGCGCGGCACCTGTCGCGCAAGCTGGCGGTGCATTTCGTCTCGGACACGCCGTCCGAGGATCTGGTCGACGCCATGGCGGCGGTCTGGCGCGACAGCGGCGGCGATCTGCCCCAGATCTATCGCGTGCTGGTCAGCCATCCCGAGCTTGCCTCGTCCCTGCGGCAGAAGGTGCGCCAGCCCTTCGACCTGGCCGTGGCCGGGCTGCGGGCCTTGGGCATCCGCGGCGAACAGGTCGCGGGGCTCGACATTCCGGTCCTGCGCCGGGCGCTCTGGACGCCGATCGAGGCCATGGGCCAGCCCTGGGGCCAGCCCAAGGGACCGGACGGCTGGCCGGAAGAGGCCGGGGCCTGGATCGCGCCGCAGACCCTGGCCGCGCGCATCAACTGGTCGCTGCGCATTCCCCGCATGCTGCTGGACGAACTGCCCGACCCGCGCGAGATGCTGGTCTCGGCCTTCGGCGGCACGCAATCGGCGGAACTGGCCTGGGCGGTGCCCAAGGCGGAAAGCGCGGCCGAAGGCGTGGCGCTGATCCTCGCCTCGGGCGATTTCAACCGGCGATAGGAGCGACGGATGCTGACACTGGACCGACGCCTGTTTCTGAAAAGCGCGGCGCTGATCGGCTGCTCGGCCGCGGCGCATCCCTTCCTGAACTCGATGACCTTCGCGGCGCTGCCGGGCGAGAACCGGCTGGTGGTCATCATCCTGCGCGGCGCCATGGACGGGCTGGACGCGATCCAGCCCTATGGCGACCCGATGCTGCGCAAGCTGCGTCGCGAGCTCTCGGTGGGGCCGGAAAACGGCGCGCTGGACCTCGACGGCTTTTATGCGCTGCATCCGCGGCTCGAGCCGCTCCTGCCCTTGTGGCAGGCAGGCGAGCTGGCCTTCGCGCATGCGGTCTCGACCCCCTATCGCGACAAGCGCAGCCATTTCGACGGCCAGGACGTGCTGGAGGCCGGGACCGGCAACGACCTGCCGGTGGACCGCCGCATCGGCGGCTGGCTGAACCGGCTCTTGCAGGCCACGCCCGGCGCCAAGGCCGAGACCGCCTATTCCGTGGGCGTCGAGCAGATGCGGATCCTGGCGGGCGAGGCGGCGCATCTGAGCTGGGCGCCCCGCGCCGCGCTGACCCTGTCGGCGCAGGCGCAGACGCTGCTGGAGCATGTCTATCACGACGACCCGCTGTTTCGCGACGCGGCGCGGGATGCGGTGCAGATCGGTGCCGAGACCTCGGATGATGTCGGCAAGATGCAGGGGCCGACCGCCGATGCCCAGGCGCTGGCGGCCTTTGCGGCCAGCCGGCTGAATGGCGAAAGCCGCATCGCCGCCTTCTCGATCCCCGGCTGGGACAGCCATGCCAACCAGCCGGCGGTGCTGGGCCGGGCGCTGGACCGGCTGGCCGCGGCGATCCTGAAGCTGCGCGAGGGGCTGGGGCCGAACTGGGGCCGGACCACGGTGCTGGCCATGACCGAATTCGGCCGCACGGTGCGCGAGAACGGCTCGGGCGGCACCGATCACGGCACCGGCGGCGCCCTGCTGATGGCGGGGGGCGTGATCCGCGGCGGGCGCGGCTATGGCGACTGGCCGGGGCTGGGCGAGGGTCAGCTTTACGCCGAGCGCGATCTGATGCCCATGCGCGACATCCGCGCCTATGCCGGCTGGGCCATGCACGGGCTGTTCGGGATCGAGCGCGACCGGCTGGAGCGCACGATCTTCCCGGGCCTCGAGCTTGGCGACGATCCCGGGATGCTGGCCTGAGCTTCTCGCCACAGCGCGCCTGACGGCAAGGGCTCGGCGAGCCTGGCGAGGGGCGCGGGGCGTCTGCGTCGGCACCTGGCTGGCGGCCTAGGGCGGGCGCGGGGCTGGCGAACTTTCCGCCAAGGCCTTCCTGACGATCCGGGCGCGCGGTCCCGCGCATCGCCGGAAGATGATCCGGCTGCCGGTCCGCCATCCGGAGGCCGCGGCTGCGGCGGTTCAGCCACGCCCGTCTCGGGCCCCGGATTTCCCGGTGTCCCGACCTGAAGCGCCATGCTGGAGCGGGCGCCTTGCTCGGCCTTTCCTCGCCGATGACCCGGGGGGCGCCAAGTCTTGACGGCATTCGCGCGGTTGGAATGCTCTTAGCAACCAGCAACCAGCAACCAGCAACCAGCAACCAGCAACCAGCAACCAGCAACCAGCAACCAGCAACCAGCAACCAGCAACCAGCAACCAGCA